>JAEUGZ010000031.1 GCA_016794725.1 Opitutaceae bacterium | reverse complement strand
CGTCGGTCAGATCGTCCTGCATTTTCCGACCCCATTCCCGTTTGCCGGCGAGCTTGAACTTCTCCCCATAGCCACCCGAGCCGCGATAGTTGACCTGCAGCACGGCGTAGCCGCGGCTGGCGAGGAACTGGGTCTCGGCATCATACTCCCAGTGATCGCGGATGCCGAAGGGCCCGCCATGAGGGGCAACAATGAGCGGGGCGGGCCTCTGACCGGAGGGAGGAAGCGTCAGGTAGCCGTGGATGACGAGTCCGTCCCGTGCCGCGTAGGAGATGGGTTGTCGGTCCGCCATCCGCGCCGGATCAATGTCCGGCAGAACGCGGCCGAGCTTGACCAGCTGCGGTTTGGCGGCGTCAAAAACGTAGTACGTTCCCGGGTCGCGGTCACTGCGCACCAGGATGACATGCACCTTGAGGTCGCTCGAAGCGTGCACCAGCACCACGTCCGTGCCGGGAAAGGTCTTGGAGAGGCTGGCATGAACCCGGGCGAACGAACCCTCGGTCCAATGGTGGGATGGTTTCTCCGCTTCGTAGTCAATGCCCACCAATTGCCCGCCGGGCGCGCGTTTGAGGGCGGTGATTTCTCCGGCCGGTGGCTCGTAGATCAGGGATCCGCGTTCCATCTTCACCAAATCGAACGCATACAACGCCGTGCGGTCATGCTCGTCGGTGCCCTTGATTTCCATCAGTGCGGTCTTGCCGTCCGGAAGCAGTCCAAGAAAGTCCATCTTCTCTTCAGTGGCCTTGGCCCGGCCGACCTCGCGAAAGGGACCGTCCGGAGGGAGTCGCATTTCAAACACGCTCTCTTCTCCGCTTTGCATCACTCGGCCGTAAATGGCTCCGGAGACGGGATCGACGAAGTAACGCAGCGCACGGTCCTTCCACGGTTCAACGAGGAACCGTTGACCGGTCTTAACATCCAGACGGTACAGGCCAAAGGCGCCTCCGGCTTCCCAATCTCCCGAGCTGTGGCGTCGGGCGCCGTAGCCGGCAATGAGGACCGCATTCGGATCATCCCGAAGACGAGATTGGAGATGCGCGACCACGGGGCCTTCGAGGGGTCTTCCCTCCTTGTACGACTCGCTCAAGTCGCGCAGGTCTGTGCCGTCGGGTGCCATCGAACGCAGCGCCTGCGACTCATTGCCGCCGGCGTCGCCGCCAAATACGACCCGTCCGCTCTTCCAAAAAAGGAAGTCCACGTCGTCGTCATTGGGCACGAAAACGATCCCGCCTTTCTGCGTCGCCACCTCCCACACCGCGATCGATCGACGCCCTTTCTCGTTGCGCACCACGAAAGCGAGTTGCCGTCCGTCGTCCGAGACCCGGACATTGGCCAGCGCGGCGGTGGCAAAGAAAGCCTGGATGGGAACGGGTTCGTTCTTTCCGGCCGCAGGCGTCGGGGCCGCCCTCGCAACCTGGACCAGAGCGAGCCCCAGCCAGATTGAAGCCAGACGACGAAGGCGGCTCACGCCGGGACTAGAACTTGTAGCGCGCATCGAGAAAGACCGTTCGGCCGATCAGACGGTAGGTACCCACGTCGGCATTGGCATCGGTCCACGACGCCGGGGCGCTGGGCGGCATTTCATTCGTAACATTGGTGACTCCCAGACGCAGGGTCAGGCCGTCCAGCCGGGATAGCCTGCCCCGGCCACCCCGGAAACGCCGCTCGATGAACCAGTCGGCGCTGGCGTAGGATTCCACCAGGAACTGGTCAAACGTCTGGCCGCGGATGTCGTTGACCGAGGACAGGTAGTTCGCGAATACACCCGTCTTCCAGTCCCCCCGTTCCCAGGCGGTGTAGAGGTTGATATTCCACCGCGGCACCGTCCCTCCATTGAGGGCGGCGTTGCCCGTCGTGGTCCCCACGTAGTTGCGTCCGCCGACGGTGAATGAATCGTACCACATGGCGGCTCCACGGACCGTGAATTTCCCGAGGCCCTCGACGTTGCGGGTGTAGTCGACCAGGATGTCGAGGCCCTGCTGTTTCGACTCCGAAAGGTTCTCTGGCAGGGAATTGATGAAGAACGGCGCAAATGAGCCTCCGGCGAAGTCAAAGAAGTAAGAGACCAAACCGGGGGATGCGAGACGGGGACCGTTGAAGCTGCCGACGCGGACACGCTCGTAGTAAGGCGATTGAATACCACGGAGTTCGACGTCCTGAAGCATGCCGATCGAGTTGACCACACCGACCAGGTCCGATTGCTCGATTTGAAACCAGGACAGCTCGATCGTGAGCGACTTGGCGAACCGGTGAGAATAGACGACGCCAAAGTCGACGTTGCGCGAGGTCTCCGGCTTGAGGCCCGGATTGGGAGGCGTGCGTACATTGGCCTGGTCCGAGCTGGCGATCAGTTGCCCGTCAGCCCGCAGGAAATTGCGCACACTGTCGGTGCGGCCGAGTGAGACCGGACCACCGACAAAGTACAGAGGCGGCGCGGAAAACGACTCGGAGTAGGTGGCGCGGAAGGCGAGGCGATCATTGAACGGCAGCACCCGCAGCATGACCTTGGGCACGAAGGGGTTTTCGGTGTCACTGTAGATCTCGTGCCGTCCCGCGAGGTCGAGGTCCATCGCGTGCAGCCCGCCGGCCTTGGTGCCCCGCCGGAGAATCGGGATGCGGACCTGGGCGAAAACAGCGTCGACGTTCCGGCTCGCATCGCTCGGGTCCGTGGTGCCCGCACCGTCCCAGCGCACGGCGTTCGCGAAATAGCGGTTGGCGGGATCGGACACCGTGTAGCTGCCGGAATCCGGCGTGGCGGAAAGTTCCTCCCGCCGCGACTCCGCGCCCACCGCAAAACGAATCGGACCGGCCGGCAGCACGTGGTCGATCGTGCCGGTGATTCGTCCGTCAATGCTGTAGAGTGCGCTCTCATTGAGCGAGGTCGCTGTGCCGAAGATCCCCGCCTGGCGGAGTTTCGCCGGATCCTGGGTGCGGGCGAAGAGGTTGACGAGTCCGGTGTCGATGGCCCGGGCGAGCGCGGCGCGATCAATCAGGTTCGAGTTGGCATAGTCCTGCCGGACCTTGTTGCCGTTGACCGCTGCTTCCCAGGTCCAGGTCTTGCCCAGACTGCCGCGCAGGCCGGCGAGCGTGCGGATCGAGGCCGTGTCATGATCGAAGAGTCGGGGGAAATCGACAAAGCGGTTGCGCGGCAGGACAAAGTAGTTGGACGGGTTTTGCGGGTGGTTGGGGGCCGCAATCCCCGCACCGAGGCCTGCATCGACGACAAACGCCGACTCGTAGGGCATGCCGTTGATGGGCTGGGCCGCGAGCTGGTAGTGGGCAAGGGTGCGCGCAAAGAGCACGTCGCCGAAGGCCTCGAGCCGGTCGCTGAAACGATGCGAGAAGGCCACCGTCATGCCGAGCTTTTCGTATCCGAGCAGCAATGTCACCGACGATGCGAGATTGAAACGGGCGGCGATGGCGTCGCTCGACAGCGGACCTTCGTAGATGCCCTGGGCCACCAGTTGGGCCGGGGTCCGGTCCGAATTCAGGGGCGGAGCGTCGAGGTTGGGCGCGAGGAGCATGGCGCCGGCGCTGAAGTCGAAGACGGAACCGGGAAAGGCGAGGGTCTTGCCCGTCTGGTTGGCGGAGAAGCCGCGCTGGTTCTGGAAGAGCGGGGTCATCTTGAACCACTCGACACTGGCGGTGAGCGAGGTCCGGCCGATCGTATTGCCCGCCGCGACATGCACCGAGCGCGAGCTCCAGTCACCGTGTCGAGTGGCCATGCGATAGTTCGCGCCGACTTCCACGCCGGAGAAATCGCGTTTGAGGATGACATTGACCACGCCGGAAACCGCGTCCGAGCCGTAGGTGGCCGAGGCGCCATCGCTAAGGATCTCAATGCGTTCGACAACGGCGATCGGGATCGAGTTGATGTCGACGAAGGTATAGCCGCCGGTTGCGCCGACCGGCGCGTAGGCAGCTCGTCTGCCGTTGATCAGCACCAGCGTGGACAGGTTCCGCAGTCGCAGCTGGGATCCTCCGTTGGTGCTGCCGCCTCCGACGTTGGCATTGGACGAACCGATGTTGCCATTGCCGACAAATTTCGGGGAGGCCTTCTTGATCGCCTCCAAAAGGTCTCCCGCCTCGCCGGTGGCAGCGATGTCCTCGGCTGTGATGACCTGGATGGGAATGGGAGCGCCGTCGCGGGGGAAGGGGATCAGTGATCCCGTGACCTCGACCTGCTCCATGACAATTGCCTCGTCCGAATCCTTGACCGACTTGGGATCGATCGGAGGTTTGACCGGGATGGATTGGGCGCAGAGCGACGTGACGCAGGCGAGAGCCAGTAGGTGACGCAGCCAGTGGATTTGGCTGTCAGTGCGGCCCAGCCGTCGGAGCCGGGAAGAAAGACGGGTGCGGTTCATCGAGTGCTTAAGGTGGAGTTAGGCCTGGGCGTAGGCGTCCATTCCGGCGCACGAGCAAACGAGGTTGCGATCGCCGTAGACATTGTCGACCCGACCGACACTGGGCCAGAACTTGCTGGCTCTCACCCAAGGGGTGGGAAAAGCCGCGAGCTCGCGGGAGTAGGGACGATCCCAGGAGTCGGATGCCACCACCGAGGCAGTGTGGGGCGCGTGCTTCAGCGGATTGTTGACGCGGTCGAGCTGCCCCTGGGCCACGTGGGTCATCTCACCGTGAATGGCGATCAGGGTGTCACAGAAGCGATCCAACTCGGCCTTGGATTCACTTTCGGTGGGCTCGATCATCAGGGTTCCGGCCACCGGCCAGCTCATGGTTGGGGCGTGATACCCATAGTCCATCAAGCGCTTGGCGACGTCCTCCACTTCGACACCCTCCTTCTTCCACGCCCGCAGGTCGATGATGCACTCGTGAGCCACCCAGCCACCCGCTCCCTTGTAGAGGACGGGAAAGTAGGGATCGAGCCGCCGGGCCACGTAGTTGGCGTTGAGGATGGCCCGCTGCGTGGCCTCCGTCAGGCCCGCGGCGCCCATCATGCGGATGTACATCCAGGAAATGACAAGGATGGAGGCCGAACCGTAGGGCGCGGCGGAGACGGCTCCGGACTCGTAGCCACTGGCCGCGTCGTGGCCGGGGGCACCCGGGAGGAAGGGCGCAAGGTGCGCGGCGACGCCGATCGGACCCATGCCGGGGCCTCCGCCGCCGTGGGGGATGCAAAAGGTCTTGTGCAGGTTGAGGTGGCACACGTCGGCGCCGACAAAACCGGGCGAGGTCAGTCCAACCTGGGCGTTCATGTTGGCCCCGTCCATATAGACCTGACCCCCGCGTTCATGAATCATCGTGCAGATGTCGCGAATCGAGGCTTCGAATACGCCGTGGGTTGACGGGTACGTCACCATCAACGCCGCGAGGGACGACGCGTGCTGATCGGCCTTGGCCTTCAGGTCGGCCAGATCGATGTTGCCCTGGGTGTCGCAGGCGACCGGGACCACGGACATGCCGCACATGACGGCGCTCGCCGGGTTGGTGCCGTGGGCACTGGTGGGGATCAGGCACACGGTTCGGTGGCCTTCTCCCCGGGAGAGGTGGTAGCGCCGGATGGCCAGCAAACCAGCGTACTCGCCCTGCGAGCCGGCGTTGGGCTGCAGCGAGACCGCGGCGAAGCCGGTGATCTCGGCCAGCCAGGTTTTCAAATCGCGGAAGAGCTGGTGGTAGCCGCGCGCCTGTTCGGTCGGGGCAAAGGGATGCAGGCGTCCAAATTCAGGCCAGGTCACCGGCAGCATTTCACTGGCGGCATTCAATTTCATGGTGCACGATCCGAGCGAGATCATCGAATGGCACAGGGACAGGTCCTTGGCCTCGAGACGCTTGATGTAGCGCAGCATCTCATGCTCGGTGTGGTGACGATGGAAGACCGGATGCTGGAGAAACGAACTGTGGCGGGCGTGGGGAGCCGGGAAGTCAGCGTGGATTCCGGTCGGATCGACGAGCACCGCTGACTCGCGGAAGAGTGCCAGAAGCACCTGGAGGTCCTCCCGGGTGGTGGTTTCATCGAGCGAAATGCCCACGGCCGTGTCGTCAATCGGACGCAGGTTGAGCCGCTTGGCGTGGGCCGCTGCGTGCACGCGTTGCGCCGCGACATTGCGTACCACCAGGGTGTCAAAGAAAGGTGCCTCCGAGACCGTCGCACCGAGACTGCGCAGGCTGATGGCCAGCCACTCGGCGAGACCTTTCACGCGTTGCGCGATCCGGCGGAGTCCGTCGGGACCATGATAAACGGCGTACATCGACGCCATGACGGCGAGGAGGACCTGGGCTGTGCAGATATTGGACGTGGCCTTGTCGCGGCGGATGTGCTGCTCCCGCGTGCCCAGCGCCATGCGCAGGGCTGGATTGCCCTGGGCGTCCTTGGACACACCGATCAAGCGTCCGGGCATCTGGCGTTTGAAGGCGTCGCGCGTGGCCATGAAACCCGCGTGCGGGCCGCCATAGCCCATCGGCACCCCAAAACGCTGGGCGGAGCCGACCGCGACATCGGCACCGAATTCTCCGGGTGCGCGCAGCAGGGTCAGCGCGAGGAGGTCGGTGGCGACCACCACCAGTCCGCCCGCGGCATGCACGCGGGTGACGAAGTCATCGTAGGGATGGACGGTGCCAAAGGTATCCGGATATTGGACCAGGGCGCCGAAGTAGGTCGTGTCAAGGACAGCTGGACCGTGGTCGCCCACGACGACCTCGATCCCGAGCGGCTGCGCCCGTGTGACCACGACACTGATGGTCTGGGGATGGCAGAGTCGGGAAACGAAGAAGCGTTTTCTGCGCGCGTCGGCCACGGAGCGAAACGCCAGGGTCATGGCTTCCGCCGCCGCCGTCGCCTCGTCCAGCATGGAGGCGTTGGCGATCTCCAGCCCGGTCAGTTCGATGACCAGGGTCTGGAAATTGAGCAGGGCTTCCATCCGGCCCTGGGAAATTTCCGCCTGGTAGGGAGTGTAGGCGGTGTACCAGCCGGGATTCTCCAGAATCGTGCGCTGAATGACCGGAGGGGTGAGGGTGTCGTAGTAGCCTTGACCGAGGTAGCTGCGGAACACCTGGTTGAGTGACGCGATGCCTTTGAGTTCGGCCAATGCGGCGCTCTCGCCCAGCGCCGGGGGAAGAGTGAGAGGGGCCGGCAGGCGAATGGCTCCGGGCACCGCGGCATCCGTCAAGGCGTCCAAGCTGGGTTGTTGAACGGCGGCCAGCAAGGGGCCCGGATCATTGGCTCCGCCCTGGTGACGACGGGCAAAGTCGTCGCTGGAGGCGATCAATTCGGAAAACGGCCCGGAGGGCGCGGCATGGGTCGCGAAAGGCATGGAATGAAAGCGGAAAATGACCGACCCGAAAAAGTCGTGCAATAGGGTTTTGCCGAATCCTCCCGTATAGGTCGAAGGGAAGACTTTGCGCGCGCGTGGCGGGACGGTCTGCAGTTGAATCCCGGGACCCGAGTCGCTTCTTCAAGGGCCATGACTGACGGTGCCGCTTCCCGTTTCCACTCCGACTTGCCGTTGACCAGCCGGGCCGGCCGGGCGGCCTATCTTGATCGCAGGCTGGCGGAGCTCTATCCGGAAACACCCGTTCCCCTGAACCACCACGACGCCTACACCCTGCTGATCGCGGTGCTGCTCTCGGCGCAGTGTACGGACAAACGGGTTAACTTGACCACGCCGGCCCTGTTCGCAAAAGCGGACACACCGCAAGCAATGGTCAAATTGTCGGTCGAGGAAATCGATGCCATCGTCCGACCCTGCGGCCTGGCTCCGCGCAAGGCCCAGGCTATTCACGGCTTGTCGGTCCTCCTGTTGCGCGACCATGGGGGGAGGGTCCCCCGGAGCTTTGCCGAGTTGGAGGCCTTGCCCGGGGTCGGGCACAAGACGGCGTCGGTCGTGATGGCGCAAGCCTTTGGCGTGCCTGCATTTCCCGTGGACACGCACATCCACCGACTGGCCCAGCGGTGGAAGCTGACCGACGGGCGCAGCGTCGAACAAACCGAGTCGGACCTCAAACGTCTGTTTCCTGAGTCCCATTGGAACGCCCTGCACCTGCGCATCATTTTCTATGGGCGCGAGCACTGCACCGCCCACGGGTGTGACGGGACGGTCTGTGAGCTCTGCCGCACCTTGTTTCCAAAACGCCGACGTCCGGTTGCAGTCCGGAAGTGACCGGACGCTACCGCTCTGGCGGGGGAGCGTGCTCGAAAGAACGGGTGAGCGACCCGGTTTTCGCCGTCGCACCGGGACGCGACTGCAGACACCCTGAAGCCAACCATGAACCCGCCCCCCGCCAGCCCTGACAATGAAGGTCAGTCTGCATCCCTCGAACAGTCCCGCCAAGTGGCGCACGCCCAGCAGGCGTCCCTGGAGTTTCGCCGCGGGCTCACGACCGTGATTCTCGGAACGGTTTCAGCCGCGGGAGACCCGGAGGCTTCCGTGGCACCCGCGGTCCTTGGACCGGATGGAACATTCCTCGTTTATGTAAGCTCACTCGCGGCCCACACGCGCAACCTGCTCCACAACCGAAAAGCGAGCGTGCTGTTGGTCGAAGACGAAGCCAGGACATCCCAGCCCATGGCCCGCCGACGGCTGACTTTTGCCTGCAGCGTGCATCCACTCGGCCATGACACGGAGGAGTTTGCCGCAGCCATGCCCGCGTTCCGGCAGCGGTTTGGAGCGATCGTGACCCAGCTTGAAAGCCTGCCCGACTTTCAGCTTTTCCGACTTAGCCCCCAGCGGGGCCGACTCGTGCTTGGATTTGGCCAGGCCTATGAGGTGGATCCCAGCGACTGGTCACGCCTTTCCCGCGTTGGGCCCGGGGGGGCGGCCCCGCCTCGGGTGTAGAACCGCGCCAGGCAGAAATTGACCGGGAGCGGGATCGCCACTCCGCCGGTCGGACCGGAACCCGCGGGTGGCAAGGCGCCTCGGCCGGTCCACCTCGTGGGGAAGGAACGTCATCGGGGGGAGCAGTTTATGCGGTCCCGGGTGAAATCAGAGTTGCATCGACTCGGGCCGCTCTCCACGTTCTGACCTCTGTTTTGGACGCTTAGCTCAGTTGGTTAGAGCACGTGCTTCACACGCACGGGGTCACAGGTTCGAGTCCTGTAGCGTCCACCATCACCCGTGCGTGGAAGTGCCTGGCGAGGGTGTCGAACTCAGAATCGCGTGCCGATGCTCAGCGAAATGCGCCGCAGGTCGGCGAAGTAGCCATCGGTGCCGTCGCGATAGAGCTTGTCGGTCAGATTCTTGACGTTGAGCTGGGCGCGGTAGGTCCGGTGGGCGAGCGTGAACCGGTGCGAGAGCATGAAGTCGACGGTCGTGAAGGACGGCATCATGATCACGTTCTGCGGATCACCGGTCAGCCGGGCCGCATCGCTGTGGCGCAGTCCCGCGCCGACGGCCAGTCCCTTGAGGGGACCAGAACGGAATTCGTACCGATTCCAGAGGGTGTAGCTGGTGTCGGGATTGTAGTTCAAAGGCGTGCCCACCCGCGTGGCATCGTTGGACTTGGTCACCTTGGCCTCGCTGAAATGATTCACGGCGAAGATCAGCTGGTATTGGTCGTTGGGTGACCAGTTGATCTCGCCCTCGAAGCCCTTGGAACTCTCGGTGTTGCCGTAGACAAAGTAGGGTGACTTGCTGGTCGACGCTTCGCGCACGGTGTCCCGGTAGGCGAGATTGCCGCGCTCAAGATCGTAGTAGGTCAGCGTTGATACGAGACGGCCGGAGAAGAGTTCGGTCTTGATGCCAAAGTCGGTGCTGCTGCTTTCGATCGGCTCCGACGCGTTGCCGTCGGCGTCGATCGCAAAGTTTGGCTCGACCGCGCGACTGGCGTTGGCGAAGACGGAGACTTCGGGGAGGACCTTGAACAGCACCGCGCCCTGCGGTGTCCAGCCCGGGTCGGCGCGACCTTCGTCGTAGGTCGAAAGCACATTGGGTGTAAGGCCGGTGTTGGTCACCGGTTTGCTGAAATGGGTGGTGTTGGAAAAGTCGTTGTAGCGTGTGCCGTAGACCAGGAAGAGCCGGTCGTTCAGGTAGCGGCTCTGGCCGGCGAAGAAGTACGAGGTGTTCTCTTCGTAGGTGGTGCGGCGGATGTTGAAGTCCTGTCCGCTGGCGGTCATCCCGGCCGTCGTACTGACCGGGGTGCTGACCCCGGCCCGGAAGTTGTAGATGAACGCCCCCATGGGTGAATTGTTGTAGCGATTCTGGGCGTCCAGGTAGCCGGGTCGCAGGAAGTTGACCTTCTGGAATTCGTATCCGAGCTGCCAGGTGTGATTGCCGCCGAGGGCGTCGAAGCGCCAGTTGAACTTCGAGTCCGCATTCCAGGAGTCGCGGATGTTGATGAAGTGTTCGAAATTGAAGCGAAGGGATCCGTCCGCATACGGATTGGTGTCGCCGGTGCTCGGTTGCAGGCCGGTGGTGTTGTCGTACGCCTGGTTGAGGTCGGTCTGCCAGACGAGGGAGTCGGTGATCTTGACCAGGTAGGACAGATCGATGGTGCGCGACTTCTGGGTTTGGCGGGCGTCGTTGGTCAGTGAGATGGTGCGACCGAGGGGATCGTTCGGGCCGTACACCGGGGCAAACATGTCGAAGGTGGGAACGAAATTCGCCGCGCCGGGCGTGGCGGAGTAGCCCTGGCTGTTCAGCCAGTTGCGGAGGTGGGTGGCCGCGGCCGTGGTGGTCTGGTTGGCGGCCGGCACGGCGGCGTTGAACAGGTAGCGGGAGTTGCTGATGGCGCGGCTGCCATAGGAACTCAGGTAGAAGCGGGAACGGTTGATGCCCTCGACTTCAAAGGTCAGGCTCTGCTTCGGCGTCGGCTTCCACATGAACGTCACGTTGCCGTACGATTCGCGCAGGAACTCAAACTGCTGATCCCCTCCGGCGTCCAGCACCGCCACATTGGCGAGCACGGCCAGATTCTTGGTCAGCGGCTGATTGTGGGTCAGTTCGAACTTGTAGTAGCTGTCCTCCCCGAAGGTCACCTTGCCCTCGCTGTAGGCGGCGTCGAACTTCGGGCGGGCCGTGATGTAGTTGATGACGCCGCCCGGCCGGACCGTGCCGAAGAAGATGCCGGCCGCACCCTTGGCCACTTCCACGCGCTCCACGTTGTAGGTGGTGAAGAGCTGGCGGCGGTACTGGCCGTTGCGATACGAAATGAGGCCGCTGAAGCCGCGGACAATGAAGGTCGACTCGTTGCGGGGGCTGGTGCCGAGGCCGGGCACGTACTTAAGCGCGTCGGACAAGGTGTCAGCCTGCACGTCGCGGATGAGCTCGCCGGTGACGACGCTGATGGGAATGGGTATCTCGCTGATCTTGGACCCGATGCCGGTGGCGGTGATCGAGTTGGTGGCGCGGTATCCGGAGGCGGCCGAGCCGGAGACATTGAATTCCTCCAGTTGGATCACGTCATCCGGGGCCGATCGCGGGGCGGGGGTTTGGGCGGACAGGCTGGACAGGAGCGGGGCCAGCAGCAGGGCGTGCGCAAGCGGACGGGTACGGCAAAGGCAGGTCACTACGTTCATGGGGTTGGGGGGGTGAATTGAACCGGGACGAACCTCGGCATTTCGGTTGCAGCCGGCGACGCCGCTGTTTTCTAATTGTTAGATTATATGGCGAGAGTCCCCACCATCCGCAGTCTGGCCCGCCGGCTGCGGCTTTCGGTCGCCACGGTCTCGGAGGCGCTTCGCAACGCCCCCCGGGTCAAGCCTGCCACCCGCGAGCGGGTGCAGCGCGCTGCGGCCAAAGTCGGATACACGCCGAATCCACTGCTGGGTGCGGCGCTGTCCGCAGTGCGGCGTGGGCGTCACCAGCACTACCGCGGCACCCTGGCGCTGATCGACGCGGTGGAGCGGGAGCCGGCGCACTACCTGACGTTCCACCGCGAAATCGCTGCGGGCGCGGAAAAGCGCGCCCAGGAACTGGGATTTCAGACGGAGTTGTTTTGGTTGGGAGACGGACCGTCCCAGCTCTCCCACCGGCGGCTGTCGGGCATGATGCGCGCGCGCGGCATTCCTGGTGCGGTGCTGCTGCCGTTCAACACGGCCCGCGACTTCTCGGACTTCGATTTCACGCGGATCGCGGCCGTGCAGATGGATCACAGTGTGATGGCCCCGCTGCTGCACACCGTCCAGCCCGACCACTACGTGTCGATGGTCCGCGCCCTGGAGCGGCTGACGCAGCGCGGTTACCGGCGGATCGGCCTCTGCATTGAGGACCGAAAGGACGTCCGGGTGAAACGCAAGTGGAGCGCCGGCTACCTCACCTTTGGGCAGGGAAGCGGCGCTCCCTTGATTGAACCCGTGCTCAGCCGTGAACGGTTTCTGGATTGGTTTCGTCGCCAAAAACCCGATGCCATTGTGGGACACGTTCAGGCCATCACCACCTGGCTGGCCGCGGAAGGTGTGCAGGTGCCTGGGGATGTCGGGTTTCTCAACCTCAACCTGACCGAGCGGACCGGTCCCTGCGCCGGTCTCGACCTCGAGCCGCGCAAGCTCGGCGCCGTGGCCATTGAGATGGTGGTGGGCATGCTGCTCCGGCAGGAGCGAGGCGTGCCGGAACGTCCGCAGACCATCACGCTCGAAGCCACCTGGTGCGAAGGGCCGACCCTGCGGGCCGGCACCGAAGCCCCTTTGGTCTCCAACCGTTAGAACCCGGTGGCGTTGGTTTCAGCCCCTCGCCGGTTGAAGCGACCGGCCTGCGCTTCCGGGTTTTCGTCGCTCGTGGATTGCCGCGATGGTGGTCCCGATCCATAAGGGCCAAATGACCCGACGAGAATTTCTCCACGCCGGCGCCGCCGCCGGACTCGTTTCCTCCGTGCTCTCCCCTTTGGACGCCGCCGCGCCGGCCTCCCCCAAGCCAATGCGTATCCTGATTCTGGGTGGCACCGGATTCACCGGACCGCATCAGGTGCGTTATGCGCTGAGCCGGGGACATCGGGTGACCCTTTTCAATCGTGGGCGCCGCCCCCAGGCCTGGCCGAGCGAGGTCGAGGAGCTGACGGGCGACCGCGACAAAGGCGACCTGAAGGCGTTGGAGGGCAGGGAGTGGGATGTCTGCATCGACAATCCCACGACACTGCCCTTCTGGGTGCGGGATGCCGGCCGGGTTCTGGCCGGCCACGTTGGACACTACCTTTTCATTTCGACCCTGTCGGTGTACGCGGACACGTCCCATCCCGGCATGGACGAGACCACGCCGACCGCGGTCTACGAGGGCAAGGATGCAATGGCCGAAACCCAGGCCGCCGTCCAGGCCAACATGGGCCTCTACGGGCCGCTCAAGGCCCTGAGCGAGCGTGAAGCGGAGCGTTGGTTTCCGGGAGTGACGACGGTGATTCGCCCGACCCTGATTGTCGGCCCGGGCGACGAAACCGATCGCTTCACCTACTGGCCGGTCAGGATCGCGCGGGGAGGGGAGGTGTTGGTGCCGAGCGAGCAAGGGCGCGATCCGTACCAAGTGATCGATGCCCGCGATCTGGCCGAGTGGACCATCCGACTCGCCGAGCAGCGGACCTTGGGCGTCTTCAATGCGGCGGGTCCCGCTGAGGAGCGCTCGTTCGCTTCGCTGGTCCGGGAGGTGCAGGCCGGAGTGGGAGGACAGGCGAACTTTGTTTTTGTGCCCGCTTCCTTCCTCGCCTCCCAGCGTGTCGCGCCTTGGCGCGACCTTCCCGTCTGGGTGCCGGGAGAGGGCGAAACCGCCGGGTTTGCCCGCATGAGTACCGAGCGGGCCCGTCGCGCCGGACTGACCTATCGATCGCTCACGACCACCGCGGCGGAAACCCATGCCTGGTTTCTGGGTCTGCCCGAGGCACGTCGCTCCAAATTGCGCTCCGGCCTGTCCGCCCAGCGCGAAACGGAGGTCCTGGCGGCCTGGCATGCCTCACGCGCCGCGGCGTCCAAGTAAGCGGAGCGGCTAGAAGTTCTTCGGCCAGGGGGCCCACTCGGCGTCATCCTCGGTCCCGAACTTGCGGTCGGGTCCCGCGGAACGAATCTCCATCTGTTGCCGACTCAGCACGTGAAACCGAAAGGGTGTCCTCCACCGGTCGCAGAGCTCGCCCTTGGCGTTGATGGCCGGGTGGTCGGGAGGGACGAACGCGAATTGCATCGGGTTTTTGCCGGTAAGGGCGGCGGTGACCTCCTGGTTGCTGCCGATGGGGATGCCGGCCGTGCGGAAATTGGTCAGCCAGGCATTGAAGACCTCGTTGAGCAACTTGAGGTCGGCGCTGATGTCGCTGGCGGGGTCATTGAGTCCGTCCAGCAGTTCACTGCGTGGCGACGGATTCGCGTGCGAAGCCGCAGGTGTCGCCGCTATTTGCCCGGCCGAGGACAACCGCGCCTGACCGGCGCTGCTTGACCCCGCCGGGGCGTCGAGCGCCGGCGGCGCGGGTATCCGGGGGGGAGGCGGGCTGAAGTTGCGCCAGAAGACGGCGAGGAAACCGGCGATGACCACCACCCCCACGCCGGGAAGGACAAGACGTCGCATCCTCATGATCAACCGAGGGCAGGCCGGCCAGCCGGGCATACGCCCGATCCCAACCGTTGGGCCCAAGCATCTTGGGGTGCGGCGCGCTCAACTGGTGGCCATGAACCCGAGGTCGGGTTTGGCGAACCGGCCGAGATTGGGGAAGACCACGGGCAGGTCCGTGGCGCTGACTCCGAACCAGCGCGCCAGGGTGGCGCTGTATTCATCGACGCTGGTGGTGGGAATCCAGAGTCCCCGTGAACCGGCATCGTCCGGACCGCGAATGGTGAAGTCAGGCATTGTTCCGTAGATGCTGCCTCCGCGAACCGCGCCGCCCACAACGATATGGTGGGATCCCCAGGCATGGTCGGAGCCGTCGCCGTTGGTGTCGAAGGTGCGTCCGAAGTCCGAAGCCGTGAAGGTCGTGACCTGATTTTCGGCGCTGATCGTGCGCAGTGCGGCGTAGAAGGCATTGATCGAACGGCTGACATCGTTGAGCAAGGTGGCGTGGGCCCCGCTGGAGCGCTGGCCGACATTGAGCTGATTGTCGTGCAGGTCCCAACCACCGATGCGGGCAAAGAACACCTGCCGTTTCAGTCCGAGCTGCTGCTGCACATTGATCAGGCGGGCGATCATGTGCAGCTGCTGGGAAAGATTGGTGTTGAGGTTCGCGAAGGCGGACTGAAACGGGCTGGTTCCACTGACCACCGTGGCCAGGTAGGCACTGTCGTCAATGGCCTCCTTGGTCAGGCCGGCAAAGGCGGTCTCGAACAAATTCTTGTTCTGGGCCGTCAAGAGATCGGTGAGCGCGGCGGTCCGGACGCCATTGACCGACGTGCCGGTGCCCGAGCCGGTCAGTGACGGCACCGAGTTGGTGCCGACGGCGTACTGGCTGACGGAGCGCCCCACCTGGAAGAAGTTCTGACCGGCCACCGTGATCGCCATGGAGACCCGGTTGTTGGTATTGAGCGCATTGGTGAGGTCGGCGACGCGGCCGCCCCAGCCCGAGGTGAATCCCTTGTCCGGCACGCTCGACTGCCAGTCGATCTGCTGGTCGTTGTGCGAGAAGAGTGCCGGCGGCAGCGGCACGCTCCGGGCGGTGTACTGCGCCTTGGTGGTGGGATACACGAGCGTGCCCACATTGCCGAGCAGGGCGACCTGGCCGGCGTCGTACATGGCCTTCAACTCCGGCATCGCCGGATGCAGCCCAAACTGGCGTCCGTCCGGGGTCGTGCCGGCCAGGGGCAGCAGGTCCGCCTGCGGGATGGCGAGCGCACCCCGACCCGTGGCGTACTGCGCGTAGGTGGAGGCGTCGATCGGCACCACCAGGTTGTTGGCGTCGTTGCCACCGGCGAGAAACAGGCAGACCAGCGCCTTGTAATCGGATTGCGGGGCGCCGGCAGTGCCCGGGATCGCCGGCTGGAGCGGACTGCCGGTATCCGCCACGGCACTCATGAGGCGGAGTTGTGCCAGTTGGGACAGCAGGCCCGTGGCGGTGACCGCCGCGCAGCAGGTGCCGAGGAACCGACGGCGTGAGGGATCGTAGTGGCGGGGCGAGGCGTTCATGGCGGTGAGAGTCGGATGGCTACTTCTGGATGGCGCCGTTGGGCGAGATGAGGGTGAGGTACACGGTCGAACGAACCCGCTCGAGGCGGTTCGCGTCGGTCGCGTTGGGCATGGCAGTGATGGCCGTCACGATGCGGTCCGTGGTCGCCTTGGGCAGCGAACCGGAGGCCAGGGTCAAGTTGATCTGGTCAACCAGCGCCTGGGGCGTGTTGGCGAGCGCCAGCATGGTCGCGTCAAAGCGGATTCCCACGGTCTGGTTGTCGGTGTCGGTCACGACGGCCCGGTTGTTGTATAGATAGGTCCAGAGGAAGTTTGGCACGGTCATGGCCGTGGTGTCGTTCAGAATCTGATACTCCGGTGCGAACAGTCCCGAGGTCGCAAGCGTGCCGGGCTGGACATAGTTGGGTTCGTAGAAGTTGAACACGGTCGGGGCGCGGAGTGGGGTCTGGGCGAGACTGAAGTCGGTGTTGCCGGAGAGGAGCGGCACCCGTCCGCTGTTGGATCCTCCGTTCAGGCTTCGCAGCAGGCCGGTCACCCGGAGAACCGGTTCGCGCAGTTTGCCGAAGCTGGCGGAGTCCGCCACCGTCGCGGACCTGGCCTCATAGTCGAGCAGGATGGCCCGCACGACGGCGCCCAGATCGCCGCGCACGCCGGCGCCATTGTTTTCAAAGGAGCGGGCGACGCGATAGACGTAGCCGGGACTTGGATTGCTTGTGACCAGGCGCTGGATGAGCTGGCGTGCAAGGAAGGGCCCGGTGTTCGGGTGGAGAAAGAGCGTGTCGAGGGCGTCCTTGAGATCCTGCGTTCCCGTCTGGTTGGCCGGCAGGATTTTTCCTCCGACGAGCGTCTTGACTGATACATCGTGAAAAGCCTGGTACATCTGCATCGGACGCAGGTAGTTGGCGGTGGCGCCCTGGAAGCTCGGATTGGCTGTGGTCGAGGAGTAGCCCCAGCCGGTGAACACCTTGGCCATTTCCGTGATGGTCTTCTGGTCGTAGGTGGGGATGGCGGTCCCGGTCGGGTCGAGCTTGAGCGTGCCATCGGGATGGAGCTGCACGATGCCGATCGTGAACAGCTGCATGATTTCTC
>JAEUGZ010000022.1 GCA_016794725.1 Opitutaceae bacterium | reverse complement strand
GCTTCGTCCCGAACCTCCGGCGGGTGCAGGTCCAGGAGACTCAGGCGCGACAGCTCGATCGCGCTGTAGCCGAGGTTGCGCTCCACGGCGGCATTGCTGAACACACTGCGCCCGCCTGGGGTGGCCACGAGAATGAGATCGTCGATCGTCTGGACAAAGGTGCGGAAGTTGCCCTCCTCCTGCTCGGATTGAATCTGAGACGAAGGAGGGCAGAGCGCCGGCGCCCCGCCGCAGGCGGGAATGGCCTCCGGCTGGCTGTCGGTACTAGGTGAGCTACTACAAGTGGAGTTGCCTGCCGCGGTTTCGACGGAGTCGGTGTTGGAGTACATCGCAGCGGAACGGATCGCAAGGCGCCGGTATGGGGTCCGACGAGTATCCGACTTCCTGGAGACAATGACCACGGCGCCGGGAAAGCGAAGCGTATTTCCCTGCCGGCGTTGTGCAATCAGTGCCCTTCACGGAGTCGGGCCGGGGGACGGCACCCCGAATCTGCCGGGAGATGTGCACAAGCAAACCACCAGCGACTGTCGGGTTGACGCTACGGATCTGAGCCCAAGGGGTTTGCCCTGGCGGTGAGCCGGGAGTTGGGAGGGCAAAGCGATGGCGGAGGAGGCGAACTCATGGGGGTGAGTGCCAAAGCTTATAGAGTCAGTCTGGGGCTCGGGTATGTCTGGCTCCTGCGCTCCCGACCAGGTGCGGATTCTTGTCGACCCAGAGACGGACAGGACTCCGGGCAGCCTGGCAGACGCACCTTTCGAAGCGTTGACTCATAGGTCGGGATTTGGTGCAGCCGTGCATGGCAAACCCACTCTCACCCATTGAAGGGATCGTGGAGTCCATCCTCTACGTCGACGATCTCGCCACCTCGATCGCTTTCTATCGGGAGATCCTTCAGCTCAAACCCATTGCGGGCGACCAGATCCGTTTTCAGACCTTTCAGGTCGGACCCAGGCAGGTGCTGATCCTGTTTCTCCGGGGTGGAACGCTCCAACCGGTATCCCTGCCGGGAGGTACCATTCCCCCGCATGACGGACGAGGGCCGCATCATCTGGGCTTCGGGATCTCGGCGGCGGCCTATGATCCCTGGCGCCAGCATCTCCAGGAGAAGGGGGTGAAGATTGAGAGCGAAGCGGTGTGGCCGAAAGGAAGTCAAAGCCTCTACTTTCGCGACCCGGACGGGCACCTGCTGGAGTTGGTGACGCCGGGTATCTGGCCGAATTACTGACGTCCAGTCGCAGTGGCGGTACCGCCATGCGATCGCAAACCAGGGATCGCATGATTGCGCACGGAAGCAGGGCGGGAGTCAGGCCAGGGCATCGCGGCAGAATTGGGCGGCGCGCGCGATTTCCTGCATGCGATCCGAACCCTCCGGAACCTTGTATTCGAACTCAATCGTTCCCTGAATGGGCCAGTGATGGTCGCGGAGCAGGCGGAGCACCTCGCCGATGGGGGTGTCGCCCTGGCCGAACGGCGTGTTGGGCCCTTCGTTGAATTTTCGGTCCTTCAGGTGCACGTGGGTGATACGCTCCGGGTGGGCTTTGATGAACGGCACGGGCGAGACATTGTTGCCGGCCACGAAGTGTCCGAGGTCCACATTGGCCGCGTGGTACTTGGCCAGCGTGAAGGCGTGCTCCCAGATCTTGGCGGTCACCGAGGCATGTCCGTGATACGCGACCCAGAATTTGTGTTGGTCGGCGAACTTGCCGACGCGTTTCAACTCGTCCTCCACGAAGGAAATCTCCGAGGAGATCGCCCGGGCGCCGAGCGTTTTGGCGAGCGTGAAGCTGTAGTCGAGTTCGTCGTCGCTCAGCTTGAAAAGATTGTCGACCTTCAGGATCTCGATGAGCACTCCGCCTTGTTCGTAGAGACTGCGGAACTCCTTGGCCCGACTCATCGAGGCGGATGCGCGCCATGCTCGCAGCGCCGCCGTGTTTGCGGCCACTTGCTCGGGGGCGATGGTTTCACCCTTGGCCCTGGGTGCGATCAATTGCGGATTCACCCCGAGGAAGGCCTCGACCGGTTGGGCGCGGAGTTCGACCGCGCTGAGATTGAGCTGCGTGCAGGCCGCGAGGACCTCGGCACCGCTCATCGTCGGCTTGCCAAAGCTGTAGGGCACATTGATCCCGAGCTGGACTCCGGCGACTTTGGAATTGGGCTTGCGGGCGGCTTTCGGGGCGGCTTCAGCGGCATCGAGCGAAGTCAGGTGGGAGAGCAGACCTGCTGCCGGCAGGGCGGTGAGGGCCAGTTTTCCAAATTCACGTCGGGTGTACGAGGGCATGGGACGAAGTTCGCGGTGCTATCACGCAGGTGAGGGACTTGGGGAAACAAGCACGGCGAACCGGAGGAGTCGAGAGCAACACCCGGGTGGGAGCGGTGTCCGCGTCCGGTCACCGCAGGCGCGCCCGGCCGGTTCTGACGGCAAACCGGCCCAGCGCGCCAACGACTCCGGAAACGCCGAACCACGCGAGCCAGGAGGCCCATGCGTTCGGCGCAGCGCTCGATGCCCCGCAGAGTTCGGGTCCGGAGAGGCCGAGGACCGTGCCCAGACCAATGTAGGCGATCAGACACAGCGCGCATTTGGGTGCGAGCGCGAAGAGCGCGGCCGGCAGGAGCCAGCGGGCCGCGCGGCAACCGGACTCAAGGCGTGGCGATGGCATGGGCGGGCTGTCCATAGCTGTCATGATAGCGCACCCAGCTCATGGGCGCCTCCGGATCTTCGTCACGGCCCTTGGGAACGAGGTCGAGCACGGTGTAGGTGCCAATCAATGCATCGAGTCCGCGGGAATAGGTTGAATACGTGTGGTAGACGTCACCCTTGGCATCCTTGGCGAACACACTCAGGCCCGGAGCTTCTTCCGCCGGAAAGGCCGTGCGGCCGTAGTTGTAGTAGACGCTGCCCCGGGCCAGTTCCTCGTCGGTGAAGGAGACGTGGTAGTCGAAGTTGAAATCGTTCCCGTGAGACGACACCCAGGTGAACGACCAGCCCAGCCGCTGCTTGAACGGTGTGAATTCGGCCAGCGGTGCGCGGGAAATGGCGGCAAAGGAAACGTCGCGCGCCTGCAGGTGCACCACGGTGGCGGCGAGATGATCGGCAACGTAGGAGCAGCTCTTGCAGCCTTCCTCCCAGCCCGGTCCGAACATAAAATGATAGATGACGAGCTGGCTGCGACCGTTGAACAGGTCCGAGAGCGAAACGCGGCCGGCCGGTGAGTCGAAGGTGTAGGACTTTTCGACTTTCACCCAGGGCAGGGCGCGGCGCCGCACGGCAAGGCGTTCGCGCAGCGCCGTGAGTTGCTTTTCTTCGCGGAGCAGTTCGCGGCGGGCCGCGAGCCAGGTTTCAGGGGAGACGATGGTCGGAGTGGATGGGTTCATAGTATGCAGGGAAAGTGAGTGTGGGTGTTGGAGTCGGGGTCGCCGAAGTACGTAGTGGAATGGGATTGGGTTTGGTTGGAGGGCGTCGCTCCGTCGGCGCCGGTTGCGCGTCGCGGACACCCGCACGGTCCGGCGCGGTGGTTCATCGACCGTTCCCCGGCGCCGACGGAGCGGCGCCCTCCACCCGATCAGAACCGTGGCGTCCACCGTTTTGCGGAATGCAGCGGGAGCCGATGGGACGCCGTGCCTAGCGCTGTTGTGCGGCAATGCGCAGTTTCTCGTAGTCGGCCTTGAGCTGGGTGTGCAGCGACCAGAACGTCGGAAGGGGTTTACCCTCGAGGACGGCGAGAAGAAATGTGAAGTGGGTGTGCCAGCCCGAACCGAACTCGGCCATGTAAGGCACGTCGCCTTCGCGGGCGCGGTGCGTCAGCACCAGCAACACGTTCTTGCCCTGCGGCGTAAGTTCGAAAATGGCTTCGGACTCACCCTCGCTGCCAAACGTAAAGGCGAGAACGCGGGGTGGCTCGCAGCGTGTGACAATGCCATCCATGGTGGTGCCTGGATCGTGGTGCTGCTCGTAGCCCTTGGGCGGAGTTTCGTTGGGCGCCAGATCCTTGTGACGAAACGTCAGCTGCACCTTGCCTCCGACGCGTTGCTCCATAGGGCCGCCGGCGAACCAGAGGGCGCGTTTTGTCGGGTCCGTCAGGTAGTCCCACACCCGTTCAATCGGGCCGGGAAGGATGCGCACCAGCTTCACTTCTGCCGGGCTGGTGAACTCGCCGTGTTGTTCGTTGATTTTCATGGGGAAGGTTTCTTGTTCTTGGATTTCCGCGCATTCGCCTCGTCTTCGGCGCGCAACAGCTGCTCAAGGGTGTCGAGTCGGCGTGACCAGGTGTCACGGGTCTTTTGCAGCCAGGCCTCGAGGTCGTCGAAGCCATCGGGATTGAGAGATTGAATACGTGATTGTCCCTGAGGCCGGGTGACGACGAGCCCGGCCTCGCGCAGGATGTTCAAGTGCTGCGAGATGGCCGGGGCGCTGATTTCGAATTCCTTGACGAGTTCGCCCGCCGTTCGCTCGCGCACGGCCAGAAGTTCCACAATGCGCCGACGCGTCGGGTCGGCGATGGCGAGGAGGCTTTGCATGGGACTATTAATTAATTTGGGACTTAATTAAGCAAGAACTAAAATAATGGTTTGGTTCAAATCCCTGGGTTCGGGCAGCATAGCACTTAGCTACGGAGATGCGTGGCGGGAGATTCCGAGGGCACCGCAGCACGTCGAAGGATCGCAGATCGCGACTCTCGGCCCCTAGGTCACGTGGGGGAGGGTGCTGGTGGCACCACTCCGACCATTTCTCGGGACCTTTGCGTCTCCCCGGTCTACTTCCGACTGACTTCAGGCGCCGTTTCCGCAGGCGTGGCGCGACCCGGAGGCAGTTCGAGAATCTGGAGGTTGCGGAAGTGGATTTCTGCGCCTTCGGACTCCAGGCAAAGGTATCCCTTCTTGACGGAGGCGTGGCTGATGCCGTTCACAAACTTCCCGTTGATCGCGAGTTTGATGACACCGTCGACGCAGACGACGTCGTAGGTATTCCACTCACCCTTTCCGCGGCAGCGGTACTCGTACGACATGCTGCGGGTCCCCCGTGGATTGTCCGGGGTCGTCACCAGACCGTTGGCTCCGAAGAGTTCTCCACTGACATAGCCAGGGTGACGCGGTTTGCCATCGGCGTCGCGGTTCAGCAATGGCCATTCCAGCTCCAGCATTTGGACTTCGCACCCTTTGGGAAGATCCTTGCCTGGCGGGATGGTGCCTTCGCTCCAGACAAAGACCCCGGAATTGCCTCCGGCCTCCAGGTGCATCCACTCGATGTGGAGGATGAAGTTTTCGTACTGCCGTTCGGTTCGCATCACCCCGATGGGTTTGCCCGTGCAGATGAGGATGCCATCGCGAACCCGCCACGTCGTGGGACTGGTGTTCACATCCACCCAGCCCGTGAGGTCCTTTCCGTTGAAGAGCGGGCGAAAGGCCGGGGGCTCGACCGCGGACAGGTTTGCCGCGCCGAGCGCGAGGCTGACGACAAGGGCAAAGAGGGAAGAGCGGAGGGTGGGCATGACCCTTCGAGTGTGGCTGCTTTTCCCGGAACGGCGAGCGGCTTGTTGACCCCGGAGAGTATCAGTTCCTCCACTCCATGGGTGGCGGGGCGAGTGAGCTCGCTGGCCGTCCGGGGATCTAGTCGGGTTAGGGCGCGGCCCAGTGGATCCGGGCCAGGAGAATCCGGTTTGAGAGCGGCATCGATTTGGATTGGGGCTGGATCTCGGAGGTCACGACCCAGGTTTCATTCGGAGCCAGGTCGACCACCCCAAAGCCGGCACCGAGATCGGCGCCCTCCTCACGGACGAGGATTCGTTCGGTCTTGCGCCTGACCCGCAGCGTTTCGGGATCGACTTGCGCGATGAAGAGCGGCGCGCGATGCCGGAACACGTGATCGTTGGTGCCGGCACGGCGGGTGTAGACGAGGTAAAGGGCGTCGGGACGACTGATCCAGTGCTGCTGGGTGTTATAGCTGCCGAGCGGGCGGCCGTCGTCGAACGTCCACTCCACGATCGGCTCAAAATTCAGGCCGTCGGTGCTGCGGGCGACAAAGGAGGAGTGGTCGGCTCGCAGGGAGAGAAAATAGCGGTCGCCGAAGCGCGTAATCGACGGCTCGTAGAGACCTCGATCGCGGCCCAGCGTGAGTTCGGAGCCGTGGGTCACGTATCGGAGGGTTTCGCCGTCAAAGGTGCAACGGGCCACGATGGTCGTGTATTGCGGGACCTTGGGGTCGCGCTGGTAGCGGATCGGCAGCAGCACGGTGCCATCGGGAGCGTCGTACCGCTGGTTGCAGCCCGCGTTTGCCGCTAGAAACGGATGGCCGGCCCTATCGACCTCGGGGAGCGCCAGGAGGCGGAGAACGCTCCACTGCGAGGATTGCGGTGAAAACACGGCGTAGGAAACCCGCTCCCGGGTCCGATCCTCGAATCGTCCTTCGCGAAATCCGAAGGTTTTGCCTGTCGCCAGCACCACGCCGGTGCGGGCGTGGAACAGTGGGCAGACATCGCCCATGACGAAGTCGTAGCCGTCGGGCTGCCGGGCGCGCTGGAGGGAGGGGATCAGTGTCGGCCCGCTCCAAGTCCGACCGCGGTCGTTGGTTTCGAGCAGGTATATATCGCGGTAACCGTGGCTCCCGGCGCGTTCGATCTCCTGGGTGGTCAGGATCACCCGTGGCACTGGGCCGGGAATGACGGCCGCGCGAGACTGCGACCAGTAGTAGGCGCCCTGACTCGTGGTGATCACTTGCTGCTCGATGCGGAAGCTATCGGTTGATCCAGTACTTGTCAGGCAGGCCAGCGGGAGGAGGAGCACGCCCAGGTGGCAGCGCGGGAACCAACGGTTCAATCGCATGGGGTTGCAGGCAGCTTCGCTGGCTCGCGCCGGGGCGGCGATTCCATCGGGGGGAGGGAGGTGCATGGGGAGCGTGCGCTAGAAGGACAACTTCAAGCGTGAGCTGGGTGGCGGGTGACGCGAGGCTGGAGAGGAGGTTTATTCCTGCACCAGCCCTGCGTAGGGCGCGCGGTCATATCGTTTGTCGGTGTACCTGCTTCGTTGGATCAATCTTCCGCAGCCGTGGTTGTTCGGACGAGAGACCACGAACTGACTCGAACGAACTGATCCCTCGCTACCCCTTTGGTCTGATTGAATTCGTGTCAATTCGTGGTTCAATAAGATGCTTCCGGCTGCAGCCGACACCGCCTTCAGGGGAATCCCGGATCGAGCCCTGGCGGCTGCTTCCTCTTTCTGTGCCTTTGTGTCTCTGTGGTTCCCCCCTGGTGGCCCGCTTGTGACTTTCGGATGGCAGGTCCGAGTTGCCTCGATTGGCGAACCGCCCAATGACTGGCTTTCTGAAACAATCGTTATTCTGTCACCGATCTCTGAATTCCCGACTGTCCTCACCTCCATGAAACGCACCGCCCTGCTCCTCGGACTGATCTGTGCCACCGCGGTGGCCCAAACGCCTCCTGCGCTCAATCCTCCGCCGACGGACCCGGCGCTGCAGGAGATTCTCGATCTGACGAAGCCGCCGGCCCGCAACGAGGGAGGTCCTCGTGGCGCCTCGATGTTGGCCCAGGATGCATCGGCGCTCCGGTTGCGCGAGCTGGGCCTCGCCTACCTCGCGAAACACCCCGCCGGCTCCGACCGGGCGCGGGTGGTGATGGCATTGAACACCCGCCGGCCGAATTTCATTCAGGAGATCAAACCAGGCTTTGACGAGAAACCCTCGGCGGACCTGATCGTCTATGACACCAAGGCTCGTGAAGCCTGGGCCGGCGAGTTGACCAAGCTCCTGCGCTCAGTCGCGGCCGATGCCACAGCGTCTCAGGAGCAGCGCTTCAAGGCGCGCAGCTCCGCCATTCAGGGCACGATCTACAGCGCCGAGACACGGGCCGAGGTGGATGCGCTGGTGACGGAAATCACCGGCCTGGCGGGCGAGCCGGGTGGCCCGGAGGAAGCGGCCAGGCTCTTCAACGGCATGCTGTATTCGGCCGCGGGGCTCGGGGTGAAGGACTTCCAGGGCATGCTGTCCGGGGTCGCCGCCGGTCCGGTTCCGGAACTCGCCGCCGCCGCCAAGACTGCGCTGGACCTGCTTCAATCGCAGCAGGCCAACATCGGCAAACTCAAGTTCACCGCCGCCGACGGGCGTGAGGTCGACCTTCAGTCGCTGCGCGGCAAAGTGGTGCTGGTGGACTTCTGGGCCACCTGGTGCGGCCCCTGCATCGCCGAGCTGCCCAACGTCATCGCCAACTACACCACCTACCATGACCGGGGGTTTGAGATCATCGGTGTCTCATTCGAAAACTCGGGTCTGGTCGACGAAGGCGCCCTCGCCCGCCAGAAGTCCCAGCGCGAAATGCTGGCACAGCGGAATCCCGAGGCGGCGGCCAAGATGCCGGCCCTGCCGGAACTCGATTCCCCCGAGGCTGCGGCCGAGAAGCTGGCCAAGGCCCGGCAGAAGATGCTGGATTTCGTCGCCCAGCGCGGCATGCCCTGGCCCCAGCACTACGATGGCAAGTACTGGAACAATGAATTCGGCAAACTGTTCGGCATCCGCGCCATCCCGGCCATGTTCCTCATCGACAAGCAGGGTAACATTGTGAGCACCAATGCGCGGGGTGAACGCCTCGGAGCCGAAATCAAACGGTTGATCGAACTCTAAAGCCGGTTGCGCGAGGAGGCGCTGGGACTAGAACCGGTAGGCCGCCGTGACGCCGATCTGACGGGGGGCGGCTCGACTCTCGTACCGCGTCTCGACGTAGTCCGGATCTTCATTGCCGAAGAAGAACACGCGCTGGTCGTAGACCTTGTCGGTCAGGTTCCGGCCCCAGACGGTGATCGTCCACTCCTTCCAGGCAAAGCCGAGATTGGCGTTCACCACGCTGTACGGCCTTCGGGCTTCATTCTGGTTGTTGGAGTCATACTGCCGGGCCCGGTTCACCCAGTCCACGCTGCCGAAGAAGCCTTGCGCCGGTCGGTAGCGGAGTCCGGCGGTGAAGCCGTGGCGGGGTGTATTGGCCAATTCACGACCACCGCCCGCATTGCCGTTCTCAAGGACGAAGCGATCCAGGGCGGAGTCCATCTGCGCGGCGGAGGCCTCCACGCTCCAGTCCGGAGTCAGCGCGAAGGTGGCCGAGGCCTCAAGCCCCGTCACCCGCGCGTCGTTCGCATTGTCGGTGAAGAACCGGTAGCTTCCGCCAAACCCGGCCGAATCGCGCACCTGGGTGTCGCGCCGGTCGAGGTGGAAGACGGTGATGTCCGCGCGGAGCCGCTGTTCCAGCCAGGTGCCGCGGTAGCCGACCTCGTAGTTCCAGAGGTGTTCGGTGTCGTACACGAGCGGGTCGTTCAAGGGGTCGATGCGCGCGTCGACGTTCACGGCTCCGCCCTTGTAGCCCCGCGTCACCGATGCGAACAT
>JAEUGZ010000016.1 GCA_016794725.1 Opitutaceae bacterium | reverse complement strand
GCTCCGACGACGCCGGGGGACGGTCCACGAACGACCACGTCCGACCGTTTGGTTTCCGCGACGTGCAACCGGCGTCGTCGGAGCGACGCCCTCCAAAGGTCCACCCTGCGGGTTTCCGGGAGGCAGCGACCTGCGGTCGCTGATGTTGCCGCCTCGGCACGAACGAAGTACAGAGGCGGGACCAGCGGTCCGATCAATACCCGCGGTCCCAACGGGTGGTGATGTCGGCGGCGGCGGTCTCGGAGACGACGACGTCGGTGCGCAGGGTTTGTAACAAGGATTCAGGCACGAGCGGGGTCACAGGACCGTGCATGACCAGACGCGACGTCAGGCGTTGCCAGGAGCTGAACGTGCCGCCGATTGAGATCGCGTGTGTCTGCCAGCGGTGTTTGGCGGCGATGACTTCGGCAGGTCCGATGGTGGCGGCCATCGGGGGCACGGCGGTGACATCACCGCTCGAGCCGAAGCAGCCATGGAGCGAGTTCTGCGCGATGGTCAGCGGATCGAGCGTGCAGAGGCGCGGACCCATCTGTTTCCATTCCTCGAGCGACGCTGCGGCAAACTCCGGCGAACCGGGGTCGACAAAAGCGAGGTGTCCGGTCCAGCCCGGGCCGCTGTAGCACATGTCGGCGCCACCGAGGTCGGCGAGCATCCGGCCATAGACCTTGATGTTCTTGGTGGTTGGTCCGTGGACCTGTTTCTCCGGCGGGCGCAGCTTCGGATCGAGCTCGGACCAAAAAAAGCGCTTGAAGGCATGCATGAACCCGAATTCCCAGGACTCGGGGGGAGTCTCGCCGTGCTCATTGGCGTACTCGTCCATGTTGAAGGTGTGCAGCCAACGGCAGTTCACCCGGTGCTGGTTCAGCATGTAGGCGAGACGACGGTAGCGGGGCAGGGGATTCGGCGTAATGATAACGTACGGACGTTCCAACTCCATCGCCGTCTTGATCCGATGGAAGATGTCGTTCAGCCAGAGGAATTCGACGTCCGCGTCAGGCACCACCCGGATGCGATAGTCGGGATTCCAGTGTTGGGTGATGTGTTCGCGCTTGATCGCGCGGACGCGGGCGATCTCCTTGCGGTCCCGGAAGGTGACGAAGGAGGCCGGTTCAAATTCAAACGAGGTTGGCTTCTTTTTCATAGACGAGGTTTCCGTTCACCCAGGTCATTTGGGCAGTGAGTGTGTCATCCCAGAGCACCAGGTCTGCGTCGGCCCCCGGTTCCAGGCGCCCCTTGCGGTCGAGACCGAGCAGCCGGGCGGGATTGAGGGTGCCCATCGCCCAAACCTGTTCCGGAGGAAGCGACAGCCAGCGGAGCAGGTTGGCGATGCCGCGGTCCATGGTCAGCGCACTGCCGGCGAGCGAGTGCTTGGTTTCGTGGCGGGCGGCGGTTTCGGGTGAGACCCGGATGGCGAAGCCCCAAGGCGTGGGGTAGACCCCGGCGGGCAGACCGGCGCCGATGTTGGAGTCGGTGATGAGCACGACCCCGGCCCAGCCCTTGGCCGCGACGGCGGCGCGGATGGCGGTGGGATGCACGTGCACCCCGTCGGCGATGAAGTCGACCGACGCCCGCGGATCGGCGAGGATGGCCTCGACCGCCCCGACCGGCCG
This sequence comes from Opitutaceae bacterium, assembly GCA_016794725.1. Taxonomy (GTDB): domain Bacteria; phylum Verrucomicrobiota; class Verrucomicrobiia; order Opitutales; family Opitutaceae; genus UBA6669. The sequence continues at coordinate 12,450 of JAEUGZ010000016.1, read as the reverse complement.
CACCCCGGGATCGGTCTCCGCCGGAGCGTAAAAGACGTCGTAGAAGTGGGTGGCGTGAGTGGCCCCGGCGTTGAGGGCCGCCTCGGTTTGTTCCGCCGTGGCCCGCGTGTGAGTAAGGAAGACAGGGATACCCTTCTCCCGCAGTCGATGAATCACGGGCAGCACACCTGGCGTGTCCGGGCTGACCGACATGGCGGCGATGCGGTGGTGGCAGGCGGTGAGCAGACGCTCAAGCAAGTCCACGTTGCCGGGCAGAGTGGGGCAGGCGGCTCCCCCGACTGCCATGAACGGCCCTTCGAGGTGCAGGCCGGGTAGATTGACGCAAGTCAGCTGTGGCAGGGTTTCGGTCAATTCCTTCAGCAGGGCGAAGGTCTCGGGCCGGTCGAACGGGATCACCGTGGGCAGTACCGTGGTGACGCCGAAGCGGGCCAGGTCGGCCACCGCGGACCGGAGGCCGGTGGCGCCGCCTTCGTAAAGATTGCGGCCGATGCCGTGGGTGTGGACATCGATCAGGCCGGGAGTGAGCAGCCGGCCGCGGCCTTCGACGCGGGCGGCATCACCGGCCACGTCCGGAGCAATCGTCCCGGTGGCGGTGATGCGGCCTTGGCGAACCAGGACATCGCCGGAGGCGATGCGGCGTCCCGGCTCGACGAAACGGACGTCTCGGATTAACCAAGAGGACGGTTTCATGGCATTATGCTTCGATGAGCGCGAGCGCGGCCTCGACGCTCAGGTTTTGGTGGACAATGCCCATGAGCGCTCGGGTGATGGCGGCGGGCTTGGCGTGCTGAATGATGTTCCGGCCGTAAACGATGCCGGAGGCACCCTGGGCGAGGAGGTCATGGGTGCGTTGCAGGATCTCGCGATCGGCGACCTTGCCCCCGCCGCGCACGAGGACCGGGATGCCGCCGGCGGCCTCGACGACCTGGTGGTAGAGGCTGACGTCGTCGGTGGGATCAGCCTTGATGACATCCGCGCCCAGTTCGACGGCCTGGCGTACAAGCGGGATGATCTTGCGGGGGTCACCGTCGACCATGTAGCCCCCGGCTTTTTCATTGGGCTGAAAGACCAGCGGCTCGACCATCATGGGAATTCCAAACCGGGTCGCCAGGGGTTTCAGGTGCAGGATGTTCTTCAGGCATTGCTCGCCCACTTCCGGTTCGCCGGGAATCTGGAACAGGTTCACGCACAGGCAGGCCGCATCGAGCCGCACGGCCTGCTCGATGGGCTCTTCGATCATCCGGCTGTAAAGGGTCCGCGGGAGGACCTTCCCGTAGACGTTGGCGACATCCACCCGCAGGACGAGCGAGGGCTTGAAGCGCCCGGGCAGCTGCTGGAGGTGGCGGGCCTGTCCCACCGTCAATTGGATGGCGTCGGGGGCCGCGGCTGCGACCGTGGCGACGGCCCGGCTGATCGACTCGATGCCGGCGAGGAAACCGTACTCGTTGAAGAAACCGTGATCGATGGCCACGTCGAAGCAGCGGCGGGACACCGGATGAAAGAGGCGGTTGAGGCGGTAGGAGGTCATGGAAAACGTGCGACTAGGTGTATCCGAGTTCCTGGGCGGTTTCGCCGATTGCTTCGTCGATGAGGTCCAAGCCGCGAAGCAGCGTGGCATCGTCCATCACGATTGGCGGGCTCATGCGCAGGATGTGGCCGGCAGGGATCCAGGCGAGCCCCTTGCGGAAGGCCTTCTGGTAGACCAGCGTGCCGGCCCGGTCGAACGGCTCCTTGGTCGAGCGATCCTTGACCAGCTCGATGCCCATCAGGCACCCCTTGGCGCGAACGTCGCCGACGATCCTGTGACGTTCCTTCATTTTCTGCATGCGGCGCAGGGCGAGTTCGCCGAGGTGCGTGGCGTGTTCGAGCAGGTTCTCCTCCTCGATGACCCGGGTCGAGATCAGCGCTGCGGCGCAGGCCATGGGATTACCACCGTAGCTGCTCGAGGCGGAGATGCTCTCGAAGCACTCCTTGAACGGTTCGCGCACGGCCACACAGGTGACCGGAAAGCCGTTGCCGAAGCCCTTGCCCAGGGTGACGACATCAGGCACGACGCCCCAGTGTTCCATGGCGAGGAATTTTACGGTGCGGACCCAGCTGGTCAGGACCTCGTCGGCCATGAGCAGGAGCTTCCGGTCGTCGCAGAATTTTCTCAACTTGGGGAAAAAGTCGTCCGGAGGCATGATCGAGCCGCCCCATCCCTGAATGGGCTCGAGCACGAAGCCGGCGACGGCGCCGACGGTGGCCTTGTCGAGGTACTGACCATAGAATTCGAGGTACTTGTCGGTGTCGATGGAACCGTCCGGCTTGGTCCACATCGGCCGGTAGGCATCGGGCCGCGGCACCATGTGGGCGCCGGGTGCACGCACGGCGCCGTAGACGTGCGAGCGTATGTGTCCCAGCGATACGGCACCGTAGGTTTTCCCGTGAAAGTCATTGAAGCAGCTGACGGTTTCGTGGCGGCCGGAGGCGGCGCGCAGGACGCGGATGCCCGCCTCGACCGCGGCGGTGCCGGAGTCGTAGAGCTGGAAGGCGGTGAGATCGCCGGGGAGCACCGCGTCGAGTTTCTCCATCAACTCCGTCTTGATCGGCGTGGTGAAGTCATGGGCGTTCATCAGCTGAAACGCCGCCTTGGCGATGCCTTCGCTGATCTTGGGATGGCAGTGGCCGAGCGTGGTCACGTAGATCCCCGAGGAAAAATCGATGTACTCGTTTCCGTCGACGTCCCGCAGGACGCACCCGCAGCCGGACTCAAACGAAACCGGGAAGAGCTTCACCTGGCCGCTCAGTCCCTTGAAGTGCCGGGTGCAGCGTTCGTGCCAGTGCTGCGAGAGGGGCCCGGGCGGGGGCACGGGCAGGTGGGGAACGCGATTCAGATCGACGCGGCCCCAGTCCAGGGTGGAAAAGGTTTCGTGGGCGGTGGTGCTCATGGAGAGATTAGCGAGCGGCGGTGATGACCTTCGGGCCGAGACGCGCGAAGTGGCGCAGGGCGGAGGCGGGCGCGCCCGCGTCGGTGATGAACGTGTCGACGTCGGCGAGGGTGCCGGAACGCGCCAGGGCAGTGACCCCGATCTTGCTGTGGTCGGCGAGTACGCAGGAGTGGCGGGCCACGCGGCGCATCATCCGATCGACCTGGGCCAGGCGCAGGTCGGAGTTGTAAATTGCGCCATCGTGACCGATGCCGTCGGCCCCCTGGAAAGCGAGATCGGCGGCGAAGAGACTGAGGCTGTGCTCGGTGACGGGACCCGTGAGATCCGGGGAGCCCCTGCGAAGGATGCCTCCCAGCAGCACCACCTCGACGCCCGCCGCATGCTGCAGTTCAGAGGCGACGGCGAGACTCGGGGTGATGACGGTGATGTCCTGGCCGTCGGCGAGCAGGCAGGCGAGTTCCAGGGTGGTGGTGCCGGTGTCGAGAATCAGACGATGACCGGGTTTGACCAGCTTTCGCGCTTCGGCGGCGATGGCCTGCTTGGCCGGGCGGTTTTTTTCCCGCTGGGCGCGATAGTTGAATTCAAGGATCATCCGCTCCGTCAGTTTGGCGCCGCCGTGGGTGCGCTGGACGTGGGCCTGTTCCTCGAGCACGGCGAGGTCGCGCCGCACCGTCATTTCACTGACGCCAAATTCCCGGGCCAGCTCGGCAATGGACACGCCGCTCTGCGACGAGAGGCGGTCCCGGATGTGCGTTTGCCGCGCGGAGGAGGTGAATTTCTTCACGGGGATGAGGGTTTCAAACAATGTCGCAAAATGTCAAGATATGAGAAAAGCGCACAAAAAATAACATTTACACGACCGGCGGATTGGGGAGGATTTCTCCATGCACGGATCGAATCCGACTGGAACGCCCACCCCTTCTCCCGCGCTGTGGTCGGGCGCGGCGGTGGTCGATATCACGCCACCGGCGCCGGTGTTTCTCTTCGGATATCCCCATGTGCCGCGTCAGAGCACGGGTGTGCATGACCCGTTGGAGAGTGCGGCCTGGTATGTGCGAAAGGGTGACGCGTCCGCGCTCGTGCTGGCGTGTGATTTGATCTACTTTTCCCGCGCCTTCGCGGATGACGTCCGGACGCGAATCGCCGCTGCCACCGGCGTCCCGGTCGAGGGGATCATGCTGACGGCGACCCACACCCATTCCGGGCCGGTCATGACGAACAATCTGAGCAACGCAGCGGATGCGGTCGTGCCGCGGGCGGACCCTCGCTACCTCGCCTGGCTGGCGGACCGGTTGGTGGCGGTGGCGCGGGAGGCTGCGGCGGCGGCGGCGCCGGCGGAATTGAGCCTGGGGGTGGCGCACGCGGACGGGGTGGGATCTAACCGTCATGATCCATCCGGACCCACCGACCCGGAGGTGCCGGTGCTCGTGGCCCGGGCGCTCTCCACCGGGCAGCCTTTGGCCTGCCTGATCATCTATGGCATGCACCCCACGGTCCTGCATGAGGACTCGACGCTGATCACCGCGGACTTCCCGGGCTTCACGCGCCGGTGGCTGCGAGGCCGGGCGTTGCCGCCGCAGTGTCCGGTGCTCTACCTGCAGGGTGCGGCCGGCAATCAGAGTCCCCGGCATGTGACCCGGGCCAACACCTTTGCGGAGGCGCAGCGGATCGGCGAGAACCTCGGGCGGGCGATTGCGCAAGCCCTCGTCGGGCTGTCGCCGACGGTTGTCGCGAATCTCTCCGTTCGGCGGGAGCGGGTAGCCGTGGTGGTGCGGGAGTTTCCGGACGTTCCTGCGGCGGAGGCGGCCCTCGCGGCATCGCGGGCGCGGTATGAGGCCCTGTGTGCCGAGCGGGCGGCGCGACAGGAGGTGCGCACGGCGGAGTGCGACGTCTTTGGGGCGGAGAAGACGGCGGTGCTGGCCCGGGCGAAGGCGGACGGCCGGCTGGCGGCGGCGGTGGCGCAGGCGTCACCCGCCGAAATCCAGCTCCTCCAGATCGGCCCCTGGCGGTTGGTCGCCTGGCCCGGCGAGTTCTTCGTCGAGCATGGACTGGCGCTGAAGGCGCGTGCACCCCGTCATACCTTTCTCATTACGCTGGCGAACGGCGAGCTGCAGGGCTACATTGCGACGCCGGAGGCCGTGGGAAACGGCAGGTACGAGGCGACCAATGCGGTGTTTGCGGTCGAAAACGGACCGCGTTTTGTCGAAGCCACGCTCGCTCTGATCAAGGGTGAACCGCAACCCTGAGCCGCCCCATGTCCCTGCTCCTCGGAATTGACCTCGGCACGTCCTATTTCAAGGTCGGGCTCTTTGCCACGGACGGCACATTACGCGGGTTGGGGCGGGTGTCGGTGTCACCGGATTCACCGGCCCCGGGACGGTTTGAGGTGTCGGCCTCGCACTTCTGGGCACGCCTGCGTCAGGGCCTGCACGAAGCCTTGCGCGAAGCACAGGCGCGGGTGGAAGACATTGTCGGCCTCTCGTACTCATCCCAGGCCAATACGTTTCTTCTTCTGGATGGGGCCGGGCAGCCTCTGACTCCCTTGGTGTTTTGGCATGATCAGCGGGCGCGTCCGGTGGAGGAATCGCTGGCTGAATTCGGCCGGACCAGTGGCCACGGTGCCGCCACCGGGATGCTGGGGATCGCACCCGAACGCCTGTCGGCCAAGTGCCGCTGGTTTGCCCGGAACGAGCCCGAAGTGTGGGCGAAGACCCGGTGGGTCATGACGATTTCCGACTACCTGATGTTCAGGCTCACGGGCTCGCGGGTGGGAGATGCGAGCACCGCCGTGCTCACGGGACTGTACAGCCTGCCCGGGCGAAGCTGGTGGCCGGAGGCGTTGGCCGTCTTTGGCCTCGCGGCCGAGTCATTGTCCGCCCCGCTTACGCCGGGCACCCCGTGCGGGATGACCGGACTTCAAGCGCAGGAGGCGCTCGGTCTGCCCTCCGGCATTCCCTGTGCCGTGGGCGCGCTGGATCACCATGCCGCGGCGCTCGGCTCCGGCCTGGGTGAGGGGGCGGACGCCTGTCTTTCCACGGGAACGGTGCTGGCGGCGCTGGTGCTGGTCGATCAGGTCATGCCCGCGCCCGGGTGTATCCACGGCCCGCACTTTGACGGCAGGCGTCTCTACCGACTGACGTTTGATGCCAACGGGGCACGGCAGTTGGAGGACTACCAACGCCAGCAGGCGCCGGACTTGGATATCCCGGCATTGCTGGACCAGGCCGAGCAGGCCTACGGCGGCGGGCGGAGCGTTGCGTCGCCTCACGGCGCGGCGGTGCTCGCCGTCCTGCTGCGCATCGCCCAGGCACAGCAGCGATTGGTGGACCAGGTGAGTGCCCGGGGTGCGGTGCGGAGAATCACGGCGACCGGGGGAGGGGCCCGCAGTCCGTTCTGGCTGCAGGTCACGGCGGATACGCTCGGAGTGCCCGTGGTCGCGGTGGCCTCGCCGGAGCGGGCCTGCCTGGGCGCCGCGATCCTTGGGTCGGTGGCGGGTGGCATCTGGCCTGACCTGACCACGGCCGCCCGGCACATGGTCAAGCCCCCGCGTGAATTCAGGCCCCGGGGCGGAGTTTGAACGGGGCGCGGACGGCCGGAGGTCGCTCGGCTGACCCCGGTCTCGGGCGATCAGGCGGTCGGGGTGCGTCCCAGCCACCGGTCAAACCAGGCAAAGCTGAGTTGCCGGGCTTCGCGGGGATAACTGTGTCCCCCGGGAAACGAAAACCACGAGAAGCAATCGCCAGCCCCCAGCTGCCGGAGCATGCCGGGTATTTTCTCCGGCGGGATCTTGTTGTTGAATTGGTAATACTCCAGGGTCTTGTCATAGCCGCGACGCGCCTGGCGGGCGGCCACGACGCTGGGAAGCCCCTCGGAGTCTTTCCAGTTCAGGTAGACCTTAAGCGCCTCGAGACACTTGGGCAGGACCTTGTGACTGTAGAACTCCCATTCACTGGAAATCACCAGCAGAGGCCGGGGCGCCACCATCATCATAAGGCTGTCAAAGTCGACCGGAATGGGCTTCGAAGGATCGGCGATGTAGGGACGGAATCGTTTGAGGTAAATGTAGGGTCCGCTGTTCGGTTTGAATCCGAAGCGGCGTTCCAATTCCGGGCTGTTCTTCAGGTCGTCGGGACGACCCCAGGAGTGGGTGGCGCGGTGCCAGTCGAGCACGCCGCCATTGGTGACCGTGGCATTGATCCGCGGGTCGAAGGCCGCAGCGAACAGGACGGTGTGCCCGCCCAGCGACCAGCCGACGGAGCCAATGTTGGCGCCGTCGACGAAGTCGAGGGTCTGGAGGAAATCCACGCTCCGCATGATGTCCCAGGTGTTCTTGCCCACGATGGACCAATCCGGGTGTTTCCGGTAGAACGGGCGCGTATCCATGATCTTATCACCAGGTTGGATTCGTTCACCGTCGGTGAGCAGGTCGATGCTGAGGGTGACGAAGCCGTGGCGGGCCAGATTCAAACCGTAGGCGCGCCCGGTCTCGGGATCGCCCGGCGGGTCGACCGGACGCCGGCCGGCGAGGCCCACTGTGCTGTCCTTTCCGGAGCCGAAGGTGGTGCTGTGAATGCAGATGATGGCCGGAGTCCGGGTCTTGAGCGCGGATTCGGGTACGAGCAACCAGCCGGTGACGCGATCGTCGGCCTCTGACTGGAAGGTGACATGGTAGCGGATGATGCCCTGCTCGATCGCAACCTGCTTCATCGTTGGACGAAGCGGAGGAACCTCGGTGGGGAACTCTCCCATCAGGTCCAGCCAGGCGCGTTCGATCTGTCGCCGGCGGTCGGGCCAGGCGACTTCCGAGGAGGGCGGAGGGGAGGCTGCGCGGAGACCCGGGGCGACCAGGGCGGCTCCCGCGAGTGCGGGGACGCCCCGCAGGAGCAGGTCGCGCCGTGAACACCGCAGGCCGGACTCGGTTGTGTGGTCTGATGGTTGGGTAGCGGTGAGCATCGGTGGTGGAGGCATACCTGCGATCGAAGGCGTGCGGGTCAGGCGGTTTCGGCGCGGTGCGAGGATTCCAGCGCCTCGGCCCGGGACATGTCCTTGGCCATGGAAAACCAGTAGGCCATGAGCATCATGACGCCGGCGAGCACGTAGAGGAAGGAGGACGCTCCGAAGATCATGTTCAGACCGAGGTCCTTCTTGAAGATGCCGGCGAGCAGGACTCCGATGCCCCCGGCGGCCGAGCCGCAGGTGTTGAGGATCCCGATCGCAGTCGAGCGGTAGCGCGTGGGCACGACTTCGCAGATGATCGGGTGTTCACTGGGAAGACCGATGGCGCGCAGGATGGAGGAAAGCACCATCATGGTGGCGATGACGGCGAAGGAGGGGGCTCCCATGAAGAAGAACAGGAAGGGGGCGCTGACAATGAACGAGAGGCCCTTGATCAGGGCCCGGCCGCGGGCGTCGCGTTCCGTCCATTTGTCGGACAGCCATCCGCCGATGGCGATGCCGACAAAGACCGGGCCCTTGTAGAGCGCCACGCCGGCGAGTCCGGCGGCGGCGAGTTTCATGCCGTAGTTCTCCGAGAAGAACAGCGGCAGCCAGGAGAGAAAGATCCAGGCGGCCACACCCGCCACCATCGCGCTGAGGATCAGACAATGAAAGGACGGGACCTTCAGCAGGTAGAGCCAGGCTTCCTTCGCCACGGAGGGCGTCAACCGCGGCCGCGCGGTGGGCGACGCCTGGGGACCGTCGGACAGAAAGGCCCCGGACGAGGCGGCGAGGAGCAGGCCCAGGCCACCAAGGATCCAGAATCCCCACCGCCATCCGTGGTGCTCGGCGAGGTACCCCGCGGAGGCTCCCCCCAGCACCAATCCCAGGTTCAGGCCGAGCATGTGCAATCCCATCGCCCGTCCCCTCGTGGCCGAGCTGTGGTGGTCGCCGAGCAGCGCGCCCGCAGCAGGCAGGTAGAAACTCTCGGCGATGCCGAGCGCGATGCGCATGACGAAGAGGGCGGTGACGCTTTCAATCAGCCCCGTTCCGAGCGTGACCAGACTCCAGGCGACCAAGCTCCAGACCACAATGCGCGAACGGGAAAAACGGTCCGCGAGATTACCGGCAAAGGGTGAGGCGATCGCGTAGCACCAGAGGAACAGCATCCCGGCCATCCCGATTTGCGCGTCAGTGATGCCCAGGTCCGCGCGGAGCGGCGGTATCACGGAAGACAGGGCCGTGCGATCGGCATAGTTCAGCCCCGCGGCGACGAAGAGGAACAGCGCAACGCGCCAGCGTGGGGTGAGCATGGGTGCAGGCGTTGATTTACAAACCCGGGTTGCGAAGTCCCTCGTGGCCGGTCTGTTTGGACATTCCGGTGGTGGATGAGGGTGATTCCAGAGAAGACATGGTTACCGGGAACGAAGACAACGTGTATACAAATACCGGATGGCTCCGATCGGTCAAGGTGAATGTGCGATCAAGCACGGTTCGTTCGATTTTGGGCGTGTGGGAGTGCACGAGTGAAAAACGCTCTCTTTGGTGGTGTTGAGCCTTGACACAAAAGATCAATACGCGTGTATACTCGAATTCACCTGATCTGTTTGAACCACGATACAGGCCAAGGTTCAACCCGGGCCCGTGCGTCGGTTCTTTCCCTTCGGCTGGTTAGGTTTGGACCCTCTCATCCCCCATGAAGATCATTGACGTTCGTACCACCCTCCTGACCGGACCCATTAGCAACGACCCGTTCATTCAGGAGGCCCGCAAACGCCGCAGCGCGGCCTTTATTGAGGTGATTGCGGAGGGAGGGGTGGTTGGAGTGGGCGAGACCTATGCCGGGTATTTTTGTCCGGAGTCGGTTCCATCGATCGTGGAGTTCTTCAAACCGATCCTGGTGGGCCAGACGGTCGAAGACATCCCCGTGCTCTGGCAGCGCATGTATCACTGCGGCAACTTCTGGTGCCGCGTCGGGCTGGGGGTGATCGTCCTCAACGGCATCGAAGCCGCGCTCTGGGACTTGAAGGGCAAGCAGCTGGGTCTGCCCGTGCACGCCCTGCTCGGCGGCTGCCGGCACCCCCGGTTGCCGTGTTATGCCACAGGCGGACCGAGCAACTATCCCAAGGAACGCCTGGCACAGAAGATGGATTACTACACGTCGCTCGGCTTTCGCGGCCTGAAGGTCGGGGCCGGCAGTCGATCGGCGGAAGGAAAGTTTGTCGGCCGCACGCCGGCCGAGGCGGCGGACTTCGAGGCCGACAAACTCGCCTTCATGCGCCGGCACCTCGGCCCCGATGCGTGGCTCATGATGGACGGACATATGGGCAACAACGCCACCTTCACGTGGACGGTGGAGATCGCGATCGCGGTGGCCAAGGCGCTGGAGCCCTTCAACCTGTTTTTCCTGGAGGAGCCGCTGCACTACACGGATCCGTGGGGTTATGCCGAACTGTGCCGGGCCACGACCACGCCGATTGCCGGTGGAGAATGCCTGACCGCGGCCTATGAGTGGCGGGTGTTCATTGATCAGGACTCCTTCGACATTGGTCAGCCGGACGCGTCCTTCACCGGCGGGCTGGGGGAGTTCATGCGCGTGGCGAAGATGATGAGCGACCGGGGCCGGACCATCGCGACCCACGCGTGGGGTGCGGGAGGGTCGCTGATGCAGAACATCCATGCCGGATTCGCCGCCGCCAACACCTGCATGCTGGAAATGCCCCCCGCCTACGCGGGGCTGCACTCCGATCTGATTGATGGCGGTTTGGTGCTGCGGGACGGGTATGTGTATCCGCCCGAGCGTCCCGGCCTGGGCGTGGTGCTGACCGACGAAATCAAGGCACGCTATCCCTTTGTCCCGGGCAGCGGTGAGTTCAACAGCGTGCCGGGCAAGGTGCTGGCCCCCTAGTTTCCCACTGCGAATCAACCCGCGAACCGCGATTGAACCACGGATGGACCCGGATGCACACGGATTCGGACGAGCTGGGCGTGAGCTGGCCTTCACGTCTCGGCCGCGAGGGTACGCCTGCCCCGGATCCGTGTTTGTCTTTCCCGCGGCCACGGGATCCGTGGGCTTTGCGTGGATCGATTCACGCCCGCTGCCGGGCTATGCCGGTGCCCAGGCGTCGGTCATTCGGAGTGGCGGCTTTCAGGTGCCCGTGGCTTGGCCGAACGGCGCAAACCTGGGGGGACTGCCTGATCGCATCCGCATCAAAGTATCGTTCGAGGGAGCGAAGAAGGAAGAGATTCGATTCCACGCTCTCTATGTGCAGGACGCGGCGAAGTGATCCCGCGTGGATCCAGCCGAGTTGATTTCACCTCCAATCCCACACCGTTGATCATGAACCTAGATTCAGCAGTTGAACCACCAAATACGCAGCGTGCTCAGAGTGAAATCCAAGAAAGATCAAAACTTCGATGCCTCACCCCGACTTTCGTTGCCTCTGCGTCATATCGCCTGCTTGGCAAAGCCCTTGCCCTGCTCGTGCTCGGGGGTGCCTCGTTTTGTGCGACGCAGCTCAACGGCGGCACGTTCAAGCCCGTGATCGACGAGACGAAGGCGATTACCCTCTTCGCTTTTGACAACCACTCGATTCCCTTCACCCGAAGCCTGGCCCTGGAACTGCGCCGTCCTGAAAAGTACGCCGGCAATCCGGTCGTGGCGCGCGGTCCGCGCAGCGCACCGGACCACTGGGGGGTGCAGTTTTATGGCTCGGTTATCCGCGTTGAGGGCAAGTTCAGGCTGTGGTACGCGGCGCTGGACGGCGCGCGCGGCGAGCAGGGCCCGGCGAATCCCTCGTTCTGGCGGGTGGCCTATGCCGAGAGCGACGACGGGGTGACCTGGGTGAAACCCAATCTGGGATTGGTCGAGTACCAGGGGAATCGAAACAACAACCTGGTGCTGGTGGAGCCCGTCCTGGGGCCGATCAACATCAAGGTGCTGTACGAACCCGAGGATCCGGATCCATCGCGGCGATACAAGATGATCGGACACGTCTATTGGATGAAAGGTGCGACCCGCCACGGCACCCTCGTGCCGTTTGCGAGTCCGGATGGCCTGCGCTGGAAATCGCTCATCCCGGTCACTCCCGACAACGCCCAGATTCCCGCCTCCCAGCTCATCCTTCCGCCCATGCATGTCGAACCGGCCGGGGGCCTGTTCAAGTGGGACGGAATGTACTACTCATCCGGGCAAAGCCCCTACGATGGACCGCGGGCCACCCATGCCCGCGTGGTGCGACAGCACCGATCGCGTGACTTCGTCGAGTGGTCGCCCACCGCCAATGTCGCCTACACGCGCGAGGGCCAGCATGTCATTCTCCCCAATGGAAACGACGGCCGCCAGGCGCACGAGGGCATCAGTGTCTGGAACCGTGGCAACATCCTGGTCGGTCTGACCGGACTTTGGCAGGGTGCAAAAACCTGGCCGGGGGTCACGATCGACCTGGGTCTCCTGATCAGCCATGACGCCCTGCTTTTCCGCGAGCCGATGCCCGAGCAGGTTTTCATCCCGATTGGGGCGGATGGAACCTGGGATCAGGGCGGCCTGATGCAGGGTCAGGGATTCGAGAATGTGGGCGACAAG
>JAEUGZ010000015.1 GCA_016794725.1 Opitutaceae bacterium | reverse complement strand
CGTCGACATCGGAGTCCACCCAGGTGAGGTTCCCGTAGAATCCCAGCCCGTCGAACGGGCTGGGCAGGAAGCGCAGTTGTTGCTGGTAGCTCAGTTCCACACCCGAGAGGCTGGCCTGACCGGCATTCAGCTTTGTCACATAGGTGTAGCGCTTGACGCCGGTTCCGTCGTCGAAATCGATCGAGCTATTCGCCGTGTAGATGGGACCGTCGAGGTCCTTGTAGAAGTACCCGAGCGACACGATACCAACACGGGGAAGGTAGTATTCCGCGGACAGGTCGATGTTGCCCGAAGTGACCGCCTGCAGGTTTGGATTGCCGCCAGTGATGACGGCATTGACGCTGTCCACGTTGAACGCGGGAACCATGTCGCCGGCGATCGGGCGGGCGAGGGTATTGGACCAGGCTCCTCGGAAAACGAGGTTCTTGCTGTAGTCGTATTTAATGTGCAGTGACGGCAGGATGTCGTCGTAGCTCGATGAACGCAGCAGGGGCACATACCGGGCGCGATTGGTGTTTGGCAGGTTTGCGTTCACCCGGATGACCGTGAAGTCGAGATCCGTCTGTTCCCACCGGGCGCCTGCGATGAAGTTCCACTTGCCCGCCGTGTAGTCGGCACGCAGGTAACCCGCCTTGATATCCTCCTTGATCTTGTAGTCGTTAACCAGGGCGTTGTTCAGCGTGTTGCCGAGGTTGGGCACGAAGAGGCCGTTGGAGTCCGCAAAGTTGCCGATGTCCGTGTTCCACGTCGCGTCATTCGCGACGAAGAAATCGCGCATGGCGACGGCATTGACGGAGGGCCCGAAGTCGTAGCGACCCCGCAGGTAGTTCTGGTCAATGATCGTATTGCCTCCGAGCCGCGGGTCGCTGAAGTCGAGAGCTGCGCCCCCCACGAGCGAGTCGTAGCGGATCGGGTCGTTGTTGCGGGATTTGGTGTTCCACCGGAACTTGGTGCCGGCGGCGAACTTGAGCGGCTGGCGGGCCAGTTGGAACTCGCGCGTGCCGTCGACCTTCAGGATCGTCTCGTCGTTGAAGAGGTAGTCACGGCGTACGAGCAGCTGATTGAACCGCAGCCCGTTCGGATCGAAGAACGAGGTGCCGGTGAGCTGGGTGAGACGCCAGAAGTCCGGATCGGTCTGGTCGATGCGAGCGGTGTTGACGTTGCTCTTGCTGACCCACTGACCCTGTTCGGTCTTTAGCTCGCTGTCGGCCCGGCTGTACGCGGCGGTTACTTCAACCGACCAGTCTGCCTTTTGCAGGGCGGCGCCGGCGGAGACGGCGGCGGACGTGTCGTCGATCGCGCGGGGTTGGATCTGGCGGCGCGCCGTGGCCCGCGTGGCCGTGTAGTTCGTGAAGGTGCCCTCGCGGTTCACGACCACGGGCTGGGTTGCATCCAGGTTTCCCCCGGTGGCTGTGACCCCGGTGGCATAGCGGAGGCCGTGCCGCAGATTGAACTCCTCAAACTGGTTGCTGAAGCCGCGCACCCAGAGGCGCAGGCCGCTGTCGAATTTCTTCTCCAGGACGCCGCTGAGCGATTCCCGGTCCTTCCGGACCGTGACGTGGGTTTGGAGCAGGGTGACGGGCAGGAAGCCCGTCAGAGTCTGGCCGTTGATGAGCGCGGTGGTCGGCGTCCAGTCGTTGGTTTCGATGTTTTGTTCGAGGCCGTTCACCCGCTCCTTGCTGTAAGAAATTTGAACGCCCCAGTCCTTGTCCGAGCCAAGGAGATCGCCGTAGGTGAATGCGCCCCGGTATCCGGTTTTCTCGGAGAGGTCGTTGTAGGTGGTGCTGAGATTGGCCGTCGCCACGCGCCGGCCGGCGTCAAAGGCGCTCCGGCCCTTGAGCAGGATGGCGCCGCCGATGCTGTCGGCGTCGAGATCCGGAGTCAGGGCCTTCACCACCTCGATGCCGGAAAGCTGGGCCGACGGGAACACGTCGAGGGAGACGGTGCGGAAGTCCGCCTCCGTGCCGAGGATGGACACCCCGTCCATGGTGATCGAGTTCAGGCTTGGTGCGGCGCCGCGCACCGTGATAAACCGGGCCTCGCCGCGTTGCCCTTCCGTATGGATACCGGGCACGCGCTGAAGCGACTCCGCGACGTTCTTGTCCGGGAAGTTGCCCATCGCGTCGGCGGCAATGATGTTCTTCACATTCCCGGCGGCCTTTTGCTGGTTGAGGGCGCGGGCCTGTCCCTCGCGGGCGCCCTCGACCTTGAATTCGGTGAGCATAATCACCTCGCTCCCGAGCCGCGTCTCAGCGGTGGCCACCCGGTCGGCCGCCACCTCGATCCGTTCGCTGGTGGCCTCATATCCGAGGTAGGAAACCGCCAGCGTGTAGGTGCCGGCGGCGAGGCCGTTGATCTGGTAGGTGCCGTCCCGGCCTGCGACCGCGCGCAGGCCGGTTTCGGAGATGGTGATTTCAGCACCGGCCAGCGGTGCGTTCCGGCCGGCGTCCATGACCCGGCCGCGGATCGACCCGGTCGCTTGTGCAAGCGCGACGGAAGCCAGGGCGGACCACGCGAATAGGAATCCAACGAATCGTCGAAGGCGGGCAACTCTCATAGGGATAGAGCTTGGGGTGGGGAATTGAAACCGAGACTACGATAGCCGTTCCCCCGGGACCGGACCATGGGGCTTTGCGGAATTACCTTGTAGATTTGCGACAGTTGGACTTTGGGTGAGCCATGCGACGCCGCAACATCGCCGTCGGTTTGAGCCTGCGCAATTCCTACTCGCGGGAGGTGTTCGAGGGGTTTGTGGAATTTGCGGCGACGCAGAAGCACTGGGTGCTGCTGCCGTTTTTCGATGTGGACGTTCTCGATGCCGAGCTGATTCGCAGCTACCAAGTGCATGCAATCCTGCTCAACGAGCCCGCGCCCGAGCAGATAGAACGGGGCGTGGCCCTCCGGCTACCGATGGTGAACGTCTCGAATAGCGAGCCGCGGGCGCGGGTGCCGTGTATCATGACCGACAACGGTGCGGTGGGGCAGATGGTGGCGGATTACTTCATCGGCAAGGGTTTTCGTAGCTTTGGTTTTTGCGGCACGCGCTCGCGTGCCTCGGCCATTCAGCGGCTAGCGGGCTTCCGCCAGGGCATTGCGCGACTCGGGGTGGAGCCGGTGTTGTGCTGGCACCCTTCCTCCGATCTCCGCCGACTCTACGATCCGAAAGTCGAGAAGGCCCTGTTGGGCTGGCTGGAGAGGCTGCCCAAGCCCGTAGGCATCATGGCCGGGACCGATCGGATCGCGAGCCAGCTAGCCGACATCTGCAGCCGGCGGGGGCTCCGCGTGCCGGGCGACATCAGCATTGTCGGGGTGGGGCAGGATGAACTCATTCAAAAGCTGGCCCGTCTTCAGATCACCAGCGTTGTCCTGGGGAGTCGGAGAATCGGATTCGAGGCCGGGCGCATGATCGCCTCGCTCCTGCGGTGTGGTCGTGCGCCGTCCTCGCCCATTCTCATCCCACCCGTGCGGATTGTTGAGGGGCGCTCGACCAACAGTGGAGCAGTGAATGACGCCACCATCCATCGGGCCACGGACTTCATGTTGGCGAATCTGTCGCGCTCCTTCGGCATCGAGGAGGTGGCGGCGGCGACCGGTCGTTCACGCCGGTCTCTCGAACGTCATTTTACCGCCACGCTCGGCACGAGTCCGCATGACCACTTGAAGAACCTCCGACTGGAGAAGATCCGGCATCTGATTGCGACGTCGGACGACAGCCTGGACAGCATTGGACGCCTGGTGGGACTGGCGGACGGAAGTCATCTGAGCGTCTTCTTCAAGGCGATGACGGGGGAACGTCCGTCGGAGTTCGTCCGACGCACGCGTGAACTGGGCCGCCGCCTCAACCCGAAGACAACGCCAGACGATCCCCGGTCAGTTC
>JAEUGZ010000540.1 GCA_016794725.1 Opitutaceae bacterium | reverse complement strand
CAACTGCAGGGTTCCGGCTAAGCCCTTCGATCTAGCGCCGCGCTTCCACCGCCTTCATGTCCGAATTCCTGCAACAACTGCTCAACGGCCTCTCCCTCGGTGCGATCTACGCGCTGATCGCCCTGGGCTACACGATGGTCTACGGGGTGCTGCGCTTCATCAATTTCGCACACTCCGACGTCTTCATGGTCGGCGCCTTCGTGGGCTACTACCTCGGACAACACCTGCCCGAACACACCATCCTGGGAGGGATCACCGTGCTCGTCGGGGCGATGATAGCCTGCGCCATCCTCGGCATGACGATCGAGCGCCTGGCCTATCGCCCGCTGCGCGGCGCACCCACGCTCAATGTGCTCATCACCGCGATCGGCGTGTCACTGCTGCTCGAATACACCGGCCAGCTGGTGTTCGGCGCCACCCCGCGCAACTTTCCGGCCATCTTCCCCGTCGCCCAGTTCGAGGTGGGCGGCCTCGTCATCTCCAGCAATCAGCTGATGGTGATCGGAGTGTCGGTCGTGCTGATGATCGTCCTTCAGCTCATCGTCTTCCGCACCCGCATCGGCACCGCCATGCGGGCGGTTTCGCTCAATCCGAATGCGGCCCGCCTGGTCGGGGTGAACAACGACGTGGTCATCAGCTTCACCTTTGGCCTCGGCTCCGCCCTCGCCGCGGCGGGCGGCATTCTCTACGCGATCAACTACCCGTCGATCGATCCCCTGATGGGAGTCATGCCGGGCCTGAAGGCGTTTGTCGCGGCCATCCTCGGCGGCATCGGCAACATCCCCGGAGCCGCGCTGGGCGGACTGCTCCTCGGCACCGTTGAGACGTTTGTCGCGGGCAGCCAGTTCTCCACCTACAAGGACGCCATCGCCTTCGGCATTCTCATCATCATCCTGCTGTTCCGGCCCGCCGGACTGCTCGGCAAGTTCACCGTGGAAAAGGTCTGAGTCATGCCGCGCCCCCACTTCGCCCTGCTTCTCGCTCTCGCCGTCAGCATCGGCATCTCCGCGTTCTCGGATCGCATCGACGCCTACATGCTCGATGTCGCGATGGGCGTCGGCATCAACATCATCCTCGCCGTCTCGCTCAACCTGGTCAACGGCCACACCGGACAGTTCTCCCTCGGACACGCCGGCTTCATGGCGGTGGGCGCCTACCTGTCCTCCGCCGTCACGGTGTTCCTCGGGCCGCGAATGCTGGGCGAAGCCGGTGGCGGGCCCTGGGGACAGGGAGGTCTCTTCGCCTCCGCCCTCCTCATTGGCGGGCTTTGCGCCGCGTTCGCCGGCCTGCTCATCGGACTGCCTTCCCTCCGGCTGAAGGGCGACTACCTGGCTCTCGTCACCCTGGGATTCGGCGAGATCATCCGCGTCGTGTTCCAGAATGTCGAAATCCTCGGCGGCGCCCTCGGCTTCATCGGAATGCCGGCCTACACGACGTTTGCCTGGACCTACGGCTGTGTCGCCCTGACCGTCTTCACGGTGGGCTGTTTGGTCAACTCAACCTACGGCCGCGGATTTCTCGCCACCCATGACGACGAGATCGCGGCGGAGGCGGTCGGATTGGATACCACCCGCTACAAGATCGTGGCGTTCGTCATCGGCGCCTTTTTCGCCGGGATCGCCGGCGGACTCTTCGCCCACTTCAAGCTGACCATCGATCCGCGCGGCTTCGATTTCGCCCGCTCGATCGAAATTGTCGTGATGGTCATCCTCGGCGGCATGGGCAACACGCTCGGCGTGATCCTCGCAGCCGTGCTGCTCACCTTGTTGCCCGAGGTGCTCCGACCGATCGCCGAGTATCGGATGATCATCTACTCGCTGCTGCTCATTGTGCTCATGCTGGTGCGTCCGCAGGGACTCTTTCGTTTCACCGGCGCGAAAGGAAAGCCATGACCGGAGGCGACACGACGCTGCTGCGGCTCGACCAGGTGACGCTCCGCTTCGGGGGCCTGACCGCCGTCAACGCGGTTGACCTGACCGTCGGTCCGGGCGAACTCGTGGGTCTGATTGGCCCGAACGGAGCCGGCAAGACCACGGTCTTCAATCTCATCACCGGGGTCTCCCAGCCGAGCGAAGGAACGGTGTCATTTTGCGGCATGCCGCTCGCCGACCTTCGAGTCAACGCCATTGTCGGCCGGGGCATCGCCCGCACCTTTCAAAACATCCGCCTCTTCGGCAGCCTCAGCGTCCTCGATAACGTGCGGGCCGCATGCAACCTTCACCGCGAAACCTCCGCGGGACACGCGCTGCTGCGGTGGCGGGGATTCCAGGACGACGAGGCCGCCATGGTCCGGCGATCCGAGGAGTTGCTCGATCTCTTCAACCTGCTCCGGTTTCGCAACGCGCCCGCCAAAAGTCTGCCGTACGGAGAACAGCGCCGGCTGGAGATCGTCCGCTGCCTGGCGACAAAACCCCGCCTGCTGCTGCTCGACGAACCCGCGGCCGGCATGAACCCGTCCGAAAAACAGGAGCTGGTCCGTCTGATCCAGCAGATTCAAAAACAGTTCGATCTCTCCATCCTGCTGGTCGAACATTCCATGAAGGTCGTGATGGGCGTGTGTCAGCGGATCGCCGTGCTCGACTACGGGGTCAAGATCGCCGAAGGCGCACCTGGCGACATCCAGAAGGATCCCAAGGTGATCGAAGCCTACCTCGGCGAGGATCATAGCACCAACCGCGCCCACCACTGAGCCGGATCCAGGTAGCAGAAAACCACGAATGGACACGAATGGACACAAATGGGGAGGACTGAGGGCATCCTCGATCGAAGTATCCACCTTCCCGCGGCGTCGCGTTCGGTGGCTCTCTGCCCCTTGCTTCCTTCGGGTCCATTCGTGTCCATTTGTGGTTAAACTCAATCGCTGCGGCTGAGCGCCCGTCACGCCCCTGTTGTCCATGCTCGACGTCTCCGATCTCCACGTGTCCTACGGTGCCATCAATGCGCTGTCCGGCGTGTCGTTTCGCATTCCCAAAGGCGCAATTGTCACCCTGATCGGCGGCAACGGCGCCGGCAAGACCACCACCCTGCGCACGATCTCGGGACTGCTGCGGCCGAAGCGGGGCACCGTGACTTTCAAGGATGAAGCCATCGGCGCGTTGCCGGCCCATGTCATCGTGGGCCGGGGGCTCTGTCACGTGCCGGAGGGTCGCATGGTGTTCTCGAACCTTTCGGTCGACGAAAACCTCGGCATGGGCGCGTATCTGCAGCGGGACCGCGCGCGCATCGCCGCAACGCGGGACTACGTGTTCAGCATTTTCCCCCGACTCAAGGAGCGACTGCGTCAGGTGGCCGGCACCCTCTCCGGCGGAGAACAGCAGATGCTCGCGATTGGTCGTGCCCTGATGGGCAATCCGACCTTTCTCATGCTCGACGAGCCCTCGCTTGGCATCGCCCCCCGGTTGATCGGCACCATTTTCGAGAAGATCGTCGAGATCAACCGCAGCCACGGAATCACCATCCTGCTCGTCGAACAGAACGCGAACCTCGCCCTGGAGGTTTCGTCGTATGCCTACGTGCTGGAAACCGGCCGGGTGGTGATGGAGGGGCCGAGCGATCAATTGAAGCGCGACCCGCAGTTGCGCGCCACCTACCTCGGCGGGTGATGCGGTGGCGACGCCGCTGACGCAAGGCCCACGGTAGTTCACGGTTGCACGAGCCGGGGCAGTCGCTAGTCCAATCCCATGGCGCAAGCGAAAGAAGCGTGGTCGTCCCGGTTTGGCGTAATCCTGGCCGTGGCCGGATCCGCCGTGGGGCTCGGGAATTTCCTGCGGTTTCCCGGCCTCGCCGCCCAGTACGGAGGCGGGGCCTTCATGATCGCCTATTTCCTGTCGCTGCTGCTCATCGGCCTTCCGCTGGGCTGGGTCGAATGGACGCTGGGGCGCGAAGGCGGACGGCGCGGGTACCATTCGACCTCCGGGATTTTCCACGCGTTGATGGGCAAACCCTGGGCCAAGTACCTGGGCGTGATCGGATTTTTCACGCCCGTAGTCATCTACATGTACTACGTGTACGTGGAGGCCTGGTGCCTGGGTTACGCACTCAACGCCCTCACCGGCGGGCTGAGTGAGCCGGGAATGAACTACGGCGCCTTTTTTACCCGTTTCACCGGTGCGCAGGCCGACGGCGTCGCCCTCCACTTCGGACTCCAGGACGTCGGCATTTTTGTGCTGATCGTCTATGTCCTGAATTTCTTTTTCATCTACCGGGGCATCTCCAAAGGCATCGAAGCCGTGTGCACGTACGCCATGCCGGCCCTGATTCTCATCGCGGTCATCATCCTGGTCCGCGTGCTCACCCTCGGCACTCCGGATGCGTCCAAGCCGGACCAGTCGGTGATCAATGGGCTCGGCTACCTGTGGAACCCGGGTGACGTTCTCACCGGATTGAAGAATCCGGAGCTCTGGCTCGCCGCCGCCGGTCAGATTTTCTTTTCGCTCTCCGTCGGTTTCGGTGTGATCATCACCTACGCCAGCTACCTCAAGACCAAGGACGACGTCGTGCTGTCGGGGTTGACCGCGTCGGCCGCCAATGAGTTTTGCGAGGTGGGTCTCGGCGGACTGATCACGGTACCCGCGGCGTTCATCTTCCTCGGCACCGCCGGCGTGGCGGGTCAGGGCACGTTTGCCCTGGGTTTCAATGTGCTGCCCGAGGTGTTTGTGCGCATGCCCGGGGGACAGGTGTTCGCGACGATTTTCTTCATCCTGCTCTTTCTCGCGGCCATCACGAGTTCGCTCTCCATGCTGCAGCCGGGCATTGCCTTCCTCGAGGAAGGGTTGGGACTCGGACGCAAAGCCTCGGTCGCACTGCTCGGATTTGTCACCGGCATTGGCACGCTCTTCGTCTGGTATTTTTCCAAGGACTTGAAGGCGATGGACACCATCGATTTCTGGGTCGGCACGTTGATGCTCTTCATTCAGGCGACCATCCTTGTGATCATCTTCGGATGGAACGTGGGCATAGAGCGGGGTTGGAAGCTCATGCACGAAGGCGCCGAGATGCGCGCCCCGACGATCTACAAGTCCATTCTTAAGTACGTCACACCCCTCTTTCTGATCGGGATCTTTGTGATGTGGCTGCTGAAGAATGTCGCGGGATGGAACTTCTCCTTCTCACAGCCCGTGTTTGCACCGAGCGGCTACGTCGTGGACCTGATTGGCTCCCAGCCGAGTCCCGTCGCCCGCCTTGGGATCGCCCTCGTCGTGATCATCACGGCCTTCGCACTCGTGCTCACCCACCTCGCCGGAAAACGCTGGGAGGCCGCGGCCGCCCGTTCACACCCCTCGCACGCTCCCAAGGGAAAGGTCACCCCATGACACTCGGAGGTTGGATCAATCTACTGCTGTCGGTCGGCTTCGTGACCGTTCTCTTTGTCTACTGCGTCTGGCGCGTCCTGAGCGGGCCGAAAAAGGCGCACACCCTCGCCCACGTCGAACCGATCGATGAGGACAAGGTAGACCACCGCTGACCAGCGCTCAACCCGCCGCCAACGCCTCGGGTGGAGGTGAGGTCGGGAACCCGCGGGAATGAGCGTTGCCCTGGCCTTTCGGCCGCGGAGGGAAGGACAACGCCATTCCTCCGCCTCCATCGGTGGTTCGCTTGCGGTTCGCGGCTTCTATAATAACCTTCTATAAAACAAAAGTTTGCAGGATACTCACCGACTCCCGGTCCCCACCGCGGTCCCGGGAACGGGCATTTCCTCCGCTTGATTTTTCCCGGCAACGGCTAAGATAGCGGGCTCTTCATCTTTACTTCTCTCTTCACCCATCATGTCCACACCTCCGCAAACCTTCGAATTTCAGGCCGAGATCAAGCAGCTGCTCGATATCGTCATTCATTCGCTTTATACGGAGAAGGAAATCTTCATCCGCGAGCTCGTCTCCAATGCGTCGGATTCTCTCGAAAAACTCCGTCACACGAAGCTGACCGAAAAGGACATCCTGGACGAAAGTCAGGAGCTTGAGGTCAACCTCACCACGGATGACAAGGCGAAGACGCTGACGATTCAGGACTTTGGTATCGGCATGACCCGGGCCGAGTTGGTGGAGAACCTCGGCACGATCGCCCACTCCGGCTCCAAGGCGTTCCTCAAATCGCTGAGCGAATCCGGGCAGAAAAACGCCAACCTCATCGGACAATTCGGCGTCGGTTTCTATTCGGCCTTCATGGTCGCCAAGTCCGTCAAGGTCTACTCGCGCTCCTGGCGCACGAGCGAACCGGGCCACCTCTGGACGAGTGACGGCGCCGGCAGCTACGCCATCGAGGAAATCGCCGACCAGCGCCGGGGCGTGAAGATCATCATCGAGCTGAAGGACGACTGTGCGGAGTTCAGCCAGGAGTGGAAGGTGAAGGAGATCCTCGAGCGGTACAGCGCCTTTGTCTCGTTCCCGATCAATCTCAACGGCAAGCGCATCAACACCGTCCAAGCCCTCTGGCTGCGCAGCAAGAATGAGATCAAGGACGAGGAATACACCGAGTTCTACAAGTTCCAGTCCCACGCCTACGAGGAACCCCGCCTGCGGCTGCACTTCTCCGCCGACGCCCCGCTCGCGATCAACGCCCTGCTCTTTGTCCCGAAGGAAAACACCGAAAAGCTCGGCTTCTCGCGGCTCGATCCGTCGGTTTCGCTCTATTGCCGCAAGGTCCTGATCGACGCCAAACCCAAGGACTTGCTGCCCGAATGGCTGCGCTTCCTCAAGGGCGTCGTCGACAGCGAGGACCTGCCGCTCAACATCTCGCGCGAAACGATGCAGGATCGCGCCCTCATCGAGAAACTGAACAAGGTCATCACCAAACGCTTCATCAAGTTCCTCGAGGAAGAGGCCAAGAATCGTCCGGACAGTTTCCAGGAATTCTACACCCAGTTCGGCATCTTCCTGAAGGAAGGCGCAGCCATCGACTACACGCACAAGGACCAGGTGGTGAAACTGCTGCGCTACGAGTCGTCGCTGACGGAAAAGGGCAAGACGACTTCGCTGGCGGACTACGTCTCGCGTTTCCAGGGCGACCAAAAGGAAATTTACTACCTGATCGGCGCCAACCGCGAGGCCCTCGAAAGCGGCCCGTATCTGGAAGGCTTCAAGGCCCGCAATCTGGAGGTGCTGTTCTGCTACGAACCGGTGGACGAGTACGTCATGTCGAATGTGCGCGAGTTCGACGGCAAAAAGCTCGTCGCCGCCGACCACGCCGATGTGAAGCTGGCCGATCTGCCGAAGCCGCCGGACGACGACGGCCTTTCCAGTGAACAGGTCGCCGCCCTGTCCGCCTGGATCAAGGAAACCCTCGGTGATCGCGTGACCGACGTGAAAGCCAGCGATCGCCTCGTCGGCTCCCCTGCACTGGCCCTCAACGCCGACAAGTTCATGTCTCCGCAAATGCGGCGCATGATGAAGGCCATGAACAAGGACGGCGGCGAAACCCCGCTCAAGGTCAACCTGGAGATCAACCCGCGTCACGCGGTGATGAAGCGTCTCAACGCCACGCGCGAGTCCGCCCCGGACAAAGCCCGCCTGGTCGCCGAGCAGGTGCTCGACAACGCCCTGATCTCCGCCGGCCTGCTCGAAGATCCCACCAAGATGGTGGCGCGGATGTACAAGCTGCTCGAGTCAGTGTGACCATCGTCGGGGACGTAGCCGCGCCGCGGCCACGTCCCCCGCTCGCGACCCGGTCACGCTGTCCGAAATCGCGTGGCACACTGTCATGCCCGGTGGCCGGACTCCCCTTGCCCGCGGGCCGGGACCCGTGCAGAGTGGTGACATGCCCATGGTGTCAATCAATCCGGCCACCGGAAAACTCCTGCAACGCTACCGTGCCACGCCATCCGCCGGCGTGGAGAAGGCCCTCGCGCGCGCCGCCAAACGCTCCGCCGCCTGGCGCCACGAGTCCCTTGCGACGCGCAGTGAAGCGGTGCGCGCGCTGGGAGTCGTTCTGCGGGCGCGCCGGGATTCCCTCGCCGCGTTGATCACCGCCGAAATGGGCAAGCCGATCACCCAGGCCCAGGCTGAAATCGAAAAGTGCGCTGCGTGCTGTGAATACTATGCACGGCAGGGCGCGTCCTTTCTGACTCCGGAAACACCGCCCGAGTCCCCCGCCGGCTCAGAGGTGTGGTTCGAGCCCCTCGGGACGGTCCTGGCCATCATGCCGTGGAACTTCCCGTTCTGGCAGCTGTTCCGGGCCGCCGCTCCGGCGTTCATTGCCGGCAACGCGATCCTGCTCAAACATGCCTCCAATGTTTCCGGGTGCGCACTTGCGATCGAGTCGGTGGCTCGCGAAGCCGGACTGCCGGCCGGCCTGCTGCAGACGCTGCTCGTCCCTCCGTCGGCCATCGCCGGCCTGCTCGCGGATCCCCGGATCCGGGCCGTCACCCTGACCGGCAGCACCGAAGCGGGACGCTCCGTCGCCGCCCTGGCCGGCAAGGCGCTCAAACCCGCAGTCCTGGAGCTGGGTGGCAGCGACCCGTATCTTATTTTCGAGGACGCCGATCTCGACGCCGCGGCCGAGTGCTGCGCCTCCGCCCGGCTGGTGAACAACGGACAAAGCTGCGTCGCGGCCAAGCGTTTCATCGTCGCCCGCTCCCTGCAGGTGGAATTCGCCCGCCGGCTCGCCGAGCGCATGGCCGCCCGCAAGGTCGGTGACCCGTGCTCCGCCGACACCGATCTGGGTCCGCTGGCCCGGGAAGACCTGCGTACCTCGCTCCACCAACAGGTCACCGCCAGCATCAAGGGCGGCGCCCGCCTGCTGTCGGGAGGCACCGTCCCCAAGGGTCCGGGTGCCTTTTATCCACCGGTGGTGCTGACCCACGTTCCGGCCGGCACCCCGGCCTTCGAGGATGAGTTGTTCGGTCCGGTCGCGGCCGTGATCCCGGCCCGCAATGAAGCCGACGCGCTCCGCCTCGCCAACCACACTCCGTTCGGACTCGGCGCCGCCGTGTTCACGCGCGACTCCGCCCGCGCCGAACGGGTCGCCAAGGCCCTCGACTGCGGCATGGTCACCCTCAATGGTGCCGTCCGCAGCGAGGTCGCACTGCCCTTTGGGGGCACCAAGGAGAGTGGTCTGGGCCGCGAACTCGGCGTCTGGGGCGTGCGCTCCTTCGTCAATATCAAGGCGATCCGCCGGTGCTGACCAGATCAGTGCCCGGAACGCCTCGACCGTTAATGACACATTATCAAAATGTTACAACCAGGTGACTCGGCGCTTTAGTTCTCGTTTCCAGCGACGGCTGGGCTAGGCTTTTCCGTCACGCCCACCGCCATGCCCAAGCGCACCCGCACGCCCCGACCCGCCGCGACCGAACGGGTCATCGAGCCGGCTTCCCACACGTCGCCGATCGAACCACCGACCCGGCCGGTCAAAACCGCCTACTTCAACCGGGAGCTGTCGTGGCTGGCCTTCAACCGCCGGGTGCTGGAGCAGGCACAAAACAGCCGGCAGCCACTGCTGGAACGCGTCAAGTTTCTCGCCATTGTCTCGTCCAACCTCGACGAGTTCTTCGAAATCCGCGTTGCCGGCCTGATTCAGCAGGTCGAGTCGGGGGTGAATGAGCAGAGCGTCGACGGGCTTCCGCCGCGCGAGCAGCTGCGCCGTATCCATTCGGTGGTGGCATCCATGGTCGAGGACCAGTACCGGTGCTGGCATGACCAGCTCCTGCCCGCCCTTGCCGCGGCCGGCATTGAGTTCAAGACGCCGCGCACCCTCACCGCCGTCGAGCTGGCCTGGGTCCGCACCTATTTCCAGGAGCAGGTCTTTCCGGTGCTCACGCCGCTGGCCCTCGACCAGTCTCATCCATTTCCCCAGCTGGGAAACAAGACGCTCAACGTGGTGGTGTCGCTCGACCACCCCGAGACGGCGGCCATCGACCACCTGGTCGCCATCCTGCCGGTGCCGAGGATTCTGCCGCGCCTGGTGCGCATCGATCCGGAAAACACCACCGGCGCGCGCTTCATCTTCCTGACCGACGTGATCAAGCTGGGCGCGGGCGAGATTTTCCCGGGCTACCGCGTGCACGGAGCCTGGGCGTTCCGCGTCACGCGCAACAGCGATCTCTACATCGACGAGGAGGAGGCTGAAAACCTGCTCAAGAAGATCGAGGAGGAACTGCGCAACCAACGCCGGGGTTCGGCGGTGCGGCTCGAGATCGAGGACGGTGTCGAGGACCCCATCTTCAGCACCCTGTGCGATCACCTGGAGCTTTCCCACGAGTACGTGTTCCGCCTCACCGGTCCGCTCAACCTGCTCCGGCTGATGAGCCTGGCGGACATCGCCCGTCCGGATCTCAAGTTCCCGCCCTTCACCCCGATCAATGTCTCCCCGCTGCGCCAGCCGGAGCGCATCTACGAGGTGCTGCGCGCCCAGGATGTGCTCCTGCACCATCCC
>JAEUGZ010000534.1 GCA_016794725.1 Opitutaceae bacterium | reverse complement strand
GCTTCGTGCTTTGCTCCAGCCAGGTGTAGGCTTGCCCATAAGCGCAGGCCACATTGAAGAGGATACTGGGCTCGTTGACGCTGGCCAGTTCAGGATGAATCTCCGCAAATTTCCGGTACTCGCAGGCGTTGCGCAGGGCGGTTAGGAAACTGCGTGGCGATTCGTCATAGAGGTTCCAGTAGATCAGAGATGTGTAGATGGTTGTGCGTAAGGTGTGGGGGGTGGCCAACATGATTGAGGCCCTCGCGAGTTCGAGCTGGGCAAGGACCACTTGATAATGGAAAGCTTTGGTTTTCCGGAGTGCGTAGCCATAGCCGAGGTGGGTTTCGGCGTCGCTCGGATTCAACTCCAGCGCGCGAATGTAGCCCTCAATGGATGCCTTGGGATTTCCTTCGACAAACTGTGCTTTTGCCCAGGCGCGCAAATCGCGCCAGTGGCTGAGTTGTTCGAGTGCCACCGTGACAATGTTCTTGGCGGCGGATCGAGCGATGGGATCAAATTCGATTTGCTCGCAATCGAAGGAGAGAGGGGCGGCTTCGAGCGCGGCCAGTTCGGAGTGGGTGATCTTCGACAGTTGGGCGACCTTGGACGACTTCGAACCATCGGCTCGCTCCAAAGCCGCGGTGAGGTACAAGCGGGTCAGCAGGTAGCTGCCGAGAAAGCCGGTGATGGTGAAGTAGACGGTGGATCCTGCGCCGATGAGATTCCAGGGTGAGGCCTTCAGGGAAACCAGGTCCACGAAGCCTGATGGAAAGATCGCTCGCGAAAAATACTCTCCCAAATCGGAGAGGTATTGGGGCATGAGGGCGAGTTGGGTGACGGTGCCCCCGATGATGATTTGCGTGAGCCAGTCGGAAACCCGCTCGAAGTTGGTATTGGTTTGGTAGTTGCGCTTCGTATCCCCTGATCCTAGGCGGCTCGCTTCCGCCTGCCGGTCAGCCGCGCTTCCCACCAGGGAACGGGGGATTCCAAAGATGAAACCGAGGAGTCCTCCCAGGCTTAGGAACGCCAAAGCCCAGACGGCAATTACGAGGATGAGTCGGTAGCGGTTCGTTGGGTCGGTCCAGCCCAGGCGAAGCACGACGTAAAAGCCAATCAGGATCGCGAGTGCGAAGAACCGGCAGATCTCCTCCAGGTCGCGACGTTTGAAGTGCTCCTCCGGATCGCGCTGACTTCCGGAGCGACTGCGCTTCACCAGAAAATAGAGCTCGGCGACAATCAGCAAGAGGAGGGC
Organism: Opitutaceae bacterium; assembly: GCA_016794725.1. Lineage (GTDB taxonomy): Bacteria > Verrucomicrobiota > Verrucomicrobiia > Opitutales > Opitutaceae > UBA6669. The sequence goes on along the minus strand of JAEUGZ010000534.1, from coordinate 6,016 downwards.
GGCGGCCTCCGGAATGAGATCGGCGCAGCATCCTGCCGTCCAATGGCACAGCGCCACGGTTCCGAGCGAAAGCAGACCCACGACGCCAAGTACGATCAGGTAAAGTTTGTTCAGGGTGGATTGCTCCACGTTCTCAACGTCCATGGTCGATTGGCTCCGTTTGCAGACCCTGCTTCGCGTTGGTCGCTTTTCCCGGTGAAGGCGTGTTCTGCCTAGCTCGCATTCATGTGTGAAGCGGTGCGGGTCGTTCGTCCGCGGTGCTAGGGGCCGGTCAGGTCAGTGGCAGGAAGGAGAGGTTCACTTCCCCGGATCCGTCCAATGGTTCGGTTGACGGTGGCGAGGTCGTTGTCGAAGAGGCCGTGTCCCCAGCTTTCGAGTTTTCTGGGGGTCTCTCTCACGGTTCCTGATCCACGCGGGACAAAGGTCCGCTGCACCGTTAAAGCAGCGGCGCGCCAGGCATGGATCAGTCCCCTCTGGTACGGGCTCCAACTCGCTTGATCGTCGAAAGTCGGATCCCAGACGGTCTGAAGTCCTATCAGCGGCATGGACTTGTCGTCGTCGAGGGCGCGGCTGACGAGGTAGAGAAGAGACTTTCGGTAGATGCCTCCGACGTTGTCGGCTCGCTCGCAGGCGTTGTCCAACGCATCCAGGTAGCAGGTGTCCCAGTTGATGACCCCGGCGGCTTCAGCAGGAACGAGGGTGTCGAGTGCGAGAGCCACCGATGCGGCTGGGGCATAGAGATGGAGCGAGGCCACCGGCTGTGCTTCCTCCTGCAGCCGCTGGATGAAGTGAGAGAGGAGGATGCCGCCGGCGGAGTGACCAATCAGGTGAATCTGCAGACCGGGTACAGCATCGGAGAGTTGACGAAGCGCCGCGGCCAGCCATCGCATGCCTCCTTCGTTCTGTATTGAGCGGGCCGCATTCTCCCGCATCTCGGTCCAAAGCGGACGACCGGCTGGTCGCAGCAGGAACTCGAGCGTGTTGTCCCAGTGATCGGCGATCCACTCGGCGAGCCGGCCTTGGGCGGGTAGCTCTTTCTCGAGGCGCGGGAAGAGGTCCCGGATGATGTTGAAAATGGTCTCACCGAAACCCGTGCCCCAGACCACAAAGAGCGGATAGATGTCGTTGGCGAGGAAGAGAGGGGCCATCACGCGGGCGCGATCCCAGCCCGCCGTGCGCGAGTTGAGTCCACCGTGCGCAAACAATACGAGTCGGCGTTGCGCCGGCGGTTTGGCCATGAGCCACCGGCGTGCTGCCTCAATGCGGGAGGCGGCCTGAGTCAGGGCCGTTTCCTCGTCAAGGCTGCGATGAATCAGGCGCCCGTCGTTGAAGAGTTCGAATCCGAACGGCTCCGCCTGATCGCGGGTGAGGGGTGGCGGGACCCGTGGATTCGCGGTCGCGAGGTTGCCGATTCCGACCGGACCATCGAGGGAGGAGGACTCATATCGGTAGCGTCGTGAGACGGGAATCGGCCGATTGACGGTTCCTTTGCCTTTGGCCTTTCCGACTCCAAGTTGGGACGGAAAAGAAAACGCGGCTCCGAGGGTGGCGACCCAGGCGTCCATGGCGTGAGTGACCCAATCCGCCCAGGTCAGCAGTGCAAATCCCCCCATGCCCCAGGAAGTTCCCCACGAATTCTGCACGATGAGTCCTTCCGGTGTGTATCCAACGAGTGCGAAGGCATGCCCGCCCACTTGCTTTTGTTTCGTGGTCCAGGGAATCGTTGGTAGCGAGCCGGCTTTGCCCACGGGTTCGAACCAACCTTCGTGTACGGCTCCTGACGCATAGACGGCGCCGACTTCAGCGATTGCCGCCTGAAGGTCTGAAGCCGATGCGATGTCGATCCGGTAGTAGGCCCCGAGAACAACCTGCGGGGCCTCTTTCACCCAGTTGGGGTTCGGATCCACCCATTGGCCGGGTTTGTAGCCCCAGGTTCTGTCGGAACAGACACCGTGTTTGTGCCAACCTTTCATGGCTCCACGGCAACTTGATCCGACGTAATCTTCGCCTTCCCATTCGTCGTAGATCTTCGCCAGTTGATAGAGCATTCCAGGACTGACGGAACGTCCATTGAACGGATGGGCGGGGAGGACGGGTTTGATATCTGTCGCGTGAAAGAGGAGGAAGTTCACCACCGCGGCCAAGCCGAACCCGGTGCAGGCGCCATCGGATCCCTGGTCGAGGATAAACCCGCGCTGGGTGTACTTGGGCAGCCACTTCTTTATAGTGGCGGCATCGGGGCAACTTGGCGGAAGATTGGTCAGCTTGGGCTGGTAGGGTCGGTCGCGCAGGTCGATGCGGTCTGGGCGAGCGTCGAAGCTCAGTTCGTAGCCGTGAGCGGCATAGGAAACGGAGGGCATGGTCGTCGGGGGCGAGATGAACGGTCGGTGCGTGAAGGGACAGTTCCGTCACCGGTTCGCGGCATAGGGATGGGCTGCCCTGGGACTCCGTCGGTTGAATCAGCGCGAGTGGAATTCACTCAGCCTGAGCGAGTAGGGGCGTCACGGTGAATTTTCCGCGAACGCAAGCGAAGCGGGACGAGGGGACGGTATCGTTGTCTCGCGCGTCGGGAGGGGAACGCGTCGAAAGTGAGTTGAATGCGGGTGAGGCGAGCGGGACCGTCTCGTACTCCGGCATTTCGTCGCATGAATTACGTGAAATATCGCATTGATTGCGAAAAGGCGGGTGTTTTGGCTGGGGGTGGGTTTGTTAGTCGCACGCAACTGGTAATTTATGGCGAAAGGGCAACTTCCCGTTTCTTCCACCTCCCAAGGGTCATCGTCGCCGTCGTCCTCGCTTTTTGAGACGACGGTGTGGACGGAGGTGTTGGTGGCGGCACGGGAGCCGGACTCTTCGGAGGGGGCGCGGGCGCTGGCGCGGTTGTGTCAGGTGTACTGGTATCCGGTCTACGCGTTCATTCGGCGGCAGGGCGCGCGTGAGGCGGACGCGAAGGACCTGACGCAGGGGTTCTTCGCCCACATCCTGACCACGGGGTTTCTCTCCCGGGCCGATCCGGAACGGGGTCGGTTTCGGAACTTTCTGCTCGGGGCGGTGCGTCACTACCTCGGCAATGAGCGGGAGCGCGCCGGGGCGCAGCGGCGGGGTGGGGATCAGCCGCGCATTTCAATCGACGAGGCCAAGGGTGAGGAATGGCTCAAGGGCGAGCCTTCGGCCTCCACGGATTCGACATTTGCCTTCGACCGGTCCTGGGCGCTGGCCGTACTCGATGCCGCAATGGCTGCGTTGGAACTGGAGCACGCGGCGGCGGACAAGGGCCGGCATTTCCATGCGTTGAAGGAGTTTCTGCAACGGGCGCCCGGGCCGGGGGAGTACGAACGGGTAGCGGCCGAGCTGGGCATGACCAAGGGGGCGGTCGCGGCGGCGGTGCACCGGTTGTCGGGGCGATTCGGAGAGTGTGTGAGAAAGGTGGTGCGTGAGTCCGTCCTGGATACGGGCATGGCGGACGAGGAGCTCCAGTACCTGATGTTGGTGTTGCGGCGGTAGGGGGACAGGGCAAGGGAGTTGAAACGCGGAGAGGCGGAGGCGCGAAGGGATGAGGCGGAGGATGGGCGGAGGTCTCGGAAAGGAAGGGGTGAGCTGGGGTACGTGCGGCGACGGAGCCGAGCACGGTGGCGGAGTCCGTGACGTGTTCGGGATAGGTGGGGCGAAGGGGCACAAATGAGCAAAATGAAGCGTGGGCCGGAGTGTGCGATGTGTGGTGCGCCACGGTTGGACTCCGTGGCCGGGGGGCTTTGCGTGGGGTGTTTGGCGGGTCGGGTGTTGGGTGGGCAGGGGGCTATGACGGATACGGCGCCGAGCGACCCGGGGGTGCGCGAGGAGGGGCGGTTCGATGGGGGAGCGGCGGGAATGGGAAGGGATGTGGACGGGGCGGTTGAGTCGGCGGGAGAAGCGGAGGAAGGGCGGCTGGCGCCGTCGCGGGGTCGGCGACCCCACCTCCAACGAGGGAGTGAGGATTGGGCGGGCAGGCGAAGCGATGAGCGGAACGCGAAAGGGGCGGTCCTGCCGGAGGGCTTTGAGTTTGTGGAGACCCTGGGGCGCGGGGGGTTGGGGGTGGTGTCGCTGGCATTTCAGCGGTCGCTGGGCCGGTACGGGGCGGTGAAACAGCTGGCGGGTGCGTGGCAGCATGAGCCGCGGGCGCGGGAACGGTTTCTGCGCGAGGCACGGGCGGCGGCGGGGGTGTCACACCCGGGAATCGTGCCCATCCTCGAAGTCGGGACGCAGGGCGATGCCGTCTGGTATGCGATGGAGTTTCTCGAGGGGGGGGACGTGGCCCAGTTGCTGCAGCGGCGTGGCGGCCGGCTGCCGTGGAACGAGGCGGTGACGCTGGTGCTGGAGGCGGCGCGGGCGATCGAGGGGGCCCATCAGGCGGGCGTGGCGCACCGGGATCTGAAGCCCTCGAATCTCCTGATCGACGGCCAGGGACGCCTGCGGGTCGCGGATTTCGGGCTGGCGTGGACGGCCCACGGGGGAAACGAGGAGTTGACCCGTGCGGGCGAGGTCCTCGGCACTCCGGCCTTTCTGGCGCCGGAGTCGTTGTCCGGCGGAGGCCGCACCGTCGACCCGTACCTGGCGGATCACTACAGCCTGGGAGCCCTGCTGTTTCACCTGGTGACGGGCCGGCCACCCTTCACCGGCGCCCATGCTCTGGAAACCCTGGCGGCGATCCTCGCCCGGCCGGCGGCACCGCGGATGTCGGAGGTGGCACCGGAGGTGCGCGTGCCCCAGTCCGTCGAAGACGTTTGCGCCCGCTGCCTCGACCGGCTCCCGGAGCGGCGCTTTCCCACGATGGGAGCCCTGGTGGCGGCGCTGGAAGGTTGCCTGGCGCGCCCCGGATCGTGGGCGACGCCGCCTTTGCTGGGACCGGCGACGCGTCGTTGGGCGCTGGCGGCGGTGGCGGTGATGCTGCTGGGCGTGGTGGCGGTGACGTGGACCTTGCGACGCGACGGACAGGCCGTGACGATGCCGGGAGTGGGGGTGCGCGAGCCGATCCTCGCCGTCGATACCCTCACGGTGCTCGATGGCGACCCGACAACGGCGCTGGTGGCGGCGGGACTGCGCGACGAGTTGATTTCAACGTTGATGCGCGTGAGCGACCTCAAGGTGGTCTCGGTGATGGTGGAGGAGGGGCCCTTCCCCGGAACCCGGCCCACGCACCGGCTTCAGGGAGCGGTGCAACGCTGGAACAGCAGCATCCGGTTCACGGCGAGCCTGATTGATGTGCCGGGCGGCACGGTGCGCTGGTCGCGGAGCTTCCGCCGGGGCGAGACGGATCTGTTTAATCTGCAAACTGACATTGCCACCGAGGTGGCCGTGCACCTCCGGGCGGAATTGCGGGGCGACCGGGAACTCGTGTTGCGAGGGACCGGTTCGCGGGTTCCCCGTGCGCAGGCGCTCTACCTGGAGGCGTTGACCCTCGCGCGCGAGGCGAAGAATCCGGTGCAGGACCTCGAGCGGTCGAGGGCCTTGCTCGATGAAGTGGTGACCCTGGATCCGGGTTTTGCCCTCGCGTTTGCGTCGCTCTCGCTCCTCCACAGCCAGACTTTTCACTGGAGCAGCGCCAAGGACCCGCTGGCGCTCTCACGAGCGCTGGACACGGCGCAGGAGGCGCACCGGCTCAATCCCCACCTCGCAGAGGCCAAGCTGGCCCTGGGACAGTATTATTGGCGTGGATTCAGTGACGAGGTGCTGGCGCGTCCCCACTTCGAGGCGGTGCTGGAGCTGTCGCCTCACCATGCGGGGGCGATGACCGCGCTGGCGGGCATCGACCGGCGGCGCGGCGCGTTTGCAGCGGCGGCGGGGCGGTTTCGCGAGGCGCTTTCGGTTGATCCGCTGAACGCGAACCTGGCTTACAACACGATCGACACCCTGGTCCGCATGCGCGCCTATCCGGCGGCGGCCGAATTGCTGGAGCGGTATGAACGGCTTTTGCCCGGGCAGCGATCGCTCGACCTGCTGCGCGGCGACCTTGACCTGCTGTGGAAGGGCGATGTCACGC
>JAEUGZ010000520.1 GCA_016794725.1 Opitutaceae bacterium | reverse complement strand
GTTGGTGGGTCTGGTGGTCATCATATGGATGACGTTCTCTCCCTCCATGTCCAGTTTGCCGACGGCACTGCGGAGCCCTTTCCACGGCTTTCTCATCATTGTGTTCGGCACCGCGGCGATCCTGGTCGCAGGCCTGTTGGTCACTGCCTATTCAAAGCGTGCCGCGGCCAGGGTCCGGGCCTGAGCCTGCGGACCGTTGGCGGACGGGCAGTTCGATCAAGGCCACTTGGTTCGTCACCCAGGATCGAGTGACGAAAGCGATTGATGGACGAATCGAAGCGGGAGGCTCAAGGCTGCTGGGTGAGATGATAGAAGAATCCGTCCTCGGCACCGATCACGAGGACAGGGGCCTGCCCATTCCAGCGCGCCAGTGTCGGGGTGGTCGAGTGGGCGGCAAGCAGATGCCGGTGCACGGGTCCGGTGTCCTTAAATCTCCAACGACCCTGGGCGTCGCGTCCCAAGCCCTGCAGGACATTGATGTTGGTGTCACTATTGACGAGGAGATCGAGCTCTCCATCGCCATTCCAATCGTGGAAGGTAAAGGTGCGGCGCCCGCTGGCGCCCGCGTTGCGCTCATTGAGCCGGAGAAGTCCGGCCACCTGGTTCCGCGGCCGGCCACTGCCGTCATAGGCAGAAATGCCCTCGCCCCAGAATACTCGCTGCGGGGGAAGGAGCAACCGCTGCCCTCCGGCACCGAGTCGGCGCTCGAAGAGGCAGAGATAGCCCTCGGCATCGAGCATGACGAGGTCGGGGAGGCCGTCCTTGTTCCAGTCGATCACGTTGGGTGTTGTCCGCCACTGAGTGACCAAGGCCTTGCCCTCGGGAGTCCACCAGACCCAGGAGGGTTTCGGCGTTGTTCCAGGCCACTCGACCGTAATGGGAACCGCCGGGGCGAGGCGCGGCTCAGTCGGGGTGCCGATGTTCCGATAAAGGAGAATTTTTCCCCAGATGCCATTGGTGATGATGTCGAGCAGACCGTCCCCGTCCCAGTCGGCCACGCTGGGATTGGTATAACCCCATTTGGCTTCGGCCGGACCCTGAATTGATCCGTTCGGCCCCGCCAGCTCGCGCAGAACGGAATCGCCGGCGGCGAGGTATACGGGTGCGGCCCATCGCGGCGGAGTTCCACCCAGATTCTTGATGAATCCAATGTAACCTGCGGTGTTGCCTACGATCAGGTCCTCAAGACCGTCAGCATCCCAATCAACACTGACGGGAGCGGAAAGGGCGCCGAACTTGACGCTGTCGGCGTGCTGGCGGAAGTAGCGAGGAGGCAGGAACTGCGGCAGGCCTTCGACAAATGACCCCGTCCCTTCGATGAGGGCCACGCGACCATCTTCGTCACCCACCACCAGATCGATGTGCCCGTCCCGATTGAAGTCGACGGCCACGGGAGCGATCATGCACAGGTCCATGGTCAGTCGCCGACCGGCTGAAAGCAGGCGGCGACCGGGTGCATAACGCGGTTCCTGACTCGTGCCGACGTTTTGGAAATAGGTGAAACCGTCGAGGAACTCGCCACAGAGCAGATCTAAATCACCATCATGGTCGAAGTCGGAAAAACTGGGTGATGGCATGCCGAATACATCGACCGGCTTGCCGTCCGTGGTGAGCAGTTTTTCCGGCGCCTGGTAGTCCGGCAGCTGGTCGGATCCACGGTTGCGGAGCAGATAGACATAACCACGCAACGGACCGTTCTTCCAGGTTCCCTTGTCTGTCCAGGCGTCGTCCCAGCCGTAGTCGCCCCAGAAATCGATGCCGACAGCGAGGTCGAGCACGCCGTTGCCATCGAAATCGACAAACTTCCATTGGTTCGCGCGAATTCGTCCCTCGGCCACGTGGATTTTTTCGGGATCACCCAAGGGAACGGATTGATCGAGTCCGGACGTCTTGAAGTCCGGATGATAGTTGCCTGCCGTTGTCACCCGAGGTTGTCCAGCGATGTAGGAAACCTGGGGAGAGCGCCCCGCCGCGCTGATCCTTCGTCCGGGCGAGAAAACGGGCAGGTGCGTGACCGGATCGATCTCCCCCGTATTAAGAAACACATACACGCCGTTTGAGGGCTTGTCGGTGCAGGCGACCACGAGGTCCATGAGCCCATCATCATTGAAGTCCATGGGCAGGGGCCAGGCCCAGAGTCCGACCCCCAGATCGACCAGCAATCCGGGATTGTTGTACTTGAGCTGGGACATGCGCTCGTCCGCACGTGCATTCAAGCACAGCAGCAGGGTCGCCAAAGCCGAGGCTGCGACGGCGTGGGAAAGTCGGGTGATCACGGTTAGAACTGGGTGCTCGCGCTGAATCGAATCGTCCGGGGTGGCTGGTCTCGCGTAATGTAGAAGGGAGCGTTGTCGAGGTTGGTCACCATCAGGTCGAAGTTGTAGTTTTTCCAGCGATAGGCCACGCCCGCGTCATAGCTGCGCTGCGTGTCCGGGATTTGGGTTAGGCCGTAGCCGGTCAGTTGGGTGAGCAGGGGACCGACCGCGGAGATGCCGGCCTTGAGCTCCCAGCCGAGGTTGCGCTCATTGCGGAAGCTGTATTTCGCAAAGATGTTCGCATTCCACTCCGGCGCGAAACGAAGCGGTATGCTTCCGGGGTTGGAAGCCGTGGTCCATCCCAGACTATTCTGCTGACCTGTAAAGGCCTGACTGGTGGTCATGTCCGTGTAGTTGGCGATGAGACTCAGCCGGTCGGTGATGCTGCCAAACGCGCTGAATTCCCACCCTTTGGACTTGGCGCCCTGAATTTCGGTCTGGGTACCGAAGGTCACCGGCGAGCCCTGGGACGTGCCATTGGCCAGGATGTTCACCACACTTCCGGTTCTAATCATCTCCCAGTAGTTGAAGGCAAAGGAGAGCCTGCCTTGGAAGGCTTCGCCCTTCATGCCGAGTTCCTTCAGCTCGGTGAGGGGACTGACGGTGAAGAATTCAGACAGGCGCGGATCTCCCGCGAGCAATCCGTTGTAACGCTGGATGGTGCGCGTGGCATCGTTTTGCACACTCTTGACTGCATAAACGGCGAGTTGCGGACGGATCTTGTAGGTCACACCATAACGATAGGAGTTGAGCGTCGTGTTTGCTCCGCTGGCGCGCACACCCGTGATGCGATTGCGCGTCTCGGTGACCTCGTGATCGGAGCGCAGCCCCCCGGTAAGGATCAGACGTTTGTCGAAGAACTGCAGGTCCTGCTGGCCAAAGAGGCCAATACTGTAGGAGTCGGACTCCGTGTAGCTCGTACGGGCAAGATTGCTGGTTCGGCGACCGCTGTAGAACGACTCACTGAAGCCGGCTGCCTTGATTGCCGCCATATTCAACGTGGCAAACGGCGCATCAGGCACACCGGTGTAATTGGACGACTCACTGGCGCCATCGTCGTAGGAGTAGCCGACCATGCTCATGCCATCGAACCAATTCCGGACGGCGTACTTTGCGATCAGGTCTCCCTGGCCGGTCGAACCGCGACGCCAGCCAATATTGCCGGTGTACTGGGAATTGACGGTCGTTTTTGTGTTGTCCTCGCCGGTATACGTGAAGGTGTTGTTGCTGTAGTAACGCAGATTTCCAACCTGCCTGAAGTACAGCCAGTCAAAGAACTCGTGCGTAAAAAAGAGCGTGAGATTGGCGATGTCGGATTTATCTTCGCTGCCGGGGCCAGCGATATTGAAATTGTAGGGCAGATCCAGCGCGGTGATGGGATCAGCCGGGTTGTTGAAGATCGGCACCAGGCGTCGCAGGCGCCCGGGGTAGACTGCGAATCCGTGACCCTCTTCGCGTGAGGGCGTGTTGAACTTGAGCAGTTCGGACACGAGGATAAGGTCCGTTTTCGGAGAGATCTGCCACTTGATCGATGGGTAGGCGGCGAAGTTCTTGACGTTTTGAAATTGGATGTAGTCCTCGCCGTCCTGCCAGGATCCTGCCACCCGCGCGGCAAGCTTCTTGCCGCCTGCGAAAGCGTAGTTCGAATCAAACTCAACGCGGTTCATGATCGCGTCGCTGTCATCGGTGCTAAACGCATACTTCACCGACGTCGCGTTGAGTCCGAGCTCGGGTTTTTTAAGGATGAAGTTGAGCAGGCCGGTGCCACCGGCGCGGCCCTGCACGGCGGAAGGCGGGCCCTTGACCACTTCGAGGCGATCATATCCCACAAGATCGCGCTTGTTGTTGCCCATGCGTACGCCGTCGACGGAGATCGAACCATTGGTTTCGAATCCGCGCAGGTTCACGCCATCGCCAGAGCCAGCGTGGCGGTTGCGAACGTAGACGTTGGCGACATATCGGAACGACTGATCAAATGAAACGGCGCCGACGTCGTCCCAAAATTCCTTGGTGACGATGTCAACTGACTGGGGAATCTCCAGGAGGGGCGTGTTCGTTCGAGTCGCAGTTGACGCCGTCGTCACCTTGTATCCGGTCGACTTTTCAGCTGTCACCGAGAATGGTTGAAGTTGAACCGTTTCTCCAGCCAGCGACGGGGCGCCAGCTGGGGCGGTTTGGGCGGTTAGCGTCGGACAAAGCAGGCGGGTGGAACCGGCGAGAAGACAGCATGCGAGCAGACGTGACTGGATCATGGCGCAGAGGGTTTGGGGTGGACGAGTCAGATCGGCGAGGCACGGAGAGGCTTTTGCATGCTCTCACCGGAGACCAAACGAGGGGGTCTTTCCTCATTTGCTAAATGGATTTAGCAATGACAAGCCATTTGTCAAATTGTGCCCCTCAGATCTCGCGTGAGGGCGGTGTGCGCCTTGAGGAAGGAGGTGGTGGAGGGCGCGGTTGAGACTCGCGTTGCGGCAGGGTTGCGTCTGGAGTGACGGAATCGAAGAGACAAGGTCTCGA
>JAEUGZ010000512.1 GCA_016794725.1 Opitutaceae bacterium | reverse complement strand
ACGAGACGACCTGACGATCAAGTTTCAGCATCAAGGCCTCGAAGAGCTGGATGACGCACTCAAGACAGCCTCCAATCGCATCACGCTCGGGGTCATCATCGGGTCCTTGATCGTCGGCTCCTCCCTGATCGTCACCACCCGTATTCCGCCTTACCTCTTTGGTTATCCCGCACTTGGAATGGTCGGCTACCTCCTGTCCGCCCTGCTCGGCCTGTACGTGGTCTGGGACATCTTCCGTCACGGCCGCCACCGTTGACCAGCCCCCGTCGGCGCGGGATGTCGCGCAAGACGGAAGCCTCTACCGGTCCAGACCTAGGCCCCCTCCGATCTTCGCGCCTTTGCATCTTTGCGCTTAAATCCCTCATAATCAGATACATGGATCGAATCCGGGATTGCGGTTGCCCGCATTGCACGGGTGGATAATTCTGTTCACCTGCCCATGTCTGGTCCTGTGCTCACCACCGCAGCGTTGTCGACAGCTCCCGCGCTCCCACCGCCACGGGTCCGACCTGAATTGCTGGCTCCGGCCGGAGACTGGGACTGCGTGCGCGCCGCGGTGGAAAACGGCGCCGATGCGATCTACTTCGGTCTGGAACGATTCAATGCCCGCATGCGGGCCAAGAACTTCACCCAAGCCGATCTGCCCGGCCTGATGGAATTCCTGCACCGGAGAGGAGTGCGCGGCTACGTGACGTTCAACACGCTCGTCTTTCCCTCCGAGCTGGCCGACGCGGCAGACTACCTACGGGGCATCATCGCCGCCGGAGTCGACGCTGCGATTGTTCAGGACGTCGGCATTTGCCGGCTGATCCGGCGGCTTTCCCCGGATTTTCCCATTCATGCGTCGACGCAAATGACGGTGACGAGTGCCGCCGGAGTCGATTTCGCCCGCTCCCTCGGCGCCCACCTGGTCGTGCTCGCCCGCGAGAACTCGATCGCCGACATCGAGAAGATCCAGCAGGCGCAGGCGTCCGCCACCCCTGCCCCCGCCCTGCCCCTCGAGGTCTTCGTGCATGGAGCATTGTGCGTCGCCTATTCGGGCCAGTGCCTGACAAGCGAGTCCCTCGGCGGACGCTCCGCCAACCGCGGTGAGTGCGCGCAGGCCTGCCGCCTGCCCTACGACCTTTACTCCGACGGACAGAAGGTGGACCTCGGTGATCGCAAGTACCTGCTCAGTCCTCAGGACCTCTCGGGCCTCGATGTCCTGCCGGATTTGATACACGCGGGTGTGGCCTCCCTGAAAATCGAGGGACGTTTGAAAAGCCCCGAGTACGTTGCCAGCATCACACGGGTCTACCGGCAGGCGCTGGACCGGGCCATGAACGTGCCCGCAGATCCCCACCACCCCGCCCCCGCGCCGGCCGCGGAGCGCTACGAGCTGGAGATGTCGTTTTCACGCGGACTCTACACCGGCTGGTTCCGCGGCATCGACAACCAGAAGCTGGCGCATGGGCGCTTCGGCACAAAACGCGGCGTTTACCTGGGAGACGTGACGCGGGTGACCTCCGACCAGGTGACGCTGCGTTTGCTGGCGCCGCTGAAGCCGGGTGATGGCGTGGTCTTTGACGCCGGCAATCCCGAGCAACGGGAGGAGGGCGGTCGCGTCTATCAGGTGGAAACCCGGAACGGCGAAACCGTGCTGCGCTTCGGGCAAGGCGATCTGGATTTCCGCCGGATCCACCCCGGCAACCGCGTGTGGAAGACAAACGACCCCGCGCTCGACCGCGAGGTGCGCGCCACGTTTGCGGGCGAGAAAATTCGCTTTCAGCGGGAAATTTCAGCCGAGGTGCACGGCCGCGAGGGGACCCCGCTCACCCTCCTGCTCGACGACGGGCAGGGACACGTGGTCAAACTGGAATCTGCCGTCCCCCTCGCCGCGGCCCAGAACCAGCCCCTGACCGAAGAGCGCCTGCGTGATCAGATCGGACGCCTCGGCGGCACTCCCTTCAAGCTGGCCCGATTGACCGGTCACCTCGAAGGCTCCGTCATCCTTCCCGTCAGCGAACTCAATCGCCTCCGTCGCGACGCCGCCACCGAACTCGACCGCCTGAGGGCCGCGCCCCGGCGCTGGACGCTCGTGGACACGGAAACCGCCCCGCTGGTCACGCTTGAATCCGCACCCAATCCGGCCGCCCCCCGGGTGCACGCCGAACCTGAAGTGATCGCGACCCTGCGCGACCTGTCGCAGTTGGAGCCGGCCTGGTCGGCCGGGGCGCGCACGTTCTACTGTGAGTTTGAAAACCCCAAGCACTACCGCGAGGCCGTGACCCGTTTCCGCGGCCTGCAGGCCGGGTCGAAGGAACCGTCGAGCCTCTGGGTCGCGCCCCCGCGCATCTTCAAGCCCGGCGAAGAGTGGATCCTGCGCCAGGTGCGCTCCTGCGAGGCGGATGGATATCTGGTCCGCAACTACGACCACCTCGCGTTCTTTGCCGGGGAACGCAGGCGGGGCGACTTTTCACTCAATGTCGCCAATCCGCTCAGCGCTGACCTTTTCATCCGGGAGCACGGACTCGAGCGAGTCACCGCCAGCTACGACCTGAATGTCGCTCAACTGGAGTCCCTGCTGCAGACGGCCCCTCCCGCGTGGTTCGACCTGACCCTGCACCAGCACATGCCCATGTTTCACATGGAGCACTGCGTGTTCTGCGCCTTTCTTTCCTCCGGCAAGGACTACCGCGACTGCGGTCGTCCCTGCGACACCCACCGCGTGGTGCTGCGCGACCGGGTGGGCGCGGAGCTGCCGCTCAAGGCGGACGCCGGTTGCCGGAACACCGTGTACAACAATCGCGCTCAGACCGGCGCGGAGTACCTGACCCGGTTCCTCGACCTGGGCGCCCGTTCCTTCCGCATTGAGTTCATCCACGAGAACGCGGACGAGGTCGTGCGCACGCTGGGCTGCTATCGCCAGCTGCTTCGGGGCGAGATTTCGGGCGCCGACCTTTGGCGCGAGTTGAAGGTGTTGAATCAGCTCGGGGTGACGCGCGGCCAGCTCGAGGCCACGCCCCAGATCATTCGTCGCAAGACGTGATGCCCGCCGAAGGCGGCCGCCCTCAGGTCTCCTCGGGACGGGGATTCTTCTTCAGAAACGGAGCCACCCATTTCCAGGCCCGCCAGGCCACCGGAAGCCAGGCCAGCACGCGGCCGCCCATGGACAAACGACGTTCCAGCAGGCGCTGAACCAGAAAAATCATCGGACCGGCCAGGAGGCGGACCGCCGACGGCATGCCCTGCCAGCGCGAACGCACGTCGTCGATCCACACCAGGGGACGCGTCACCCCGTGCAGATGTCCGGCCAGTTCGATTCGTTGCAGGGTGATCCGCGCCTGCAGGATCGCCTTGCGGTGCTCCAACAGGGTCAGTTGTTCCCGCGGATACATGTACGATCGCGTTCCAGCTCCTGGATGGTGGCGTCAAACGGACGCGGTTGCCGCGCCAGGTACCGCTTGAAGGAGATCGCGATGATGGCAAAGCCGAGGAGGTAAACCCCGGCCAGCACGCTTACGGCTATCAGCGGGGAGCTTTGCCAGAGCCAGAAGGCCAGGGCCAGACTTGCGAAGGCCAAGGCCATGACGCCGGTAAAGATCGCCGCGGTCAGCCAGATCACCAGCTGAACCAGGCGGAGACGCTCTTCCTGAAACTCGACGGAAAAGAGCGTCAGCCGGCTCTGCAGGGCTTCAAGGGCACTGTCGCCCAGCGACCGCAGTGACGCCATGAACCCCGGAGCGGGTGGAGCCTTCGGGGTATCCATGGCTTCGGGAATCAGCGACGACGGAGCAGCGCGCCGATGAGCACACCCACGCCGAGGGCGACGACGATGGACTCATAGGGATGTGAGCGGATGGCGGCATCCGTGCGACGGGCGCCCTCGGTGACGCGTTCCTTGGCGATTTCGTAGTACTCGGAGAGACTTTCCTGGGCCTCCTTGAGGCGGGCGCGCAGGTCAGCCAGCCGGTCGCTGGTCTGTTCGGCGACCGTGCCGGCCGTCAGCGACTCTGCCTCGGAGAGGAGCGCGCGAAGGTCGTTCAAGAGGGCTTCGGGTGAGGAGGAAGAGCGATTGGACTTTGACATAATGGGAGTGGGTTGAGGGAAAAAGCAGCCGAGTCCAAAAACGAACACGGGTTCGCAGGAGGGCCGCAATGGTAAAGCAGTACCCGGTTCGAGGAATTTGTGCCAGCACCACCGGATGGTTTCCTAAACTTTTCCAGGGAACCACCCGGAGGCATCCCTAGCCAGACCCACGGTCTCTCATTCCGTGCGGGGCAGAACAAAGTAAAAATCACTGCCGACCCCCACCTCGCTGGTGCAGGCAATGGACCCCCCGTGGGCCACCACAATCTCCCGGGCAATGGTCAGGCCGAGGCCGGCCCCCATCTTGGTCTGGCCCGGCACTCGATAGAACCGGTCAAACACCCGCGCCGCGCTCTCGGGAGGAATGCCGGGCCCCTGGTCGCGCACCCCGCACCGGGCAAAACCGGGATCGGACGGCCGGGCATAGAGGGTGATATTCGCTCCGGCGGGGGAGTACTTGCAGGCATTGCTCAGCAGATTGATGAAGACATGGCGGATTCGATCCCGGTCCACCCACACGCCACCCGCATCTTTCGGGCAATCGATGACGATGACCTGGGCGGCCGCCTCCACCAACGGTTTCATCTCCCGCGCCATGTCCGCCAGCAGTTCGCATAGCGCGACCTCGGTGCGGTTGAGTGACGACACTCCCGCCTCGAGCCGGGACAGGTCGAGCAGATCATTGATGATCCGCAGCAGCCGGTCGGCACCGTCCCGTGCCGTCTCGAGGAGTTCGCGCTGGTCTGCGGTGAGCGGGCCGAGGTTCGACTCAAGCAGCAGGTAGACGGAAAGTCGCAGGCTGGTCAGCGGCGTCTTCAATTCGTGGCTCACCGTGCCCACCAGGTTGTTCTTGGCATCATCCAGCAGCCGGAACTTCGTTACATCCTGGAGAATGACCGCCGCCCCGTGCAACCCGGTCATGGAGTCGCTGATGGCCAGGATGCGCGGCAGGTAGTGCCGTTCCCCCAAGCCCGTGCGCAGGGTCACAACCCGATCATAGCCGGTGGGCAAATCGTGCTGGCCGGCGGCAATCACCCGCTGCACCGCGGTGGCAAGCGTCTCGGGCAGGTCGCCGACGCCCAGACCCGCCTCGTGGGCCGCGGGATTGACCAGCTCGGTTTGCCCCTCCCGGGATACGACCAGCACGGGATCCGGGGAGGCCGTCAGTGTCGCCTCGGTGGTGCGCTGCGCCCGCCTCACCTCTTCCTTCATGGCGTCGCGGTAGCTCCGGAGCCGGCCCGCCATGTCATTGAAGACCGCCGCCATCTGGCCCAGCTCGTCATCGGAGACCACCGGCACCGTGGTCTCCCAGTGGCCCTCGCCCAAGGCGCGGGCGGAGGTGGTGACGGCCTGGATCGGCTGGAGCAGGCCCCGGGCCAGTCTGTAACTGAGAAACAACGACAAGAGGATCGCCGCCACCATCGCTCCGGCCAGCAGCCGGATGGCCACCTTGACCGTCCGCGCCGCCCTCGCGCTGACCGCCTGGACATGAGCGTAGTCCTGATAGGCCAGCGCTTCAATCGCGGCCAGCGCGCCGAAGAACCTGCCTTCCGCCGCGCGGTACTGGTCGAGGGCATGCTGCGAGCCCGGAGCAAGCGAGGCCTCGGCCTGGGCCAGGAGCTCGCGATGCGCCGCATCGATCCGCTCCACCAGCGCCGCGCGCGAAGAACCGGACGAGGCCATGGCCTGGTCGAAGAGCAGACGCTTCAGCCGCGACCGCTCCTCCTCAAAGGCCTGTCGCGCCTCGCGCGTGTCGGCGCGGTTGAGCTGGGAGAGCGCGGCGTACATGCGGTTGGCCGCCTCGCGCAGCTCATAGCCACCAATCAGGGTGCGGTAGTTGCGGACCAGATCCTCCTCGATCGACTTCGCCAGGCCGCGGCAGACAATCAGCGCGTAGAAGCCGACCGCGAGGAACAGCAGCAACAACGGCAGCAGTCCCAGATAGAGTCGGGTGCGAAGCATGGTCGGTGACGCCGGCCGGGTCTCGGCCTAGGTCAAACCCAACTTCTGACGTTTGCGGTAGAGCGTGGCAGGATCTATCCCCAGCACCTTGGCGGCGTCATCCAGATTGCGCGAGGTCGCAAGCGTGCGCCGGATGTGGGCCGCCTCCAGCTCCTCCAACGTCACCCGCGCTCCCACGGCGGGGGTCATTTCAGCGCTCACGCGAAAATCGTCCGGCAGATCGTCCGGCACAATGACGTCGCCCTGCGCCAGAATCACCGCGCGCTCCACCACATTGCGTAGCTCGCGCAGATTGCCAGGCCACCCGTAGTGCGCAAAGGCCGTGCTGACCTCCGGCGAAAAACGCATGGACGCGCGGCCCAGCTTCTGGGCAAAGAACTTCAAATACGCTTCCGCCATGCGGCTCAAGTCGGAGGGCCGGTCGCGCAATCCCGGCAGCGTCACACTGATCACATTGAGGCGATAATAGAGGTCCTCCCGGAACCGGCCCCCCTTCACCTCTTCGGCGAGATTCCGATTCGTCGCAGCCACCACCCGCACCTGGGCGCGCCGGACTTTCGATTCTCCAACGCGTTCATATTCACGCTCTTGTAATAACCGGAGGAGTTTGGGTTGGATCTCGAGGGGCATCTCGCCGATCTCGTCGAGAAAGAGGGTGCCACCATCGGCAGCGGCCACTTTGCCCGTGGTGTCGGAGGTTGCTCCGGTGAAGGCGCCTTTGACGTGACCAAAGAGCTCACTCTCGAGCAGTTCTTTCGAGAGGCTGGGACAATTGACCGTGACAAAGGCGGATTCGCGCTGGGCGCTGCGAACATGGACCTCGCGCGCCAGCACGCTCTTGCCCGTGCCGCTGGGTCCGAGAATGAGGAGGGTGGCGGGAGTTTCCGCCGCCTTGAAGGCAATATCCAGTGACTTCTGAACCGAAGGCTCGGCCGAAATGAATTCGCTGGGCGGCGATTCCGCGGCGAGCTGCGACTCCAGTTGGTGCACCCGGTTCTCCAGCCGGCGCGCCCGTGTCAGTTTGTCCAGGACCTGCCGGATTTGATCTGGCGTGAAGGGCTTCGGTATGAAGTCAAACGCCCCGCGACGCATCGCCTCCACCGCCGTGGCAATGGTGGCGTAGGCCGTAAACATGACAACCGCCACGGCAGGATAGGCCTTCTGGAGGCGGGCCAGCACCTCGAGCCCGTCCTCGCTGCCCAGTTTCAGGTCGAGGAAACACACCTCGCACCCTTCGTCTTCAATGACCTTCAGTGCTCGCACCGCACTCGTGGCCTCAAACGGCTCGTGTCCCATGCTCTTGACGGCGAGCGCGGTGGTGCGCCGGATACTGGTTTCATCGTCGACGATTAGGACACGCATGAGAAAAAGAGGAGCGGGAGGCACGCAGAACTGCGTGCCATCGACCAATTTTCGCGGCCGAGGTTCACCACGGCAATGATCTAAAACAATTTCACCGACTGCGAAAAGCCACCCCCAAAAAAGCCAAGGCGGGGCCGCCATAAGCAGCCCCGCCAGGTCCAGCTTCAACTAACAATCCTGAGAGCTATGCTTTCAGGAAGCGTATGACACGTCGCAAAGAACGCTGTACCGGGTGGTTTTCACCGAGCCGGGGAACGATGACCACCATCGCAACCGCAAGCCCGAAAAAAACCATAGCCACAGCACAAATCGGTAGACTCACGGTTTCGCCATCGGTTCCCACGAAAGCAAATCCCATCGTCACCACCGAAAGGAGTATAAAGGTGATGGCCCAATGTAAGTGCGGGGAACGGATGGGCTGCGACAGCATAGCCCCGGTAATGCCCACCGCGTGCCAGTCCGAGCCTCGTTTTGGTAACTATTTATTCCGGAAAGTTTTATACCGGTTCCACTGATGAATTGCCCCTCTAACCGCCCGGTGATTCATGCAAACTGCCCAGCCGGGCCGGCACCTTGAGCGGAGAATTGCACGATGTCCGGAGACCACCCCACGAACGAACCGGGCGATTTCTGGTGTCGCCTCGCGGCGTGAAATGGGTCCAAATCGCCCCTTCCCCTGCCATGGACACCTCCGTCAATCCGCCGCCTGTTGCACCGGCTCCGAAACCCGCGGCACCCACCCCGTCCCAGAAAATCCAGGATCTTGAGATCAAAGATGCCCAGCTGATTTTTGACGCGGTCTGGGCGGATCTGGAGGCGGATGTCGGTCGGGAGAACCTGCGTTTTCCCAAGGAGTTCATTCTGCTCGGGGGCGCCCCCGGCGCCGGCAAAGGCACCAACACCTCCTTCATCCTCAGGGCCCGGGGACTGACCTGCGAACCCGTGGTGATTAGCGCGCTCCTGGACTCGCCCGCCGCCCGCCGCATCAAGGATGCCGGCGGCATGGTCGGCGACCGTGAAGTGGTGGGGCTGCTGCTGCGGCGGCTGCTGCATCCGGAGTATCGCGACGGTGTCATCCTCGACGGTTTTCCCCGCACCAAGGTCCAGGTCGAATGCCTCAAGCTGCTGGTGTTGCGCATGCAGGCGCTCCGGCGCGAATTTCACGGCACGCCGCTCGGGATTTATTTCCGGCAACCGACCATCCACATCATGGTTCTGTTCGTCGATGAGACGACGTCGGTGCAGCGGCAGCTTCATCGCGGACGCGAGGTCAAGGCGCACAACGACGAGGTGCGCCGGACGGGCATCGGGGAGCTGCTGGAGGAACGGGCGACGGACTATGACGAGACGCTCGCACGCCGCCGGTACCGCGTGTTCAAGGAACAGACCTGGGACGCCCTGCAGTCCCTGAAGGAGGTTTATCACTACCACTTCATCAACGCGCAGGGTTCGGTCGGCGAGGTCGAGCAGAACATCCTCAACGAACTCCAGTACCAGAGCTCGCTCGAACTCGACCCCCGGACCCACGACCGCCTGCGGTGCCTGCCGCTGGCCAGCCAGATTGTCATTCACGCGCGCCAGGAACTGGTGAAACGGCTCGACAGCTACGAACTCGAGCACACGGAGCTTTTTGAAAAGGTGATCTACGTGATCGACAAGAAGATCATGCCCATCGTGCTCCGGCATGCGATCTCGGGCGTGGCTCTGGTCAACTCCGAGGACCCCGTGTTCGACGAGCCGCTCGCGCTGGCCATGCTGATCGACGTCTACAGCGAGCGCGGTTTCCACGCCGTCGTCGATCTGCACCGCATCGAGATCCCGGAACGGGTCGATCTCGCCACCGGCGCCATCCGCTGCCGGGTCAAAAAGGTCTACCGCATCCAGATCCGCTTCAACGGATCCGAAATCCGCCGCGGCTGACCCCCGGCCCGGAACCTTCCGGGGTTTCCCGCGTCCTGAGCCTGCCTCGCGCCGGACTCACTCGTAACGCAACGCCTCGATCGGATCGAGGTTGGCCGCCTTCCAGGCCGGATAGAGCCCGAAGGTGATGCCGATGCCGCTGCACACGATCACCCCGGCGGCGGCCCAGGCCCAGGGAAACACCAGTGCGGCATTGAGCATGAGGGCGACACCGTTGCCGCCCAGGATGCCAAAGAGCACACCCGCCAGCCCGCCGACCAGGGACAGCGTCACCGCCTCGATCAGGAACTGGACGAGGATGTTCTTCTTCTTGGCGCCGATGCTCTTGCGGATGCCAATCTCCTTCGTGCGCTCCGTCACGCTGACCAGCATGATGTTCATCACACCCACGCCCGAGGCGAGCAGGGCGATTGCGCTGATGACAAACGCACCCACCGCCACCACACCTGCGATGTTGTTGAAAGCCTCGATGAGCGACTCATTGGAAAACACCTCGAAGTCATTGCCATCCTCCGGATCCAGACCACGCACCAGACGCATCACACCGGTGGCCCGGTCCTGGATGATCGGCAGCTCGGCCTGGGAATGCGCCTGCACATTGATCCCGATCGAGCGGCCGGAACGACCGTAGGTATCCAGAAACTGGGTAATCGGAATGATCGCCACATTGTCCTGGCTCTGTCCAAAGGCCGATCCCTTCGAGGCCAGCACGCCGATCACGGTGTAGTTCTGTCCGTCGATCCGCACCAGTTTGCCAAGCGGCTCCTCGTGGATGAAAATCCGCTTGACCACGTCACCTCCCAGGATGACCACGGCCCGGCCGAATTCGACATCCCCCGGCCCGATGTTGCGGCCGGCCGCGATTTCGAAATTCCGGCTGGCCAGGAACGCCTCGTCCGTGCCGCCAAGCATGACGTTGGGGTTGGTCCGACGGTCGTGGTAGGTCACGACGCGGCCCATCCGGCGG
>JAEUGZ010000500.1 GCA_016794725.1 Opitutaceae bacterium | reverse complement strand
GGACGAGTTTTCTCATCCGAACCTACGCGTGGATTGCGATACTCAAGAATGAAGGATTGCTGAACGGGCTGCTGCAGTACGCCGGAATGATCGCCGCACCCCTGCCGCTCCTGTACACGCCCGCCGCCGTGCTCATCGGTTTGGTGTACGCCTACCTGCCCTTCATGATACTTCCCATCTACGGCAGCGCGGAGAAGCTCGACAATGCGTTGGTGGAGGCGGCACACGATCTGGGAGCGGGGCCGGTTCGCGCGTTTTCCGAAGTCATCATCCCTCTCACCTGGCCCGGAATCACGGCCGGTGTGCTGCTCGTTTTTGTGCCGGCCATCGGCATGTTTGCCATCACCGATCTCATGGGCGGTGCCCAGGTGCCGATGATCGGCAATGTGATCCAGAATCAATTCTTCCGCGCACGCAACGCCCCCTTCGGCGCGGCCCTGGGTGTGGTCTTCACCCTGATGTTCGTCCTCGCCTATGCCTTGGTGCATCGGCGGGCGAGCCGGACTCGCTGACCCTATCGATGAATGCGATGATTGAAGTGCGCGGCGTAACCAAGCGGTTTGGTGATTTCACTGCGGTGGACAAGGTCAGTTTGAATGTCGCCGAAGGCGAGTTCCTCACTCTGCTCGGGCCCTCTGGGTGTGGTAAGACAACCTTGCTGCGCATGCTTTCGGGCTTCGAGACTCCGACGGAGGGCACCTTGATCATTGGAGGTGAAGATGTCACCCACCTCGCGCCCTATCGTCGCAACGTCAACCAGGTGTTTCAAAGCTATGCGTTGTTTCCGCACATGTCCGTCGCTGAAAACATCGGCTTCGGACTGCGCATGCAAAAGGTGGCTCCTGCCGAGACCGCACGCCGCGTCTCGGAGGTGATCGAGCTGGTGGCGCTCAAGGGATTCGAGGAACGCAAGCCCCACCAGCTCTCCGGTGGACAGCGGCAACGGGTCGCGCTCGCCCGCGCCATCGTGCCGCGTCCGAAGGTACTTCTGCTCGATGAGCCTCTGTCCGCTCTGGACGCGAAATTGCGACAACAGATGCAGCTGGAGCTCAAGCGGCTTCAGAAGCACCTGGGCATGACGTTCGTCTTTGTTACGCACGACCAGGAAGAAGCCCTGACGATGAGTGATCGCATCGCGGTCTTCAACCGGGGAAGGATTGAACAGATTGGCTCCGCAACCGAGATCTATCACAAACCGTGCACCGCGTTCGTGGCGGATTTCATCGGTGAAGCGAACCTGTTGGATGCGGAGTTGGTGGCCCGCAACGGCTCCACCGTTCGCATTCGGGTTGAAGGCGGCCTGGAGCTGACCGTGGCGTTGGCGCAATGGCCTGCGGATAGCGACCGCGCCCTCGTGTCCATCCGGCCTGAAAAGGTACTGGTCTCAAAGGCCCGGATCGACGCGGAGAACGTGTTCCAGGCTCGGGTGGCGGAGGAGCTGTTTCAAGGGGTGCTTGACCGTCTTTTCCTGAAGACCGAGGCAGGCACGAGCTTGACTGCGGTGGTGGCCAATGAAAGTGCCATCCTCGATGCGATTCATGCCGGAGATCGGGTCTGGTGCGGTTTGCACATTGATGATCTCATTGTGGTGAAATCCACCTGAGCCCCCGAGGCTCGAAGGAAGGGACGATACAGAAGCTCCCGCACCCCGGGGTTAGGTCGGCCCCGGATCATGCCGGTATCCCACTCCGTGCAGGGTCGTGATGGCTGAACGTGCCGGAGGGGGGGCGTCCACTTTGCGCCGAAGCTGGGCCACGTGCTGATCGAGGGTGCGGGTGGTGCCAAAGTAGTTGATGCCCCACACTGCGTTGAGCAGGGCATCGCGCGTCAACACCTGTCCCGCATGCGCGGCAAAGGTCTCGGCCAGGCGCAGCTCCCGGGCGGTCAGCGCCTGGACTTTTCCGTCGACCGTGGCCGAGAAGCGGCTTCGGTCAATCGTCGCCGCCCCGAAGGTAAACGTCTCGGGCAACGGTGTCGCATCACGGCCCTGCGAGGACATCCGCGAACGGCGGAGCAGGGCTTCGACGCGTGCCAGCAGTTCATGCACTCCAAACGGTTTGGTCAGGTAGTCATCGGCTCCGAGTTTCAAGCCGACCACCTTGTCGATCTCCTCCGTTTTGGCGGTGAGGAAAAGCACGGGCACCCGCGATCCGCTGGCGCGCAATTCGCGGCAGACATCGTAGCCGCTGACTTTTGGCATCATGACGTCGAGCAGCACCAGATCGAACTTCTCCTGCGCGAGCAGGTGTTGCGCCTGGGCGCCGTCCGCGGCAGCCGTCACTCCATATCCCTCGCTCTCAAGGGTGGCGATGAGACCGAGCCGGATGGGCGTCTCGTCCTCGGCGATCAGGAGTTTTGCGATCATGGGAGAGTAAGCACAAAAACCGAGCCGCCGCCGGAGCGGGGTTCATGGTGGAGGTCGCCCCCGAGTCCGCGGGCCAGCTGGCGGGCAATGCTCAAACCCAACCCCGCCCCGTTTTGTGCGGATGTGAGATCGTTGTTCACGCGGTGGAACTTTTCGAAGATGCGCTCGCGGTGTCCGGCTGGAACTCCGGGGCCTCGGTCGCTGACCTGTATCCGAAAGCCTTTGGGCAAGGATTCGAGGGTCACGAGGAGCTCAGCACCCTCTGCGGCGTATTTGCAGGCATTGTCGATGAGGTTGAGCAGGATTTGTTTGAAGGCGTCACGATCAAGCGAGGTCGAAGTCGGTGAATCGGGTAGGCGTCGAATCAACTGCATCCGCGCCTCGGCCATGCGTGGCGCCTGGACTTCCAGGATTCGGGTGATTTCCGTGGTCAGATCGATCGGGACGGGATGGTATCGCTTCTGGCCCTGTTCGAGACGGCTGAAATCGAGGGCGTTGTTCACGAGCCGCGTCAACCGTTCCGTTTCCTGACCGATCACGTGCAGGTAGTCCGAAGCCTGTCCTGCATCCTTCACCCGCTTCTGCGCCAGCAGCTCCGCGTAGAGTCGAATGGTGGTGAGCGGTGTCTTGAACTCATGGGAGACATTGGCGACGAACGACGTCTTACGGGCTGCTTCGGCGGCGCTCCGGCTGGCCTGGTCGAGGAGCAGGCCGCCTCCGGCGAGGATCGCGGCCATGAAGGTGGCAACGAGGATACCCCCAATGAGAAGAAAACCACGTCCGGGATTGCCCGCCTGTGGGGAGTAGCCGGCGACGCCCACCACTTCCCAACCAGGCAGGAAAGACGTTGCGACAGGGACCACCACTTCGGGCACGGCGGACTTGGCGCGTGCGTCAGGAGAGCTTGCACGATAGCGCTTTTCCTGGATCACGGCACCGCGATCGCGCAGGAGGAATGCGTCCGCCAGTTCGCCCTCCCGCGGGAGCAGGGATTCGAGCCGGGTTCGAATCTCCGACAATTGGACAACAACACCGACCAAGGCTCCGTTACCCGCCGCTGGAGTGCGCCAGCCGATGAGGTGAAGGCCGGACGAGTCCCGCCAGGGAGTCCAACCCGTTTGTTCACCGGAGGAATATTCGGAATGCTTATCCTGACGCGTGCGTAGTCCGGCCACGTCCTTGACCGCACTGCGGGCGCTTTGAACCGTGGCCACATTGCTGCTGACTTCCCGCCGAACTTCGGGCTCCGCATCCCGCTCCTGGGAAGGCGAGGCGGCGATCTTGGATTGGCTGTAATTCGAAAGCAGCCAGGCTTGCAGGCTCGTTCGCTCGGTCGCGCCGGTGCCTGACGGGGTGGGGCGCAGCAATTGGCGCTGCGAGTCGGTCAGAAACGTGGTACGAACGAGTGGGTTGGTTTTCTCCCACTCATCAAGGGCAGGGGCTTCCTGTCCTGCGGGGAGGGCGCGAAGGGACTCCATCAAGCCGGTTTGAACGTCGCCGATAAAGAGTTCGATATTCTCCACGATGAGCCTGGCGCGCGCCTCGATTGCCGCCCGGCTTGACTCGGCGGCGGCGGCGGCTTGCGCATCGATCCTCGTCTGCTCCCGCTGCAGCAGCCAGAACGCCCCTCCCCCGGCTCCCAGCGTGGGAAGCAGGAGCAGGAGCCAGTAGAGGAGGACACTGCGGGGCGCGATCATGGGAGCTCAGGTCGGAGTCGAGAGAAGAACTGCTCCGGGCGCAAACCTGACCGCTGGAGACCGAGGGCGGGGCCTCCTGAAGCCGGCATGGGACGCGGTCTGGCTCCGGCGTCAGGGTCGCGGCTTCATCTTGAGTTAATTTCTCACTGCCTGCTGGCCCGTGGTCTGGGCGTTTTCGGCGCGGTAGGTTTTCCGGGCAACGTTGTCCAGTCCGTCGCGCTCGAGCCGATCCGCTTCAGCCGCATTGGAGGCGACGATGCTCAGGACCGCGCTGTTTTGGTAGGTCTTTGCCATGCGTTCCAGGGACTGGTTGCGCTCACGCAGCTGGCGAGCGGCCTCGTCGCGACGCTGGGCATCCACCAAACCCACGGCTGCGTCCTTGGCCACGGCGGTGAGATTCCGGGCGTAGTCGGTCTGAACGGCAAGGTTGGCCGACGCGATGACTTTGCGTTCATCGGTGGCGAAACGCACGGAGCGACGGGCTTCCAGCTTTTCCGAGCGACCGGCGATGGGGTCTTCAAACGTCACTTCGGCCCGGGCAATTTCGCGTTCCCGTCCGTCGGCAGCTCCTTCCACCTCGACCTCGATCAGGGCGAATTTCTCCTGGCCGCCATACAGTTGGTTGAGGGTGACTTCCACGGTTTGTCCGCGGAGCAGCCCCTCGCGCCCCACCAGGCCGACCGGGCGAATGCCCTCGGGCAGGGTGACGGTTACGACCACACGCCGGGCCACAATGCTGAGTACCTCGCCGATCTCCCGCTTGAAGATGCCGGGCAGGTCGCGGCTCGATGCAACGAAGTAGGTGTTGCCGTCGCTTCGCTGCGCGAGGCGTGTCATCAGATCCTCATTGTAGTCGAGGCCGACGCCGATTGTCGTGACGGAAATGCCCTCCCGGACCAGGGTGCCGCCAAGACGAGCGAGTTCCTCCGCAGAGCTTGGACCGACGTTGGCCAGTCCATCGGAAAGCAGAATCAGGCGATGCAGGTAGCGAGTGTCGTCCGTGTAGTGGCGAAGTTCTGACGCTCCACGCATGACGCCATCGTAGAGGGCGGTGCCTCCAAACGAACGGATGGAGCGTATTGTCTCCTCCAGCTCCGAACCATCGCCGACGCGTCGCGCTGGAATCAGCGACTCCGCGGTGTTGTTGTAGACGACCAGCGAGAACACATCGTCGGGGGAGAGCCGCCTCACCGCCTCAAGTGCGGCCGCGCGCGCTCGTTCGATTTTCTCCCCGTTCATGGAGCCGGATCGATCCAATACGAGCGCGAGATTGACTGGGGCTCGTATTTCCGGCCTTGAGGGCATGATGCCCTCAAGAGAGACCTTGACGATGGCACGCTCGCGCTGTCCGGCGGGGAGCACGGACCGATCGAGGCTGAGTTGCAGGCGAACCGATTCGTGAGCCGCTGACGCGGCGTTTACGGACGAAGGCGTACCGGCGAAAAGGCTGGCGGCCGAGCCGAGGAGGAAGGTTGGGATGAGTTTCATGGGAGATCTTGGTTTCTCCGATGATTTCACCACAAAAACGTCCCGGGGTTGTCATGACCTGGTCAGTCGTTTGTCAGGAAATTGTCAGGCGTTCTGCCCACCCCAGGCGGGTTGCGAAGAGACGGGTCCAGGCAACGGAGGGAGAACGTGGAAGTTTCCTCCCACGCAGGAAGAGGGTGACCCGCCCTGCGGCGGCGGTCGCGAAGGACCACCGCCTACCGGATGGACTCAGACTTCCCAGCCCTTGGTGGTGCGCTCTCGCGCCAGCCATTTCGGGTTTCCGCCGCTGACAAACTTGTTCTTGGCCGGATTCCACTTGGCGTTTGCGCCGTAGTGATAGGCAAAGTTCATCAGATGGCAGGCGATCACGCTGCTTGCCCCGATGGCGACATCGCAGATCGGCCGCTTGCGAGCATGCACGGCGTCCACGAAGTCCTGGAAGTGGCTTGAGCTCTCATAGAGCTTCACCTTGGCATCGGCGAGGTACTCACGCTGGGTGAGTACGACTTCGCGGTCGAGCGACGTGGTCTTGTCGATCTCCTTGTCCCAGAATTTGTGAACGGTTTTCTGATCAAGAATGAACTCGAACTTCCCACGATTGACGTGGATCTCGCCCTCGGTCCCATAGAAGGAGACTCCTTTGCCGCGTACATGGGTGAGCACGGTGCCGTCGGCGTAGATCAACTGGGCGCCGCGTTTGGCAGACTCCCAGTTCTGGGGTGCACGGACCTCAACCGGACCGCCTTCGTCCGCATTGAGGGCCCATTGCGCAATATCGATGTGATGAGCACCCCAATCCGTGATCATACCGCCGCCAAATTCCCAGGTGTTCCGCCAGTGCGGGAAGTGTTTGTGCACGCCGCGGGGGCTCAGATAGGGGCTGTAGCCCACCAGCGGGCCCGGACCGCACCACAGTTTCCAGTCAAGTCCGGGCTCGACGGGTTCGGTGGGCTCGGCGAAGGGTTTGGCCGGATCTCCAAACGAGACATTGACGGCGCTGACTTTTCCGATGACGCCATTGCGCACCAACTCCGCCGCGACGCGGAATTCCTTCGACGACCGTTGTTGCGACCCCGTTTGAAACACCCGGTTGGTGCTGCGTACGGCCCTAACCAGCTCCACCGCCTCCCGCACACTGTAGGTGAGGGGTTTCTCGCAGTACACGTCTTTGCCCGCCTTCACGGCGGCGATGGCGATGAACGCGTGCCAATGATCTGGAGTCGCAATCACCGCAATGTCGATGTCCTTGCGGGCCAGAAGTTCCCGGAAGTCGTTGTACGCATTGCACCCCTTGAAATCCGTGCCGGTTTTGGCGGCGTAGAAATCCTCGACGCGTTTCTTGGCAAATTCCCGCCGCGTCGTGTCGACGTCGCAGACCGCGACCACTTGCACATCATCACGGTTGAGGAAGTTTCCGAGGTGTCCTGCCATCTGTGTTCCCATCCCGATGCAGCCGATCGTGAGGCGTTTGCTCGGCGCGGTCGCCTGCGACCAGACCCGACTTGGGAGAATGAGAGGTGCCGCAACGAACACGGCAGTCTGTTGAAGGAAACGACGGCGGGAGGTAGGAGCGAGGGACATGGAGGAATCTTTTGGGGGGATGCGATCCTAGGCGATGTCATGAACGAGAGGCAAGGCTCCGCACGGTGGTCCTGCTGCGCCGGAATCGAAGGTCTTCCCGTCTGACTTGGGGCCCGCCTCCAAATGGCCACACAAGGGAGGCGTCAATCCAGCCCGTCGCGCGACTTCAGAGCACGAGCGAGGGCGAGCCCGAGCGATTCCATGGTGGGGGGCTTGGGGAGAATCTCCCGAAGGCCCAGGGATTTCACGCGTTCATCCGTCCAGTCCGCAGAATCGCCTGTGCTCAGGATGATGGGCAGGTCGGGCCGCACTTTGAGGAGTTCCTTGGCGAGTTCGGTGCCCGACAGGCCGGGCATGGTCAGATCGGTCACAATCACGCTGAAGCGCTCGGGTTGCGCACGAACAAGAGCGAGTGCTTCCTTGGCGTCGGTCGTTGCGTAGGGCGTGTATCCCATCGCTTCGAGCAGGCGAGAGGCAAGTCTGACCAGGAATCCCTCGTCGTCGACAAACAAAACTCCTTCCCCGTTCCCGCGGGGGACGGTTTGCTCACGGGTTGCAGATTCGCGAATTCCCTGCTCGTAGGCTGGGAAGTACAGTTCAAAGCAGGATCCACGGCCGACCTCACTCGAAACCAGGATGTATCCGCCATGGCTCGACATAATGCCATGGACAGCGGACAAGCCAAGCCCGGTGCCCTCGCCGCGAGGTTTGGTGGTGAAGAACGGCTCGAAGATGCGGGCCAGCGTCTGAGGGGTCATGCCGTGTCCCGTATCCTGCACGATGAGCCGGCAGTAAGTTCCTGGCAAAACGCGCGCATTGGCAGCGATCCGAACCTCGTCCACATGGATGCGCTCGATCACAATCCTCAATTGCCCGGGACTTCCTTTCATCGCGTGCCAGGCGTTGGTGGCGAGGTTCATCACGATCTGATGGACTTGGGTGGGGTCGGCCAGCACGGCCGGAGCATCTTTGTCGATGCAGGTGACCAATTCAATGGATGCAGGAATGGTCGCCCGTAAAAGTTTGAGCGCCTCGCTTACGATGTAATGCAGTCGGATCGGTTTGCGTTCCGGGTCCTCCTGGCGGCTGAAGCTCATGATCTGGCGGATCAGGTCCGCCGCTCGCATTCCTCCCGACAGGGCCGCGTCGAGGTACTCCATCAGGACCGGGTCCTTGTCTGCAGCGAGCCGTGCCAGCTCGAGGTAGCCGTTGATGCCGGTCAGGATGTTGTTGAAATCATGAGCAATCCCTCCGGCCAGGGTTCCGATTGCTTCGATCTTCTGGGCCTGAAGAAATTGTGCGGCCAAACGGTTTCGTTCGGTGACGTCACGCCCGATTCCAATAAGACTGGCATGGCCGTGGGTGACTTGCAGTGTCGAGGAAAACTCGATCGTGGCTGCACTCTGGTCCTTTCGCCGGATCTGAATCTCGAAGGGTTCGGTCTTCGTGCCTTGCAGCACCTGGCGGAAACGGTCCGCTGCCCGGTCCAGATCGTCCGGATGGACGAGTGGCCAGAATGGCCGTCCAATCCACTCGGTGCAGGAATAGCCGGAAATGCTCTCGAACGCGGGGTTCAGAGAAGTGATGACTCCGTCGGATCGAAGTGTGAAGACTGCATCCCGCACGTCATTGATGAGGCGCCGGTAGCGTTCCTCGCTCTCCCGCAGCGCAATCTCCGCCTCGCGACGTTGCGTGATGTCCTCAGCGATACCGGCGATTCGAAAAACAAGGCCAGCGGCGTCGCGAATTGGGAACGCGCGGTCGTGAATCCAGCGGCACTCACCGTTGGGACGAACGATCCGATAGGTCTCGTCATAGGTACCGTGGGCTTGTTTCTCGATTGCCGCGGTCACCACTCGCGGACGATCCTCCGGGTGGATGGCTTCGACCCAATTCGTCGGTTCGGCATAGAGACTGGTGCAAGTGCGCATCCAGATGCGTTCGTAGGCGGGACTGATGAACAGCATCTGTTTTTTCGTAGGGTCCGTGATCCAGAGCACCTCTTCGATATTTTCCGCCAGCTGTCGGAACCGGGTTTCGCTCTCACGCAGGGCATTTTCGGCCTGCTTGCGTTCGGTGATGTCCGAGACCACCACAATCACGCCAACAATCGAGCCACTGGCGTCCTGAAGCGGGGACGATGTGCTGGTGGTCCAGGTTCCCGGTTGATCTGTGTCGTCCTGACGGTAGGTATCGCCGGACTGCACGACTTCACCGGCAAGCGCGCGTCGAAGCCGCCCTTGAATTGCTTCCGCCTGGATCGCAGGGAGCACCTCGTCGGGACGTCTTCCGAGTACTGACACCGCCGCCAGCTTCGTGATCTCCTCCATGCACGGATTGAAAACGCGATAACGAAACGAGCGGTCAAAAACGGCGATCCCCTCCCGAGCGCCTGCGACAATCTGCCGGCTGAATTCGCTGGCTTCCTGAAGTTCCCGCAACGCCCGGCTCAAATCCTCGTGCTTTTTCTCGAGCTTGGCCACCAGGGCCGTATTGTACTGCTTGATAACCAAAATCTCGTCGTCGACGGTGGGAGGCGATTGTTTCAGGCTGCCGGCTTTTATGGCATTGCGTAGCGTGGCAATCACCAGGTGTGCTGGCGCCGGTTTGACGAGATAGTGGTCCGCACCGACTTTCTCCGCGAGCGCTTTGTCAGCGGAAGAGCTGTAGGTGCTGGTGTAGACAATGAAGGGCAGCGATTTTAGTTTGGAGTTGCGGCGGATTTCCATGCAAAGCCGAAACCCATCAATATTGGGCATCAGCACGTCTGAGACCACGGCATCCACGGATTCACGCTCCAGGATTTCCAGCGCCTCCGCTCCGTCGCCGGATTCCGTGACGCGAAAGCCCTCGGATTCGAGGATGTCGCGCAACAGCAGCCGGTTTGGAGCGAAGTCGTCTGCAATCAACACATGTTCACCGCCCTGCCGGGCAGGGGTCGACGAGGGGGCTGGCGGAGCGATTGCTTCGTTGACTTTCGTCGCAGGTGGCTGCGCCGGGCGCCCGAGCAGGGTGGCGACCGTGTGGATCAACTCGGAGGCGTTGATGGGCTTGGTGATGTAGGCATTACACCCGGCGGCGTAAACCTTCTCGTCATCACCCTTCATCGCGGAGGCGGTAACGGCGGCAATGGGAATGCCCCGGGTCTCCGCGTTGCCCTTCAAAAGGCGGGTGAGGGTGAGGCCGTCCATGCCGGGAAGGCCAATGTCCATCAAGATGAGATCGGGCCGCTGACGACTGAGCGCGAGTTGCGCCGAGACTGCGTCCATTGCGGACTCGACCTGGTATCCCTCCCACGCGAGGACTTCGGTGATGAGGAGGAGATTCGTGGGATTGTCGTCCACCACCAGTATTATGGGGGCACTCATGGCAGAAAGAGAGGGAGGGAAACGACAAACGTGGTTCCTTTGCCGACGTTGCTGCTGAAGCTGATCGTCCCACCTTGGACCTCCACGATTTTGCGGGTCAGGGCGAGGCCGAGTCCGGTTCCTTGATAGCGTCGGTTTGCGCC
>JAEUGZ010000468.1 GCA_016794725.1 Opitutaceae bacterium | reverse complement strand
CTGGCGTCGAGCGCGCCCTTGACCTGGTCGAAGGCGAGATTGGAACCGGCAAAGAGGACCCACTTCCTGCGCTCCTCGGGCCGGTTCTCGGGAAAAGTCAGCGGCAGAAAGAGCCCGGGCAGGATCTCGGTGCGCTTTTGGATGATTTTGTAGGGATCCGACAGATACCCCCGCGAGGCGCCATGCGTCAGATTGACGGTGACCGAGGCGTGGGGGTTGAGCAGCTGAGTCACCCCGACCACGACGTCGTCGCCCGTCTTGATCCGCGGCGCCGGCAGAAACCGCGCCGTGATGTCGTCGTCCACCCGGGCGTACCCGACCAGCAGTGTCGTGTTCTTGGCGTTGAAGTCAGTCAGCGTGTTGATCGACCAGCCTTTGGAAATGTAGTCACTTTCCCGGCTTTGCGCGTAAGCCAGCGTAACGTTGGAACGGGTGAACTGGTGGGACAGATCCGCGGTCCAGGCCTTGCGGCGGTCCGTCAGCTGGGAGAGCGGCACCTGGTCGCTTCCTGCGGGTGCGGGCTGGCCGTTGGGGGTGGCTCCGGCGATGGCGTCGACCAAACCGGTGAGCTTGAGTCTTGTTTCCAGTCCAAGGTCCTTTTCGACCAGCGCGTAGTGGGCATCGACGCGAATCCGACCGCCATCCTCCTGCCACGATTGAAACTTATAGGCGATTTGATCCTCGGAGCGGACCTGTTTTGGCAAAAGGAAGGCAAGCAGGCCCGCCACCACCACCACCCGGGTCGAGGACGTCCGTGTCGATTGAGCCATAGTCGTTCGGTATCAAAATGATTCCGACGGTCGAGCTTGTTCTGATTACAAAGAAGCCGGGAACCCGACCGGAGCGGCCGGGGTCGGAGCCGGGTCTAGCGGGTGATCTCGACCGCGGTGATGCGGAACACCGCCTCGATCTCCGACGAACGGCTCGGCACCGTCGAAAGGGAGAACTGCTCGAGACCCATGTAGGGGGCGCGCTCGACAATCTTGGCGTAAAACCGTTGCAGGTTCTCGTAATCGGCCCGGCGGGCCCGGAACTCAATCGAGTGGACGGCAAACTCCGGGGTGCGATCCGTGCGCGGAGAGTCGATGCTCCGGTTGGCCGTGATGCCGGCGGCCGTGGCCATGTCGGTGACCTCGGTTTGCAGGCGGACGGAATCGAGGCTCTTCTTCGGATCCAGATGCTCCACCGCCGCCTTTGCCAGCGCCTCAATCCGGTCCTGTTGCTGCAACCACTGATCCTGCACGGCCAGATCGGTGGAGACCTGCGAGTGGGCGCGCACCCCGAGTTGCACCCGGTCCATCCAGCTGGAAAGCCAAATGGCCGCTGCGACGCCGAGCAGGCCGAGCAGGAGGATCTTCTCGCGTAGAAGCCGGGTGAGAAAATAGGTCCGGAGCTTTTTCATGGCGCGGCGGCGGGCATCAAGGCCTCAGGTTTGAAGGTGACCACCAAGGTGAAGGACGTGGTGGCATCGCGCAGTTCCTGCTTGGTCACCTCGATTGACGCAATCGCCGGATTCTGGCGGAGGGCCGCCTGGTAAAGCGCGAGATCGCCGCCGATCCGTGTCTGGGCCTCGATCTGGAGGACATTTAATCCGCTGGTCGTGGTGCGCAGGAACTGAATTGAGTCCGGCTTCTTGGTCCCTGTCGCGCTTTCAACATGCACCATGGTGATCATCTCAAACGGTCGCAGCCGCTTGGTTGAGAGTTCCTCGATGCGGGTGGCAAGGGTCTGTTGCGCCATGATCCGGTCAACCTTCGGCTGACGCGCATCCAGCGTCGCCTGACGCGACCTGCCCCAGGCGCGAAGTCCAATCAGGCCCCCTTCACCGACCAGCGCAAACAGCAGGAGGGCAAGGAGGCCGATGAAACACCGCCACAACGCCAGATCTCTCGCTTTGGCCCGGCGCCGCGCGGCCAGTTCGGCCTTGTCGCGCACATCCAGGGCCGAGGAATCGGCGACGGACACGGACAGGGTCTTTCCCGAGGCCGTAAAGGCCTGAACGGGCGACTCAAGGTCGCCGGGAAGGTACGCGGGAGCATCCAGCTCCACCAGCGTGTTGGTGCCGCCCAACGCCCGGAGCACCGCCTCGCGCACCTGGCTGCGTTCCTCCGGGGACGCGTCGACCGCGAGCGGCTCAGTCAACACCCGGGACGGCACCCCGCCTGCATCCCCCCAGTGGACGGCGGTCACAAAATCCGGCCCCGTGAACAGGACCGTGCCTCCCGTCGCGATGGGGTACCCAAAGGCCGTGACAAACGTAGGGATCACCAGGTCGGCGCTGGACCAGAACTCCGTTTCTTCAGGGGTAAACCGTCGCCGATACGCCGCATAGGCAAGGGCGTGGGCGGAGCCCGGTTTCCACAAGTGACCGTGGTAGAGCTGATTAACGGGAAACGGGGAAAGCGTCTCCAACGCCAGCTCCACCTGGGTGGCGACGTCTTCGGCCGAACCGCTGGCATTGACAGGGACCGACCGGACAAAGAACCGACTGTCGGCCAGGATGACCACCCGCGGCAAGGCCGCCTCCGCAACGGGCGCGGCATCAGGAGGGATGGGAAGAGTCTCGGTGGACATGCTCAAAGCGCAGGTTCAGGTGAGTACTGGGACGACATCACTACGTTCTCGGTGATTTCCAAGAGAGTAAAGGGGTAGTTCAGCTTTTTCGCCGCACCTTCGCCACCTTTCGCTCCGCCCGCACCGCTCATCGCGGGTGCGGCTTTGGCCGCAGTGTCTTGCGCCTTGGGCTGTGCTTCCGTTCGCGAGGGTGCGGCCGGCCCGGAGCGGACCAGCTGTGCTCCGCCGGGTGGGGCCACCACCACGGTGAGTTCGTAGTGGGCCGCCCCCTTGTGCACAAGCAGCCGGATCCGGAGCGCCCGGATGTCGACCCCGAATCCCGTGATCGAGTTCTGTCCGCCGGCGATGGCGGCGGCATCCCCGGTGGATTTGAAATATCCGGGACCCTGTCGCGCGAAGGCGCCCTCGCCCCGCCGGTACTCCTCAAACCGCTTCTGCTGCAAGGGGTCGAAGTTGCTCAGCGCCGCCAGGGCGTCACCCGGCGCCGCGTTGAGGTTGGGCGCCTTGTAGTTGTAAAGCGATACGGTGTCGCGGAAGCGACGCCAGAGCTCGTTCGGGCGTCCCTTCTCGTCGTAAAAGAACTCGTTCACCACCTTGATCGCCGCGAGTTCGGAAAAGGACCGCAGGGAGCGGGTCGGCGGCTTGTAGGGCAATTCACCCCGGTCGTAGTCCTCGACGCCGGGCGCGCCGGCCGAGGCCGCCACATAGTCGGGGCGCATCCAGCCCATGAGGGCGTCAGACAGGCGTTCGGCGTCGGACTGATGCAGCTGCCAGCCCTTGAACAACGCCACCAAGGTCGGCCCCTCGATCGTCGGCAGGGACAGCTTTCCGCTCTCGTCTTCGAAGGAAACATCGATCTTTGTGCCCTCGCCCGGCTCGTATCCAACAAACCCCAGCGGATCGTCCCACCCCTCCGCCGGGCTGCGCAGTCCGCCGTTCACCGCCCGGAAGTCCTCGAGCACCGCCAGGGTGGTCTCCAGCGCCGACTGCGCCTCCATGCGCAGGCGAAGCATGTCGGCCTCCCGGGTCTCCATGAGCAGATCATTGCCCGCCTTCTCCATGAAGGCCGTCAGGGCCACGGCGGCAAAGACCAGCGCCACCAGCACGATGACGAGGACCGAACCGGTGCGCGGGGTGCCGCCAGCCCGGAGTCGGCGAACCGATTCACCGGACGACCGCGTGACTCGCTCCTCCCCCGGGGAGGAGCGCGGCGGCGGATTCACGAAAGATCTGGCCTCAGGCGACATGCTCAGAAGGTCGGCAGCCCTTCCGCTGCGGCCGGGATGGTGATGGTCGAGTCCCGGGCCATCGCGCCCTGCTTGAAGGTCAACCGGAGTCGCTGCGGGGTGTCATAGGAATCGCCACCCTCGCGACTGCGACGCAGGCTGCTCTCGGCCCGCCAGCTCTTGAAATCGGGATCGTAGTACTCGTACTGCAGGGTGGTCACAAAGGGGGACACGATGGTCTCGCGCGGCGGATCGTCGTCAAAGTGGGACTCAATCCGCGAGTGCCAGAGCAGCATCAGGCCCGCGCCATCCCGAACTGCCAGGGAGCAGACCACGTCAGGCAAGGCATGTTCGGGCCAGGTGAAGAGCCGGCTACCTTCGCGCAGTTCGAAGGTGAGCAGTTGACCGCGAATGCCCGACTGGGCCTTGACCTCCTTGGCGGACACCCCGGCCGTCCCGGCCGGCACGGCGGGGGGCCAGGCCGCGGTGCGAAGCTCCCGCTCCAGAAAACGCGACACCGCCCGGACATGCTGGTCAAACAACCTGCTTTCGCTGCCCTTCCCCCACAGTTCTCCCATCGAGAAGAGAAACGTATTCAGTCCGACCAGCACGAGACCGACCAGCGCGAGGGCGACCAGAATTTCAAGCAAGGTGAATCCCCCACGCTTCCGCGCCGGGAGTTTTCTGCAGGACTGGAGAGGAGGTCTCAACGGCGTTTCTCCTGCAGTTCCTGGATCCGTTTCGCGGCCTCGGCCCGAAGCTTGTCCCGCTCGCCCGGTTCCGACCAGGTCGGCCGCAGGACGCGAAACACCTGCTCGACCCGGGTGGGAGTGCCGGACTTGGGGTCGTCGACCTGGCAGGAGAAGTGAACGGTGAACAGATCGGCCACGGTGGTGGGTTCGATCTTGGCCTCCCAGCGCACCTGCCGGCTATCCACCGTCGAATAGGAGCCACCCTCCTCCGCCTTTTTCAGGTCGGGTTCCGCCAGCAGGATGGCGCGGGCAAACCGGAGATCGTCGTCGCTGCGCACGCTCCGATCAATGACATGGTAGGCGTTGAGCACATTGACGTAGGCGCCCCCCAGCACCACGGCGGCCATGGTGAAGACCACCAGGGCACACAACACCTCGATGAGGGTGAAGGCGCGCGCCGGAACCGAAGGGGAGCGAAGAGAACGCATCGGGCTAGCGCAGGTTCGACTTGTCCTTCACCTCGGCACAGGTCCACGGATCGATCTGCAGGTAGCGGGGTTCGCCTCCGCGCGTCCGCAGCTGCACACGAAACGCCGAGCAGGTCCCATCGGCATAAAAGGTGACAAACGGCATGGGACGCGTTTCCACCAGTACCCCTCCGATCAGGACCGTGTTGCGACCCGACGATCCCGTGGCAAGAAAATCGATGGTTAATTCGCCTTCGAACGGGACCGGAAAGGTACGGGCGCCCTCCGAGGTCGCGGCGTCGAACTCC
>JAEUGZ010000464.1 GCA_016794725.1 Opitutaceae bacterium | reverse complement strand
TGGCCTGATACGCGCGACCGGCGGCCGCGTCAATGCGCCCGCTGGACGCACGCAGTTCGGGATTGTTCTCCAACGCGAGCCGGACCGCACCTTCCACTGTCAGCGTGTTAGTCGCCGAATTCAACGCCACCGGTGGCGCGGACAAATCAGCCGCTTGGGAAGCGAACGCCAAGCAGCAGCAGCCGCTTACGGCCAGCGAGCAAGCCAAGGAACGCAGAACAGAAGAATGGATTTGTTGCTTCATAAGCTCCAAGCAGGACACGAGCACAAACGACCGACACTAATCAGCGGATTAAGGGAAAGGGAGAATGCGCGGTGTGGATCACACCGCGACGGAGATGGAGTCCCGCGAGGGACTACTCAGGAAGCAATTGAGGGGGCACGGGGAGGAAGAGCCGTGCGAAAGTAGAACTGCCAGATTTTGGGAAGTTCCGGCGGAGATTCAGAAGCGACCAACGATTCGAGCTGAGGCTCGGGCAGCGGAAGTTCGATAGCGACGAAGAGCAGGGCGAGCAGGAGCGGCGGTTGCGGTACGGAAACAGTCAGTTCTTCAGCCCGATATTTGCCGCTTTCGACAGCACAGTCGCCGCTCTCGCAGTCCCCGGTATTGGCAGCCCCCGAATCCGCGAAGCAACAGGTCTTGAGGAAGTCGAAGCCTGGCACGCCCTCCAAGAAGCAGTGCAATGCCGCCAGTCCATAGACGACCAGCGCCAGCATCGCGGCAACTTTTGTGAGCCTAGCCACTGTTTTCACGCTACAGGCGGGCAGAGGGTTTTCAAACCAAATTCATAAACCACATATCATGAACTTGTTAGCAGATCGCCGGCCGTCCCGAGCCACCGCTGACCAAGTTCGTCGCGCCACGCACTATGGGGTTGAGGGCAGCACTCGTCGAGAAGGGCAGATCAAAGGGTCAGTGCTTGCCCATGCCGGACGTCGCCTTGCCGTCCTTCGAAGTCGAGCAGCAGAAGACCGAGCCGTCTCCGCAGCCCGAACACGTGTGGGTCACCTTGTCGGTCTTCGCCTTGCCGTGGCCCACGGTTTCGATGGTCGCATTGCATCCGGTGCACAGGTGCTTCGCGGTCATCGTCGGGATATCCCGTCCCTTGGACTTCGAGACCGTGTGCATCATCACCGTCTGGCACTTGGCGCACACCATGACGAACTTGTCGCCCGATTTCAGCTTCTCAAGGTCGCCGTAGGTGGAGACCTTGGTGAGGCTCAGGAGCCGTTCGGCTCCCTTTTCGGCCGCGAGGCCAGCGGTCGCGGACAGCCCAAGGGCGAGCAAGGCGAGGGTCCAGAGATTGAAGAAGGCGCGTCGGGTAGTGGCGAGGGTGTTCATTTGACTTCCTGGGGGTGGTGCGTGGGCTACTTCGTTTCGTTCGTTCAGTGATTCTTACGCCGGGTGGGCGTAAAACCCTCTAAGATTCCAGCGCCATGTCGCCAAACCTCAAGGCCTCGCCAGTCGATAGAACCGAATCGCGGCGGCCTCCCGCACGATGACGACGCCCAGCCCGTTGACAATGACCGGAACATCCGGAACCGGCTGCCAGTCGGTTCCGCCCGCCTGAGGGGAGGATTCCAGCCGCCAGTCTGTCTCGGAGTTCACCCAGGAAATCTCCACCTGGGATCCTCGGCGCTCGATCTGCAGCGTGGGCGGCGCCTCGACCATGAAGGCCTGCATCATCCCGGAGTCCTCGTGTTCGAGGTTGTGGCAATGGTGGACGAACACCCCGGGGTGAGCGTCGAAGCGGCTCAGGACCCGGACCGTTTCACCGGCGTTGACCAGGACCGTGTCCTTCCAACCGGTGTCCTCCGGGCTGAGGAACGGGGTCGAGCTTCGACTGAGCACCTGGCACTTCCCACCGTGTGCATGCATCGGATGGGGTTCCGTGCCCGTGTTGCGATACTCCCAGATCTCCACGTCACCGAACGGCACGCTGAAGTCCACCCGCTGCGCCTCGTACAACTTCCCGTTAATCGTATGCACCATCCCGGCCATCGCCAACGTGAACACTCGGGTTCGCTTCGCGTCGTTCGCCGTCAGCCTCGGAATTTCACCCAAGGACTCTGGAAGCAGGCGCGAACCGCCACTGTCCCGGTCGACGAAGAACCGCAGCAGGTCGATAGCCGAACCTTGCCGGGGTCCCCCCATCGACATCCCTCCGCCCGCCGCGAACGCCAAGCTCTGGAGCATGACCGAGGAACCAACCCCACGCCCGCCGAAGTCGACGAGAACCTCGATCCGCTGGCCGGGCGCGAGCATCACGGAGGTCGCCTCCAAGGGAGCTGCGAGCAACCCGCCGTCGGTACCGATCACCTTGAAGGACTGGCCATCCGCGAACGCGACCTT
Source organism: Opitutaceae bacterium (assembly GCA_016794725.1). Lineage (GTDB taxonomy): Bacteria > Verrucomicrobiota > Verrucomicrobiia > Opitutales > Opitutaceae > UBA6669. Next base: position 10,067 of record JAEUGZ010000464.1, on the reverse strand, counting down.
GCAGATGCGGGCGTTGCACCCGTTCAACAGTCGAAAGCGGTACAACCCTCGGTCGACGGACAGCCACGCGTCCGGGGTTCCGTTCACCAGCATCGTGCCGCCGACGTACCCCGACATCCGGTCCATCATCGTCGGCGCGTACACGAACTGCTTCTGCGCGCTCACGCGCTTGTCGGTCAGAACGAGCGGAACGTCGTGATCGCCGTCCGGCAACCCAAGGGCGCGTTCGGCCGGGTCTTCGATGAGGAACAGACCCGCCACGCCGGCGTAGGCCTGCTCTGCGGTCAGGCCATCGGTGTGGGAGTGGTACCAGCACGTTGCCCCCCGCTGGAACACGGGGAAACGCACTTCGTAGCCTTGCCCCGCAGGAACCTGGTCCCGGGGATGGCCATCCATCCGCTCCGGGGCGAGAACACCGTGCCAGTGGAGCACCAGCGGTTGGTCGAGGTTGTTTTGGACGCGCGCCGAAAACTCCGCACCTCGTCGGATTCGTATGGTGGGTCCCGGCACGGACCCATTGATGGCCATGACGTCCGATAATGTGCCCGGCCAGATCGGGGCTTTGGCCCGCGCCACCTTAAGCGGCTCGCCATTCCAGTCCGGGGGAAGCTTGAGGCGATTCCCCGGACGGACAGATTGCGCCGTGGCGCGCTGCCACGCCGTCATGGTAATCGCGGACAACCCGGCCGCGGTGAGGCAACAGAAACTCCGTCGGGACGTGGACATTTGATTGTGGCGGGGGAAGGAATCGTGGGACCGCGCAGGATGTTCGCATCCACCAAAAACGAGGGAGCGGGCCCCTCCAACCCGCTCCCGAATGAACTGGGCCTGAATGAAGAACCGCGCCTACTCGCAGCAATTTGCGGAGGCAAGCATCGGTCTGGAACAGCCGTGCGTCACCGTCTGAGTTTTCGCCTTCCCGTGCCCCGAGACGCCGATCGTCGTCGTGCAACCGCCGCAACCATGGCTCGAAACGAATGTTGCCGGTACGCCACGACCTGTCAGCGCTTGGGCCCCCTTAATGGGCTCGGGCGTCCGCTGGGCCGTCACGGTCCGGCAGTCGCCGCAGGCAGCATGGGAGGTAGGCGTCACGTGCGCCTTGGATACCGTTCTTGGCAAAGTAGGCGCTCCGATCTGCATCAGGCGTTCCGCCCCTTTTGTGGGCGCATCGGCCGCACCGCTGGAAAGGCTCAGGCTGAAGGCGATGGCGGTGGCGATGCCGACGAAACCGGCGAGTACGCTGATCGAACGATAGGTGGTGGGGGTTTTCATAGGGCTTTGAGCTTCGCGGATTTTGGTCAATTCGTGCCTTCTGCCATGAATTACGTCGGCCGCGCCTCAAACCCTCGAAGCTGTGGTTCGCGGATCTTGGCCGATACGCACCAAATCTTGTCATGCCCACCAGATCACCCGATCCGTGCGCGCATGAGCCGCAGTTCGTTCGCGATGACGGAGACGGAGCTGAAGCTCATGGCGACTCCGGCAAACATTGGATTCATCCGTACCCCCACGAATGGAAACAGCACGCCGGCCGCGACAGGGATGCCGAACGCGTTGTAGAGGAACGCGAAGATCAGGTTCCGCCGGATGTACCGCATCGTGCCCCGTCGTCGGCGAATCGCTCGCACCACGGCCCGCAGGTCCCCCTTCACGAGGGTCACGCTTGCCCTCCCCAGGGCAATGTCGATGCCGGTTCCTATGGCGATTCCCACGTCAGCCGCGGCCAGAACTGCTGCGTCATTGGCAGCGTTCCACCCTCACCAACGAGTTGCGGGCGGCGTCGATCGAGAAAGGGCTCATCAAGCGCTTTTTTTTGACCTCCACTTCTGGTCGGTCTCCGTGCGGCAGGCCTATGCCGCCGAATGCCGGACTCGCAGGCTCATCATCAGCAGTGCGCCCGCGGCAAACAGCACTGCGCTGTAGCCGAACGCCACGGAAGTGCCGAATGCCGTCCAGAGCGCGCCCACAAGGACGCTGGACACGAAATCACCGATTCCATTCACCGTCGCGAGCGTGCCGAACGCCATCCCATGGTGCTCTTCGCTTACCAACTCCGCGCAGAATGAGTCTTCCAAGGTCTCCTCAATCGCGACGTAGATGCCGCCGACAACAAATACCGTTCCCAGCGACCATAAGTTGAGGGGCAGTGCGACGATCGCGACGGCCATCCCCGCGGCCAACGCATACCCGGTCGCGAGGACCCGGTGCTTGGGAACTCGGTCAGCCAGCCAACCCGCGATGACCGAGAAGCCGGCGTAGCAGGTATTGTGAAGAACGTAGAGTCCGACCGCGACGCTCGCCGCTTTCGTGGCGCCCCACTCCGGTGCCATTTTCTGGGTCGCCAGCAGAATCAGCAACGTGTGGGCGAAATCTCCGGCCCCGAACAGTCCAACGGCTACCAGGAACCGACGAAATGACGACGGGAGCAGGCGCAGGCGTTCCCCGAAGGCGATGTGGGGAACCGGAGTTCGCTCCTTCTCCCGCACCGCAAAGGCAATGAGCCCTGCGGCGATAAGCCCCGGAATCAGGGTCATCGCAAAAACTGACGGGTAGTGATGGCCGAAGTATTCCAGCAGCAACCACGCCGACGCCGGGCCGACAATCGCGCCCAGCGTGTCCATCATTCGCTCGAAGCCGAAGGCGCGGCCATACGCCTCCCGGGTCACCGCACCAGCGAGAAGGGCTTTCCGCACCGGGGTCCGGACGCCACGCCCAAGCCAGGCGCAGGCCCGGGCAAACAAGACATGCCAGGCGGTCGTCGCCAAACCAAAGGAAGCCGTCCCCAAGGCCGTGATGAGATACCCGATGACAGCGACTGGCTTTCTTCGCGTCAGTTTGTCAGTGTAGTAGCCCGACGCCATTTTGGCGAAGCTCGACAGCCCATCCGACATCCCCTCGATGAGGCCAACCCAAAAGGCGGCGACACCCATCGTCGCGAGAAAAGCCGGCATCGCTGTTGTCGCGATCTCATGCGACCAATCGCTGAACAACGAGGCCAGCCCGATGCCGAGCACCGTGCGGTTCAACCAGGGGCGGGCGGGTGCCCTGGCTGCCGGCAAGCCCCCGCTCATGCCTGGCGGGAGTCTCCCTCTCCATGGATGCCGCAATTCGGCGCACTCGCGGATTCGCCGCCGCAATCCCGCCGACTCTTCCGTTGCATCAACCAATAGGAACCAGCGATGGATAGGGTGATAAGGGCGGCGACGAGCGGCTTGGCGATGGGTAGGAAGGAAGCGCCCAACCACGAGGCATAGACGCCGGCCATGGGAGAGCCACAACAGCCCATGACGAAACATCCGCCCACCGCCAGTGCCCCGGAGAGGGTAATCCCACCCAGGGACAAGTTTCGCGCCGCGCAAACCCGCTGCTCCCTATAGCGTCGCCAAGCCACGGCCGTGAAGGCGAACGACAGCCCGTAGCCATAGCCCAGCCAGTAGCCCTGCGAGTCGAGATACTGACCAACCCAGGATCTCCCTTCGAGTTCCGCCAGCGTCGCCCAGCGCTGCTGGATCGCGCCTGGGTCGGGAAAAAGCCCGCTCCAGACGAAGTGGGCCAGTAGAGCCAGCACGAACGCCATGGCGGGCAGGCGGCAGCGGCGCAGAAACGGCATAGTCGGAATCACTTCGCCTCGGTTGCCGGCACGTCGAAGGCCTCGATGCTCCGGGCGACGAACACCAGCTTGCCCCTGGCCTTCTCGACGAAACCGGAGGCACGAACTCCGCGTCCCACCGCAGGCATGGCTCCCTGCCAGCGCACGGGTAACTCATACTCCGCGCAGGCCTTCAACCCGCACTCGCGGAACTCCTGAACGTCAATCAATGCGAGCGCCCGAGCCTTGGCCGATACCTGCCTCACAACCCCCTCGACGGTGATCTTGTCGCGCAGGCCCTCCCCATTCCGCATGAGCCATTCGACCGTTCGCACGGCCGAAGGAATAACGGCAGGTGCGGGCCCCGCCGGGGAGGGCGAAGTCGTTGGACGGGTCTCGACTTGGGCTAGGAGTTGCGTCGCCAAGAAGGCGACGACGCACGCGACCGTTATCTTGGTGTTCATCGGTTGATCTCCCCGCAGGCGCATCCGGCCGCTCTTCCTCCTCCCCCCACGGCCGCTCCCGTGGCCCCACACTGTTCCGGCGCCGCGTCTTGCACGTAGGGACTGCCGGTCCGGAGCGACTGTTCGGCGCGGGCCAATTCCTTGCCGAGATAGGCCGCGTGGTCGAGCCGCGAAACCAAACCCCGATCAATGGCGGCGGTGCAGAGTTCCGCGGTCGTCGTCCCTTCGATCACCAGATCGAGGACGCCTTCGTTCCGATAGTGCTCCAGCAGCAGGCGCCGCTTCCGAGAGTCCACGCAAACGATGAGGTAACCAGCCGGGTCTGGCACCATCCGCGCCGGCAAGTATCCCGCCATCACAGGAATTCCGCGCCCGGGCAAGAGCAGGTCCGCTGGTCCGGGGTTTCGCGCGGCGTGGGTCATCGCGGCGCCCATGATTCGAAGCGGGTCTGTTTCGCCGATCAAATCCACCACCTCGATGGTCCGGCGGAAGTGCTCCACCTGTTCACGGCTCAGATTGGGCAGGGCCGGACGTCTTCCGGGCGCGCCCCGGATTTGCATGCGCTCATCCACGCCGGAACGCGCCAGCGCCACGAGCGACGCACCGGGTAGATGGCCGACGACGCGGCGAGAGTCCGGACCACAGACGAGGACGAAGCGAATGTTCAGATTGGCCAGGCAGTTTTGGATAAGCCGCTCAATTCCCAGGTTCTCGGTCTGGAGGGTGCCGACAAGCGCAATCTCCCCGGTGGCGACTGACACAAGTTCGCGGGCCAGCCCCTCGTCGGTCAAGGTGCAGATCGCGACCGGCGCCAGGAAACGCAGGACGGTGAAGGAGCCTGGTAAGGGAGGCCAACCGTCTCGCTCCTGCACCTCGCTCGAAGCACAGGCCTCTCCCTCGACTCCGAGCGCGTTGACCGCCAGCGCGGGGTGACACGGATCACAACCGATGCAGTCATAGCGAACGTCCGCCAACCGGGGCAGAGCGCGATCCAAGCAAGCGGCAAGCGCCGCGGGACGTCGCTCCGGAGGGTACGCGTTTTCGATGGCTCGCAGCGAACCGTGCAGGCAACCGCAGTGCCGGCATTTCGTCAGGTCGCGCGCCAAGTCGAGTTGGGCCACGCCCTCACCCAGTTCGATCGAAGGTCGCGCGAGCGCCAGGGGAGTGTCAGTCATGCGGGGCGTCCTCCGCCAGGCACCAACCCCGGTCCAGCAGTGCGGCGATGCAGGGATCCTCCACTCGGTACAGCACGGCGTTCCCGTTCCGGCGGGCGGACACCATGCCTCGCGCGGCAAGGTGTTGCAGTTGATTCGACACCGCCTGAACCTTCATTCCCAGCCGCTCCGCGAGCGTGCTCGGAGACAGCTCCGATTCCCTTTCCAGCGCGTGCAACAAGCGCAAACGCGTTTCACTCGCCAACACTCCGAACAGATCAGCAAGGCGCGACGCGGTCTCCCCGTCCATTATCGGGCGCTGACCAAGCCCCATCTTCGGGCTGCAGACCCTCGGGTGAATCTTAGGCTTGGCAGGTCGCGGTGACATTACACGGGTCCATGTAAACCAGAAATTCAATGCACGCAAGTGCCGAGAATCCGGCGAGGATGCCAACGGGATTATAGCGGACCAAGAGCCGAAGCACTCAGGTAGGAACGGTATCACCTTGCACGCGAGGCCTCGGATGCCGCTTGCGGAGGATTCATTGGCGGCGGGTCGGCAGGCATGCGGAGGAAGGAGGATCGAGGCGGGTTCATGGCGGGAACTTGCGCCGGGGACGGAGTGTCCGCGTGACGTGAAGGTGTCCCTGGCGGCAAAAGGGGCACAGCGGCAGGGACTCGGCAGCGGGTTCCGCCGCCGCGGCGTGGGGCGACGGGCTGGCCGGCTCCGAAGGCTTCAGCGTGTCGGGCAGGAGGCGTCGGGCTTGCTCGCGGTCCACACCGTTGGCCGAGCTGGCAAGGCCGCAGTGACGGACTTTAGGGAACCCCTTGGGCAGGACGTGGTGGAGGAAACGGTGGATGAATTCGTCGCCGGGCAGGCAGAAGCGGCGGATCTGTTGGGTGCGGTTATCGCGGAAACGGAAGGTCACCCGGCCGTTGTCGAAGGCCTCGATCCGGCTGTTGGTGATGGCGACGCAAAAGGCAAAGCGTGCCAGATAGTCGAGGGACTTGGTGCCGGAACCGGCGTGTTGGCAGTTGACGACCCAGGGCTGGCGCCACACGCGAGGGGGGACCTGATGGAGGCGTTGTGCGCTCCGGATCGCGTCGCGCAGTTTGGCGCGGAAGATGACCGACAGAGCTCGGATGGGGATCAGGAAGGCCGGGTTTCTCGTGGGCGGCCAGCGTTTGGCCGCCGGCGCTGACCATGAGATGGACGTTCGGATGATACATCATGGCCCGGGTCCAGGTATGGAGGACAGCCAAGACGGTAGGCGTGCCTCCCAGCCAGCGAGAATCGGCGGCGAGATCGATGACGGAAGCGGCGGCGCATCGGAGCAGAGCGCCATGGACGAGCTTCAGGTAGCCAAAGGCGAGAGTCCGCAGTTCGGCGGGCAGGGTGAAGGTCAGCAGAAAGTGCGGTACGGGCAGCAGGAGGGGGCGTTGACGCTCCAGCCAGTCCTCGGCCTGTTGGCCGTGGCATTTGGGACATTGTCGGTTCCGGCAGGAATGATTGGCATAGCGCAGGAGCCCGCAGTGGTCACACTGCGCCACATGCCCGCCAAAGAAGTCGGTGCGGCAGTTCTCGATGTCGCGCAACGCGCGCTCCTGGCTGGGGAGCAATGTGTGGCTGGCCCGGCGAGACGCACCGTATTGGCGGAGGATGTCCGCCACCTCGATCATGGGGACCCGGGCGTCACAGGCCGCGCATCAGGGCGTTGAGGGGATCGCGAAGGGTGACCAGTGCCGGCGCGGTCAGGTGCGTTTAGAGCGCCGTGGTGTTGACCGAGGTGTGGCCCAAGTTGGCTTGGATGAGCCGGAGATTTACCCCGGCCTCCAGGAGATGGGTCCCATAGCAATGGTGTTCGTGTCCAGACTGGCCGGCGAGACCGCCGCGAGAACGAGCGAGGACCGGCCGCGACGCGGTTTGGACCGACCGACCCCGGTAGGAAGCGGGTCCGGCCTCGAACGTTCCGCCTCTGGCGCGGAGCGCCATCCGGGACATCGCCGTCCAGATTGCCGCACAGCGCGCCCAAGACTCGGGCGGCGATGACCTGCCATCGCTCGCGCAACCTCAAGCGGAGGAACTGTCGCGGACATCCTGATCCCAACGTAAGGTGAGGCTTCGGCAATCTCAGCAAACCCAGACACCGAGGGATTCGACGGCGCAGGACGTATTCATCAGCAGACAAACAGATCGCATACCCCTTTACCGTCAGACCACCCCCCCCACGATGAACACCTCGATCTGCGGCAACACCCTGGCAAGAGCTCCTCGTGCCGACTACAGCTGTCCTGATTCTAATTGCCGGCCTGACGCTCCCGTTGTCTGCGACTGAGCAAATCAAGGGAGCAGAGCGCCCCATGCTATTCGGTGCCGCTAAACCCGCGGTCGCCGTCGTTGCGGTCAATCTCGACAGGGTGTCGCACTCAGCCTGTCCGGCCTGCCAACCGATCCGCTTGACGAAGCCACGCGCCGTCGCCAAAGGCGCAGAGGTCCTCGTTGCTGGAGGCAATCCAACAAGGGGAACCTCGCTCCATGGCTGTACCGCCTGCTCGTCGAGCATTTACGTCGCCGGCCATGGGAAGTCGAAGATAACCAAGGTGAGCCGCTCGTGCACAATGAAGGGAAGTGCGTCGACTTCTTGCTGCATCCAAACGACTTGCAGGTGCGAAACCGAAAGTCCGAGGGATTCCCACTGCTGTCACGTAAGCATGGGGAGATCGGGTCCCCACTGGGCTGATCGAGCCACCAACACTACATCACAGTTTATGCGAAGAATCTCACGATCAGCGACAGTCGCCAGCACTTTACTTGCCTTTGCTGTCCTGCTGCTCCCGGCCGCCGCATCCGGCCAAGCCCAAAAGGTCGAAAAGTTGGAGAAGGCAAAACCCTATCCGCTGCCAACGTGCGTGGTTTCGGGTGAAAAGCTCGGCGGCGATATGGGGGAGCCGCACACTTTCACGTACAAGGGACGGGAGATCAAGCTGTGCTGCAAGAGTTGCCTGAAAGATTTCAACACGGAACCGGCCAAATTCCTCGGCAAAGTGGATGAGGCAGCGAAGAGGGTAAGGCCCTACACATTGGCGACGTGCTTGGTGTCCGACGAGGGGTTTGGTGGCGACATGGGGGAGCCCTTCGAGTTCATCTACGAAGGGCGCGCGATCAAGTTGTGCTGCAAGAGCTGTTTCAAGGACTTCAACAAGGAGCCCGCCAGGTTCCTGAAGAAGCTGGACCTGGCGGCCAAAACCACAGGCGCGCCCGAAAAGTCTTCCGGACAGGCTCACGAGGACGGTCCCCATAAGCATTGACGACGCGCTGCGAAGGGATTCAGGGCGATTGCCGTAAGTAACGAATGGAGATGCGCATTACATGCGAGGATAATCAACCGAAGTAGGTTTGCATCAGCAAGGATGACGTGCCCCCGTCCCAACCGGACAACCCCATGAGCACAAAAACGCCGAATCAGGACCGCGATCCCCTCGAAGAGTTGCTGAAGTCTTGGAAGGTGGAGGCGACGCTGCCGCCGAGGTTTCAGGAGGATGTGTGGCGGCGCATCGACCGGGCGGAACAGAGGTCTGCGTCGTCCATTTCCAAATGGTTTATTGGGCTCGCGGCACACTGGGCCAGCCTCCTGCGCAAGCCCATCGGTGCGGCCGCCTATCTTTCGACGTTGCTGATTGTTGGAAGTCTTACGGGCGTCTGGCGGTCAGACCGAAAGGTCGACCAAACCGAGATCGCATGGCGCGCTGCATACTTGCAGGCCGTCGTCCCGGCAGCGCCTTTTGCCTACCATCCATGATTCGTCCTTGGATCATCGCCATCCTTGGAGTCGTCTGCGCACTCGCCGGGTTTATCACGTTCTATGGGAGCAGGACGGCCGAGTATAGGAAGTTGGAGGCGGAGTGCGGTCCGGAATTGGCCTGGATTAAGAAGGAGTTTCGCCTCGCGGACGACGAATTCGAGCGCGTTAAGAAACTCCACGAAGCGTACAAGCCGGTCTGCGCCGAGATGTGCCGACAGGTGGACGAACAAAATCGGGAACTGGCGCGACTGCTCCAAACCGCTCAGGGGGTGACGCCTGAAATTGAAAAGACGTTAGGCCGGGCCGCCGAGATTCGGAAAGAGTGCCAGACAGGGATGCTCTCTCATTTTTTTCGCGTGAGTCAGGCGATGCCGCCGGAGCAAGGGCGCCGCTATTTGGCCTGGATGCAGGCGCAAACGCTGCTCCCAACGCACGAGTCCATGCTGCCAAAGATCGGGGCGAAATCAGACGATGACCGCGATGCCCACCGATGAGCAGGATCGTCTGGACATGGCCCGCCTCCAGCGGGGTGATGACGCCGGCTTGAATGACCTGATGGGGCGGCACTCCCTGCGACTCGTTCACTATCTGGTACGGTTGCTACACAGCGAGGAGGATGCGGCCGACCTCACGCAGGAGACTTTCCTGCGCGTTTACCAGCATCGTGCCGAATTCGACGGGAAACGCCGCTTCAGCACCTGGCTTTATACCATTGCCAGCAATCTGGCCCGAGACCGCTTTCGTTGGCGGGCGTGCCATTTGACCGTGTCCATTGAGGCCGAGTCTTCTGACCCAAGCGTCGGCCTGCGCAATTCCTTGCCCGACGGTGGAGCAGACCCTCGCGATTCCGCGGATCAGAACGACCGTAGCGAGGTCGTTCGGCAAGCGATTGCAGGTTTGCCGGTGGAATTCCGCCTGCCTCTGATTCTGCAGGAATATGAAGGCCATTCGCACGCCGAGATTGGGGTCATCCTGAACTGCAGCGCCAAGGCGGTTGAGATGCGCGTCTACCGGGCGCGTCGCGAGCTTCGCCGACAAATAGCGGTCTTGCTTCCGC
>JAEUGZ010000405.1 GCA_016794725.1 Opitutaceae bacterium | reverse complement strand
TCCAGATGGCATCAGCTATTTCGCGCCGATTGGCTCAACGACGCAGAAGGGTTTTGATTTCGATCTGGCCTACAACCCGCTCCCCGGCCTCCAGTTTGTTGCGACCTACTACCATGGCAAGGTGCGGGATCAGGCGGGGGCCAAGGTTGCCAATTCCTATTCCGGGGACGTCAGTCTGGTGGGCCGTTACGAGTTTCAGAGTGGCGGACTCAAGGGCCTGCTGCTGGGCGCCGGCTTCTCGCGGATCAGCGGCCGGCTGGCCGCGATCGGCGCGTACGTCACCGGGGTGACCGGCCAGGGCCCGTTGATTGAGATGGAGCCCGGCAATCTGGTGAATCTGTTTGGCACCTACCGGCTCAATCCGCATTGGACGTTGCGCGGCAACATCGACAACCTGCTCGACGAGGCCTACGCGCTGGGCGCCCAGAACGCCTACTTTGTCGATCCGAGTCCGCCGCGCACGGTGTCTCTTTCAGCAATCTACAAGTTCTAGTTCCCACCTCATCGAACCCCTGACATGGTGATGCGTTGTTTGCTTCTTCTCGGACTCCTGGCAGTGGCGGGCGCGGTACGGGCTGCGGACGGGACGCACCCGTTTCCGCGGCTCGGTTCGTACGAGCGCTTTGTCGCAATCGACAACGCCTGTGGTTGGCCGATCGTGACCCAGCAGCCCGACGGCACGCTCACCTGCCTCATCTGGCCGCATCCACTTCATGGTTACACGGAGGGAGCGGTGGAGTGCTGGGTGAGCCGCGACGGAGGCAGATTCTGGTCGAAGGCCGGTGTGCCCGTTCCCTGGACACCAACGCGCAACCGCATGAACGTCGCGGCCGGCCTGCGTGCGGACGGCGGGTACGTCGCCCTGGTTTCCGGATGGGACAAACGCCTGCCCGAGGGCTGGCGCCCGGAAGCCGGGTCGGGTGCTCCGCCCCAGAATTACTTCAAGGACGCCAACACCCTGAGCCCCGTGCCCGCCCTGTCCCTCGATCAGGGTCGTTCCTGGAAGCAGTTCCCCGAGTTCGACGCACGCCAGCCGAGCGGGCAGGGTATCATTCCGTTTGGGCGCATTGCTCCGCTTCCAGACGGGACGATCGGAGTGATGTTGTACCGTGACGAGGTCGGTTTTTTCACGAGTTCCGACGGTGGCGCGACATGGGCGCGACGCGGCCAGCTGTCGGAGGGTCGCCGTTACAACGAGACCACCTGGATCCGGCTCGACAATGGCGAACTTTTTGCCGCCTCCCGGGCATACGGGGCGTCCAACGGTGGTCAACACGCCGGGGTGGCCGGCGACTTTCAACATCTGGACGGGTTTCGTTCCAAAGACGGGGGCCGCACCTGGACCTGCGAAGGAGCGTTGACCCTGCCGATGCAACATCCGGCCGACCTCACGCGACTGCCGGACGGTCGGATCTTGTTGAGCTATGGCGTGCGCAACCAAGGGGATTGGGGCATCCAGGTGCGTTTCGGCGACCCGACTGCCACTGTCTGGTCGGCCCCCCTGCGCCTGGTGGACCTTGAAGGCTCGACCGACCGACCCGATGCCGACCGGCCTGGTCGCGACGGGGGGTATCCTTCGACGGTTGTGCTCGCGGACGGGACCCTCGTGACCGCCTACTATTCGCGAGGAGTTCCTGCCCATCAACGTTACCACGTGGGTGTGGTGCGATGGACTCTTCCGGTTGAGGTGAAGAAAGCCAATTTGCCGTGACGTGCGAGTCACTCGCCGACGGTACCGGCGTTGGGTGTTCACCCCAAGCTGAACCGATTCTCCTGCCATGACCCTTCGAATGATCGCTGCGGCACTGGGTTTGATCGTCGCGGCACGTGCCGCGTCCACTCCCGCGCCGCCACCCAAACCCATCATCCCCGTCGCGGCGAATCGCCCGCAAACCCTGCTCGCTGATCCGCGGGTGCAACTCCGTTTCGCCGAGGAGCGACTGGTGATTGCGGATGGCCTGCAGCCGTCGCTGTTGGTCACGCGCGACGGAACGATCGTGGCCCAGTCCCAGCTCTCGCTGTCGTCGTTTCCCTCCCAGCGGTATTCGTCCCACTGGGCGATGGGCACCGTGGTCTCGCGGGATTCCGCGGCGACCTGGGAGCGGCTGCCGCTCAAGGAGAACGACAACGGACTGAATCTCGAGGGCGGTGCGATCCAGTTGCGCGACGGCACGATTGTGGCGCTCGATACCTATGTGACGCCGGGACCGACGGCGGGGAAGGGGGAGGGGCACCTCTATGTGTCCAACGATGACTGGCGCACGCTCCAAGGCCCCCTGCCCATCACCTTCAATCTCCCCGGAGTTAATTTTCTCGGTTCCTCCGATGATGGCGGCCGGCCGCATGCGGCGGTGCGGTTGCATCGGAGGATCCTCGAACTGCCGAACGGTGACCTTTTGACTACCCTCTATGGGTGGTTTGAAGGAGACACCACGCCATCCGCCTACATGCCGACGATGTTCAAGACCCGGGTGGTGCTGCTACGTTCGACCAACCGCGGGCGCCATTGGGATCTGGTTTCAGTTGTGGCGGCGGACGGCAGTGTCGGTACGGAGGGATTTGACGAAGCGGTGCTCGGCCGGATTTCGCGTGGTCCGCGAGCCGGGCGCTTGCTCTGTTTTATGCGAACGGGACGGGAACTGTGGCAGGCAATCTCGGATGATGAAGGGCTCACCTGGAAACGCCAGCCCCGGGTCTTTGCCGACCTGGATGTCTATCGCACCGAGGTGTGGGCGGAGCAGTTTCGTGACGCGCGGGACAAACAGGGGCGGTTGATCATTGATAATCCAACCGAGATGATCGGTGCAGTGGTGGATCCTGATCTGGTGGTGCTGCGCAGCGGCGCCTTGATTGCCTCGTTTGGCGTCCGGGTTCCGCCACGGGCCTGCTGGCCGCGGGCGGAGCATCCCTGGAACGGCAGTTACCTCGCGGTCAGTCTCGACGACGGACAGACTTGGAGCCACGTTGTCCGCATGACTTCGGGCGTGTTGACCACCCATTACACCGCCATCGAGGAGTCCCCGGTCAACAACCGGGTCTTTTTCGCATACGACCTGGGTGACTGGCGAAGCGGGCAGGGCCGCTCCACATTCGGCCGTTGGGTCGATCTGTCCGTGGCCACTCCTTGATCTTCCTTCCTATGCGTTCCACGAAATCCCGGTTCCCCTGGTTATTCCTCCTCGTCCCGCTTTGCGCCACCTCCTTCCTCGAGGGAGCCGCCGCGGATTTGCGCAAAGTGCGCGACGTCGTGATCTACGAGGACAACCTGTTCCACAGTGCGTTTCCGTCCGTGGTGCGACGCCCGGATGGCGAACTCCTTGTGGCCTTCCGGCGCGCCCCCAACCGCAAGGCCCTGGGTGAGGCAAAGAATAATCACGTCGATCCGAACAGTTACCTCGTGGGTGTCCGCTCGCGGGACGGTGGGTCAACCTGGTCCAAAGAACCGGAACTGATCTATGCTCACCCATTCGGCGGTTCGCAGGATCCGTGTTTGCTTCAACTACGCGACGAGAGCCTCCTGTGCATGACCTACGGCTGGACGTTCCTGAGACCGGATGGAGTTCCCAACCTGAAGGAGCCGTTTCTCCAGAATTTCCCCGGCTCCATTTTCAACGGTGGATACTACGTACGTTCGACCGACGGGGGCCGGCGCTGGACCGGACCCTTCTATCCTCCGCACCTCGCGGTTGAAGTCTTGAATGATCCCTATGGCAAGCCGGTGCCTGCCTACAATCGAGGGGCACTCGTCGAAGGCCGCGATGGCCGCATCTTCTGGGTCAGCGCGGCCACCGATTCCTTGAAACCACGCAAAACGTCCACCCACCTCGTCGTATCGGCGGATCGTGGCGTGACCTGGACCTACTCCTGTCCGGTGGCGAGCGACGCGAAGGTCTCCTTCAACGAGACGTCGATCTATGAGACGCCGAAAGGGGATCTCGTTGCTTTCCTGCGGAGCGAGGATTTTCAGGATCAGGCCTGCATCGCCCGGTCCACCGACGGCGGCAGATCATTCCAGCCCTGGCAGGGCATGGGTTTCCAGGGGCACCCGTTGCACGCCTTGCGCCTCCCGGATCAGCGGGTCCTGCTGACGTACGGTTACCGGCACAAGCCCCTCGGCATCCGGGCAAGGGTGCTCAATGCGGAGTGCACCGATTTTGCAACTGCGCCCGAAATGGTGCTGCGCGACGACGGCACGACGACCGATCTTGGTTACCCCTGGTCGGTCTTGGTCGACCCCAAGCATGTACTCGTGGCCTACTATCACAATGTGGGCGGCGGGATTCAGCACATCGCCGGAACGTTGCTTGAACTGCCGTAGTGGTAAGTCGACGACATGATGATGGCCTGGCGACCTTCTGCACCGAGTCGGGTGTCGCCGGGCTCGTCAAACCGGCGGATCGCAGGGGCTGTCCGGGTTTGCCTCTCAATCCTCCTGACCTCCGTCGCGCTGGGTGTCCCGCAGGAGACGCTGGTGGTGCGCGGCGGCCAGCGATTCGACACCACCGCGGGTACCTTTCGATCATTTGGATCGATTGTCGTGGAGGGCGACCGGATCGTTCGCGTGACCGAGCCGGGTGACACGACGCCGCTTCCGCCCGGTGCGAGGGAGCTGGATGCGCGCGGGCGCTTTGTGATTCCCGGGCTGATCGACGCCCATGTTCACCTCGTTCACATTCTGAAGTCCCTTCAACTCACGGCTGAGGATGTCTTTCCGCTCTTTCTTCGGCAGGGCGTGACGACGCTGCGGGATGTGGGCGACGAGCGGAGTGAGCAAAAACGCGTGGCCCGATTTGCCGAGGACCACCCTACGCTGGCGCCGAGGGTGGTTCTGGGAAGTCCCCTGATTGACGGCAATCCTCCGTATCACCCCTTTGTCAGCGTGCCCCTAACCCAGGTTGAGGCGGTGCCCGCCTGGGTCGACGCCGGCGTGGACGACGGGGTGCGCACCTTCAAGCTCTACGTCGGAACGACGCGGGAGATTGGGCAGGCGGTCATTGCTGCCGCCCATCGACGCGGTGCCTGGGTGACTGCCCACCTCGCCTGGAGCTATCGACCGCTGGAGGCAATCGAGGACGGGATCGACAGTTTGGAGCACATGGGTGCGCTGTTTGATTTTTTGCTTCCTCCCGATGCTCCGCGTTGGCCTCCCCCCGCTGAGCGCCGGGGTGTGCCCGCGGAGGAGTTGGCCGCGCTCCAGCGTCGCATCCTGGAAGCAAAGTCCCGGGTGGACTTTTCCGGTGAAGCCACGACGACCCTGATTGAGGCGTTGGTGCGGCGCCGCGTGCGAGTCGACCCGACCCTGGTCGTTTATCGCAATTGGATGCTCCTCCGCGATCAGCCTGAAGTGCTGGAGCACGCCGACCTGTCCTCCGTGCCGGAACGACTCCTCGAGGGGTGGCGACGGTCTGCGCGTGCCCTGCCGCTCGATCCCACGACTGTGGCGCTGCGCCAGCGAGAATTTCTTCGGTTGCAGGAACTGACGGCTCTCCTGCATCGCTCCGGCGTGGAGCTGCTGCTCGGGACGGACACGCCCGTCCAGTTCTGTCCGCCAGGCCTGGCGCTGCATCAGGAGATGGAGTTGTGGGTGCAGGCGGGGATACCGCCGGCCGCCGTGTTGCAGGCGGCGACACGGAACAATGCCCGCTCCCTCGGACAAGCGGACCGTCTGGGCGGGCTTGAACCCGGCATGACGGCCGATCTGGTCGTGCTCGAGGCGGACCCGCTGCTTGACATCCGAGCAGCCCGGCGCATCGCCGTGGTGGTACGATCCGGTCAGGTTTGCACCCCCGCGAGCCCAGAGCCTGGCCGGCAGCCCTAGCGAGCCCACCGAACGAGCGCCACGATTCCCGCATCTTCACCCAGTCGCCCTTTTCCCATGAACACGTCCCGTCGCCAGTTCCTCGTTTCCGCCGCCACCACCGCAACGCTTGCCCCTCTCCTGGGGTCTCCCCTGGCGGCGGGTGCCGCCCCGGCCGTGGCCGCGTCCCCGACCTCCAGCCGGGCAGGCGGAACTCGCGCCCGACTTTCTCAGAGGAACCGCAACCTCTTCAACGGCGACACCTGCGTTTTCTTCTACAACCCGGAGCTCTGGCAGCCCGAGGATTTTGTCATGAAACCAGGCCAGGGAAGGACCGGCACGCAGACGCTGCCGGTTGGCGGCCCGTACAAGCCCAAGGCGATTCACCGCTATGTCCAGACCCTGAAGAAGGGGGGAATCGACACCTTCGTGATCAACGCCAATGCGTCCAAAGCCTGGTACCCGAGCAAGACGACCCCGAGCATCCTCGACGGGTACCGTCGCGGTGACCGCGAGTTCTTCCGCGGCCATGCGATCTGCGCGGGAATCACCGAGCCGGACCAGGTGGAGGGGTACCTCGACCGCTACGAGTCCTTCTTTGGCTTGTATCAGGATCTCCTTGACGCCGGTGTCGACTGGCTGGCGGAGACGACCAAGGCGTGCCGCGCGCAGGACGTCGCTCCCTGGGTGAGCATCCGGATGAACGACTTTCACGGCGCAAAAAACATCGACGGCAGCTTCTTCAACCATCCCCTGCTCAAGCGGCCGGAGATGCGCCTCCGGCGCGGTGCGTATTCCCCCACCATGCGGGATCCCTCCTATCGGACCGGGTTGAACTTCGAGCGTCAGGAGGTGCGGGACGCCCTGTTTGGTCAGATCAAGGAGGTGGTGGAAGATTATGATTTTGAAGGACTGGAGCTGGACTGGTGGAGAAACCCGATGTGCTGCGAACCCAATGCGACGCCAAAGACGGTTGCGATGATTTCAGATTGGATACGCAGCATACGGGCGTTGACCGAGGCCCGTGCCAGAAAGACCGGCCGCCCCTATCCGCTCGGTCTGCGCATCCCGGGTCAGATCGACACGCTCAAGAGCATCGGCATCGACGTGGAAACCCTCTGTCACGACGGAACCCTGGATTTCATCGCTCCCTCGGGCTTCTGGTGCACCTCCTGGGAGATGCCCCACGACGACCTCCGGCGCCGGCTCGGGGATGCCGTCATGATCTACGGCGTGATCGAGGATGGAGCGAATTCACTCGCGTCCCGTTCGCCTGAACACGCGCTGACCCAGCGCATCCGCTACATTTCGTCGAGCCGGGAAATCCTCCGGGCCAACGCCGCCGGCAAGCTGGCCTTGGGCGCCGACGCCCTTGAGTGGTTCAACTTTTACTGCACGGATCAGGCGCGCCTGCCGGGGATCATCTCCGACTACGAGGGGATGCGCGACCTGCACCGGCTCGACTTCCTCCGGGGACAGCCGAAGCACTATTCGTTCTCGATGTTTGGCACTGCGCTCACCCACATTCCCTTTGAGATCACGCCTCAACTGCCGCTGGTGCTCAATGCGGGCTGGTATCATCCGTTTCGACTGCCGATGTGCTCCGAGCCGGCCGACCGCGGGCTGGAACTGGTGGTGCAGGTGGTATTGAAGGCGGGAGACACGTTCACCGCGCTGCCGGTCTCCGTGAACGGCTGCTGGCCCAATCTCGTGAACCAACGAACCGACCGGCTGCTGTTTCCCTGCGGATCGCTGACCCATCACGTCGCGGAGAATGCGGGGTACGACCTCCGTTTTCCGGTCTCCCTGGTGCGTGAGGGATGGAACGAGATCGTGGTGGAGAACGGCGGTTCCCAACCGATCACGATCGTGTGCATTGAACTGGCAGTCCGCCCAGCTGTGCCGGCCTGAAAACGTTCCACCGATTCCTGCGAATTCCCGGTTCCTTCTTGCTTTTCACCCGTACCTTCGGCGTTCAGCCTCCTTGCGTCGCCGGGCCCTGACCGATCCTCTCCATGAAAGTCCTTGTTGATGTTCCCGTTGAGCCTTCCTTTCTGGCCGCCTTGCAGGCGTCTGGCCGCCATGCCATCACGACGCTGAATCCCCCGGGCGAGTCCGCCCGTGCGTTGGATCCGGCGCTGATTCGTGAGGCCGAGGTGCTGTTCTGCAGTGTGCCGCCGACCAATTTTGCCGACATGGTGGCCCTGAAATGGGTGCAACTCGCCTCCACCGGATACAGCCAGCTCTTCGGGCTCGATCTGCCCGGCCGCGGCATTCGCGCCACGAACTGTCGGGGGTGTTTCGATGTGCCGATCGGCGAGTGGTGCCTCGCCATGATGGTCAATCTGGCGCGGGATGCCCGGCAGATGATACGGAACCAGGAGGCCGCGATCTGGGATCGATCCGCCATGTTCCAGCGGGAGATCCGGGGCTTGACGGTCGGTTTTTGGGGATATGGCGGCATTGGGCGCGAGACCGCGCGGCTGGCCCGCAGCCTGGGACTGAAGGTTCACGTGCTGGCGCGCGGCGGGGTCGGGCCCCGCACGGATGTCTACACGGTTCCCGGGACAGGCGATCCCGAGGGCGTACTGCCGGACCGCGTGTTTCGCGCCGGGGAGGAACTCGCGTTCCTGGGTGGCTTGGATTTTCTCGTGGTGGCGCTGCCGCTGACCAAGGCGACCGATGGCCTGATCGGCGAACGGGAATTGCGCGCCCTGCCTCCGACCGCCTTTGTGCTCAATCCGGCCCGCGGTCCAATCATCCGCCAGGACGCGCTGCTGCGCGCGCTGCGCGAGAAGTGGATCGCTGGTGCGGCCCTGGATACACATTACCACTATCCCATGCCGCCGGATCACCCGTTGTGGACGTTTCCCAATGTCATTTTCACTCCGCACATTTCGGGATCCAGTCTCAGCCCCCGTTTCAAGGAGCGCCTTTGGGACATCTTTTCGATCAATGTCGGTCGCTATGAACGAGGCGAGCCGCTGCTCAACGAATTGACGGCAGCGCAACTGGCCGGCGCCTAGGCGAGGCGAGGGCAAGCTCGGGCGCCCTCTTCTCGTTCGCGGTGAGGGCGGTTGCAGGCCG
>JAEUGZ010000383.1 GCA_016794725.1 Opitutaceae bacterium | reverse complement strand
TCCCCGCAAAATCCGGGTGAGCTCAACGATGGAGGCGACGACTCCTGGCCGTCCGTTCACCGGGCGGTCCACCCGCCGTCGATCGGGATGGCTGCGCCCGTGATGGAGCGGGCCAGATCGCCGCAGAGGAAGAGGGCGAGGGCCGCCACCTCCTCCACTTCGACGAAGCGCCGAGTGGGCTGGACCGCAAGTATCACGTCCCGAATCACCTGCTCACGGCCCATCTTGTGCACCTCCGCCTGGCTGGCGATCTGTCCCTCGACCAGTGGCGTACGCACGTAGCCCGGGCAGATCGCGTTGCAGGTGATGGCGGTTTCCGCGAGTTCCAGCGCCACCGAGCGGGTGAGCCCGACCTGCCCGTGTTTGGCCGACACATACGCGCTTTTGTAGGGCGACGCCACCAGGCCGTGCGCCGAGACCACGTTGAGAATCCGTCCCCAACCCCGCGCCTTCATGCCCGGCACCACGGCGCGAATCGCGCGAAAACTCGCGTTGAGGACAATGTCCTGAATCGCGTTCCAGCGCTCGTCGGGAAAGTCCTCCACCGGAGAGACGAACTGAATACCGGCATTGTTGACAAGCACGTCGACGCCCCCAAGCAACGTTTCGGTCGCCCGGATCATCTCCTGAACCGCAGCGGGATCGCGCAGATCCGCCTGATTTACTTCCACCTGAACGCCGGTCTCGCGGGCGAGTTCCGAGCTCAGCCGCTGCACTTCCTCCGCCGAACCCAGGCCATGCAGCATCACCTTCGCTCCGGCCCGCGCCAGGGCGGTGGCGATGCCCAGACCGATACCACTGGTCGAACCCGTCACCAGAGCGACCTTTCCGGGCAACGTGCTCATTCGCGGACTCCCTCCCCCAGAGAAAATCCACACCCGGTTCGCGCCCGGATCTCGGCCACGCTTGATTGGGGGTGCACTTCTTCCAGGACCAGTCCGCCGCCGGATTTGACCGAGAATACGCCAAGGTCGGTGATGATCAGACTGACCACCCCCCGACCGGTCAGCGGCAGACGGCACGCCGGCAGGATCTTCGGGGAGCCATCCTTGGCGCAGTGCTCCATCACCGCCACCACGCGTTTCACCCCGGCCACGAGATCCATGGCACCGCCCGGGCCTTTGACCATTTTTCCCGGGACCATCCAATTGGCGATGTCACCGGTCTCGGACACTTCCAGCGCCCCAAGAATCGAGAGGTCCACATGCCCGCCGCGGATCATGCCGAATGAATCCGCGCTCGAGAAGAATGCCGAGCCGGGCAGCGTGGAAATGGTCTGTTTGCCCGCATTGATGAGGTCCGGGTCCACGGCAGCCTCCTCGGGGAACGGACCAATGCCCAGCAGCCCGTTTTCCGACTGCAGGGTCACATCCATGCCGGGCGGCAGGTGATTCGCGACCAGCGTGGGAATGCCGATCCCCAGGTTCACGGTGTATCCGTCCCTCAACTCCTGTGCCGCCCGCTTCGCCATCCAGTCGCGCACCGGGGACTCCTTGCGCGACGCCGCCCCCCCGCGCACCGTGCGGAACTCAATGCGCTTTTCATACTTTTCGCCCTGGAGAATCCGGTCGACGTAAATGCCCGGGGTGTGGATCTCGTCGGGATCGAGCACGCCGGGCGCCACCAGTTCCTCCACCTCGGCGACACACACGCGGCCGCAGGTCGCGACCATCGGATTGAAATTCCGGGCTGTCTTGCGGTAGACGAGGTTGCCAGCAGTGTCGCCCTTCCAGGCCTTGACGATCGACAGGTCGGCGCGGATGCCGCGCTCCATCACATACTCGCTCCCGTCAATGACCCGCGTCTCCTTGCCCTCGGCGAGCAGGGTGCCGGCCGCGGTGCGGGTGAAGAAAGCGGGAATGCCCGCCCCCCCCGCGCGGAGTCGCTCGGCCAGGGTGCCCTGGGGCACCAGTTCGAGATCGAGTTCACCCGCGAGCACCTGGCGCTCAAACTCACGGTTCTCACCCACATAGGATGCGAGCACCTTTCGAACCTGCCGGTTGGCCAGGAGGAGCCCCATGCCAAATCCATCCACCCCGGCATTGTTTCCGACCAAAGTGAGGCCGCCGAGCCCGCTCGCCCGCAAGGCCTCGATCAGGTTCTCGGGAATGCCGCAGAGGCCGAAGCCGCCGGCGGCAATGGTCATGTCCGGTCGAAGGAGGCCTTCAAGTGCGGCGCGGGCGTGGGGATAAACTTTGTTCACGGGTGGAGGAAGCGGAGAATTTCAAATACAGGGAAAGGATGAGAACGATCAACTCAGCCGAAAGCATCCAGCTGAACCACGAATCCCGCGGTCGCGCAGAGGCGTCAACTTAAGGACGAGACGCAGGAAATGCCTGCGGTTCAGGTGGAGGTGGCCTCGGTGAGGCCGCGACGGGACCGACCAGTCCCGCCTCCGTTGACTGATTTCTTCACGCGCCGTCCATCCCCGCGGGGTCGGCGACCCCACTTCCACCCGACACCGCTCTTGGATCGCGGCTAAGTTGACGCGCATGCGCAGTCGCGGGACGAATCTACACGAATGAAAACAGGCACCGAGAGTTGCGGAGGATTGGTTCACTTTTGGGTGAAGTAATTTCAAGTGCTCGAATTCTCCCATCTCCCTCCGGATTCGTGTCCATTCGTGTTGATTCGTGGTTACTCGTATGAAGGGTAGCGGCTCAGTCGCATTCGACACAAACGGCAATGCCTTCGCCGCCGCCAATGCAGAGCGTGGCCAGACCGCGCTTCAATCCCCGTTCGCGGAGAGCTGATAGCAACGTGACCACGACCCTGGCCCCGGAACAGCCGAGCGGGTGACCCAGAGCGATGGCACCGCCCCGGACATTCATGCGCTCGGGCGGCACACCCAGTTCGCGCGCGAAGGCGAGCGGCACCACGGCAAACGCCTCGTTGACTTCCCACAAATCGACCTGCTCCGGCGCCCAGCCGGCGCGAGCCAGCGCCTCGCGCGCCGCCGGCGCGGGAGCGGTGGTGAACCACAGGGGATCGAGCGCGGCCCGGCCGAACGACACCACCCTCGCCAGCGGACGCAGGCGTTTTTCACGGGCCCACGCCGCATCCGCCAGCACCAAGGCCGCCGCGCCATCGTTCAGGCTCGAGGCGTTCGCAGCGGTGATGGTGCCATCCTTGCCAAACGCAGGCTTGAGCGAAGCCATTCGGTCGAACTTCACGCGACCCGGCCCTTCATCGTGCTCCACCCGTGTGACCTGGCCCTTGAAATCGGTCACCTCGACCGGTCCGATTTCATCAGCAAACTTCCCTTCCGTCTGAGTGCGCTGCGCCCGGCGGAAACTCTCCGCCGCATAGGCATCCTGCACCTCGCGACTCAGCTCATAGCGTATGGCACACTGCTCGGCACAGGAGCCCATGTGCTGGTTGGAGTAAGGATCCCAAAGTCCCTCGGAAATCAGCGAATCAACCACCGACTGATGACCAAGCCGGTATCCATCCCTCGCCTTCGGGAGCAGGTAGGGCACCTGGCTCATGCTCTCCATGCCGCCGGCCACGCACACGCCCGCCTGTCCGGAGTCAATCAGGAGCGAGGCGTGCAAGAGTGCGTGCAGCCCGGATCCGCAGACATGGTTCAATGAGACGGTTCGCGTCGACGGCAGCAACCCGGCCTTGAGGGCGGCCTGCCGGACCGGGGCCTGTCCCTGTCCCGCCTGCAGCACCTGGCCCAGAATGAGGTCGGTGACAACCTCGGGAGCCAGTCCCGCGCGCGCCAGCGCGGCCTGGATGGCCACCGCGCCCAGGTGCGCGGCCGGCAGAGTTGAAAGTGCACCTTGAAAGGCGCCGAGCGGAGTCCGCGCGGCGGATAGAATGACAGTTCGGGTGTTCATGGGGCGTTCCTCGGACAGGAGCCGACGGGATCGCTTCGCGGGTCCTAAGCCCCGGCAAAGCAGGTGGGCACGGTCCCCACGGTGCCCGGATGGGCCAAAAAGACAAATCCTGCTTCAGCTTCAGCCGCGGTACCGGGTTCGTCCCGCGCCGTGGTGATGACGAGGGTGTCGAGCCGCCCTCCGACAAAGGCACAGGACGTGACATTGCGCACCGGCAGGTGAATCTCCTGCAGGCGACGCCCCGTGCTCACCTCCCACCGGCTGACGCGTCCCCCGCCCCAATGGGCCACCCAGAGGTGACCCTCCGCGTCCCGCGTGCACCCATCGGGAAGGCCATCCGCGGGATCAAAGGAGACGGCCACGCGGGGTTCGCCCAGCCTGCCAGTTTCGAGGTCGAAGGGAAACGCCTGCACGCAGCGAGCCCAGGAATCGATGTAGTACATCTCCGTGCCGTCGAGCGACCAAGCCAGGCCGTTGGAAATGGAAACGCCGGTGCGCATCACCGTCGTTCGTCCGTCGGCATCGATCCGATACAGGTGGGACTGGTGCTTGCGCCCGTCGAGCGCCAGCGTTCCCGCCCAAAAGCGTCCGGCCGGATCCACTTTGGCATCATTGAAACGGAACACGCCGGCGTCATGTTCCGGAGGCGCAGCGAACGGCGATGTTTTGCCGGTGTCTGGGTCCAGCCGATGAATACCGTCCCGGAGCGCCGCGACCAAACCGCCGGAACCCGCTGGCGCCACCGCACCCACCATCTGCGGAAGCGACCAGGTCCGGACGGCTCCGCCACCCACAGCCGACTCGTAGGCTCTTGGTCCGAGGATATCAATCCACCAGACCGTCTGGCGGGTGGGATGCCAGCATACCCCCTCACCCAGAGCGCAGGGGATGGACTGGAAGACGTCGACTCCGGGGAATCGGGACATGGGGCGGGCGCTTCCCGCCTAGTTGCCCGAGGCCGACTCGGGGCGGACCGGATTGGTCAACGACCCGATCCGTTCAATCTCGATGGTGACCTCGTCACCCGCCGCCAGCCACCGCGGCGGCGTGCGCGCCATGCCGACACCGTGGGGCGTTCCGGTCAGGATCACCGTGCCCGGCACCAGCGTGGTGCTGCCACTGAGAAACTCGATCAGCGTCGGAATGTCGAAGATCATGTCCGACGTCGTCCAATCCTGAAGCGTCTCTCCATTCACCCGCGTCGCGATCTTCAACGCGTTGGGTCCGGAAGGCAGCTCATCGCCGGTGACAAGGCGGGGGCCGAGGGGGCAGAACGTATCGAAAAACTTGCCACGGCACCACTGACCGCTGCCCTTGCGGATCTGCCAGTCGCGCGCCGAAACATCGTTCGCGCAGGTGTAGCCGAGCACGTAGTCCAGGGCGCGTTCCCGGGACACATTCTTGCAGGCGCGACCGATGACCACCGCGAGCTCGCACTCATAGTCCACTTCGGAACTCGGCAGGTGCGTGGGCAGCAATATCGGGTCGCCCGGGTTCTGAAGGGTGTTGACGCCCTTGACGAACAGCACGGGCAGCTCGGGCACCTTGAGGTTCGATTCCTTGGCGTGGTGCCGGTAGTTCAGTCCCACCCCGAGAATCTGCACGGGAACCACCGGCGCCAGCAGCTTGGTCACCGTGGCCCGATCGGAAGTGACCCGGTGGGCGCCAAAGATGTCGCCATCGATGCGGAGGACGGACCCGTCGGCCTGTTCGGATCCGTAGTGGTTTGCGCCGGAGGGGTCGCGGTAGCGGATGATCTTCATGGAGGAAGTTAAACGGGGTCTAGCTGCGCTTCACCACCGCAATGCACTCAATCTCATAGTGCAGGATGGGAGGGAGACAGTTTGTGATGGTCGTTCGGGCCGGATAAGGCTCGGAAAAGTACTCGCGGTAAAGCTCGTTGTAGCGGGCCCCATTGGCGGGATCACGGATGTAATTCCTCGTCTGCACGACATGCTTGAGGTCGCTGCCGGCGCCTTCGAGGACCTTGCGAAGATTTTCGAGGGATCGGCGGAACTCGCCTTCAAAGGTGTCCTGAATGATGGTGCCCTTGGCGTCCACCGAGGCCTGGCCGGAAACGAAAATGAGATCGCCGACCCGGACCGCCGGGCTGAACGGCAGGTGCGAGGTCGGTGTATCGGAGGTTTTTGGATAGAGGATGCCGGTGCTCATGAATAAAGGAAACGGGGCTGGTCGATGGGATCGAGCGGATAAAGCGGGCGTCGCAGTCGACGGTAGGGAAAGGTGCTGAGATTGCTGGAACAGGGGCCGGGCGTGTCGACGTAGTAGGAAGCCGCCGCGATCGGATCATAGGCCTGTTTGTGTCCCACGGCGGCCTTGATCGCGATGAAGGTGAACGTCCGGGGATTGATCCCCTGACTGCTGAACTGGCCGAGGTCGAAGGGCGGTGTCTTCTTGCTCGTCAGGAGCAGGGTAATTCCGCGATGCCGCACCACCGCGCACGGTCCCATGTCAAACTTGGACCCGTTCATCGACGCGAGGTGGCTGTGCAGATCTTCCAGGCGGAAGGCACCGCTTCGCAGCGAAACCAGTTCAACCTCCAACTCAACCGGACCGGGATCAACATGCCAGCGGCGGCCCCCGATGGATTGCCGGCTGACGGAACCGATCTCTAGCTTCGAAAGTCGCTGCACCGCCTCGGGGTCGTTGATGGCGACCAACGCGTTTCTCGCGTCCCGCTGCACCAAGGCGCGCAGAATGCCGGTGCAGTCACCAGGCGCACCCCCTCCGATATTGTCAGCCGGCTCGATCAGCAAGACCGGCCCTTTCGGCGAGGGACCGATCTTCGCGAGCACGTCGTCGACCGCAGGATAAATCACCGCGCCTGCCTCGCGCAGATCCCAGGTCTTCTTCGCCCCCTCCTCCAGGCTCTTCCGCGCCGCGGCGCTGCCCGGATCCGCCACGACGAACAGGGACACCCCGGTTTCCGCGGTGTCGGCGAAGGAAAAGCCCGCCGCGATGTTGTAGGCCCAGATCGGCGAACTTCCCCCCTCGTTCGCAGCGGCAAATTCAGTCATTCCCTTCATCGGATCCGCATGCGTTCCTGTCCCGGGAGGCGACCACATCACCGGCACCCGACACCACAGGGTCTCGGGTTTCACCCGCGTGCGCAGGCATCGTTCCAGCAGTGCCGCCGTCCGCAACGCGGTCTCCTTGGCATCGGTGTGGGGATTCTTGCGGTAGGCGACCAGTCCGTTGGCGTGGCGGCACATCCGCGCGGTGATGTTGCCGTGCAGATCGAGGACCGCGAACAGGGGAAGGTCCGCCGCGCCGGGCAGGCCCCGGAGCCGCGTCAGCAGCTCGCCCTCGACGTCATCGATCGACGCGGTGGCCATGGCCCCGTGCAAAACGAGAAAAATCGCGTCAACACCCGCCGCCAGGGCCGGTTTCGCGCGCTCCGAAAACTCGCTCCAGTACCGTTCAAACACTTCGTCCTCGACCGGCCCACTCGGCACGGCGCGCGCATCAATCGTGGGCACAACCTGCCAGCCATACCGTCGAGCCTCCTCGAGGAAACCTGCGGTGGGAGACTCGTCGCCTTCCTTGGCGAGGATCTCGTCACCCCGCGCCACCTCAAAATCGGACCAGCGGGTCGGGTCCGGGAGAAAGGTGTGGGTTTCGTGGAAAAGGACGCCGAAGAGGATGCGCGGTTTCATGAGGGATGGGAACGGGCGACCGCCGACTCAGGCCGGTCGAACCCAGGTCGACGCGTGCCGGGCAAACGCTCGGGTGCAACGCACCAGCGCCTCGTCGATGTCCGCGCGGGTGTGCGCGAGGCTGATCGACCACAACCCGCGTTCGATCGCCCGCACGCCCTCCTCAAGGAGGCAGCGGCGCAGGTGCGCCCAACGGGGCGCGTCGTGCCGGCGCACATAGTCGCGATAGTTCCGGACCGGACCTTCGGCCGCCCCGGGCTTGAGCATGACGGTATGAAAAATCAGCCCCGGCCCCTGCGGACGCAGCGGAATTCCGTGTTTTGCCCCGAGTTCGGACAACGCTGCCATCAGGTGATTTCCGAGCGCCTGACTGGCGCGCGGGTGTTCAGATCCGAGGGCCAGAATCTGGTCGAGGCACCACTTGCTGCCGGCCAGGCAAAGCGGATTGCCGTTGAGGGTGCCTGCGTGCACGACCTCCCCGGAAAGGATCTTCGCCATCGCCGCCTTGGTGCCGGCGAGCGCAGCAAAGGGCGTTCCGCCACCGACCGCCTTGCCGAGGATGGTCAGGTCGGGGTGATAGCCGTAGTATCCTTGGGCGCAACTCGCCCCGAAGCGGAATCCAGTGATCGTCTCATCCGAGATCATCAGCATGCCGTCCCGGTCGCACAGCTCCCGGATCGTTGCCATCAGGCCTTCCACCGGCTCGATGCAGCACGTGTTGCAGAGCGCCGGTTCAAACACGATCGCGGCAATCTGGCCCTTGAACTGGTCGACGCGGCGGCGGAGGTGGGCGACGTCATTCCA
The DNA here is from genome assembly GCA_016794725.1 of Opitutaceae bacterium. Lineage (GTDB taxonomy): Bacteria > Verrucomicrobiota > Verrucomicrobiia > Opitutales > Opitutaceae > UBA6669. Next base: position 2,619 of record JAEUGZ010000383.1, on the reverse strand, counting down.
CTGGACCACGACAAACTTCTCGAGCACCTCGGGAATGACCCCTTTGCTCGGATGCAATTGGGCCGGGGTCTCGTCGTCTCCCCAGCGGTCCATGGGGTTGGCAAAGCCCACCAGACCTTCATCGGCCCAGCCGTGATAGTGACCTTCAAAACGCAGGATGAGCGGCCTTCCGGTGTGGGCCCGGGCGAGACGAAACGCCGCCGTCACCACTTCGGTCGCCGAATTGTTGAAACGCACCAGCTCCGCCGAAGGGATCATGCGCTGGATGCGTTCGGCCACCTCGATCTCCAACTCACACTGGGCGGCCCAGTGGGTCCCCAGCCTCGCCTGCGCCGCCAGCGCGTCCGCCATGCCCTCCGGGGCGTGTCCATACAGCAACGCTCCCTGACCGAGTTGGAAATCCAGGTAGTGGTTGCCATCGACATCCCAGAGGTTCGGACCCTTGCCTCGTGTGAAATAAAGCGGCACGGGCGCCTCCATCTTGCGAATGCCACTGTTGACGCCAGCGGCGATCGAACCCTGGGCACGCTGAAAGAGCTCTTGGGAGCGGGTGAATGTATAGGACATGGGAATTCCTGCTTTCCTCCACCATGGGCCCGTTTCAGGCCTGGAAGGCGCAGGCCCTATTTCACCATATGGAACGATCGTTTCGTCAAACAAAATAGATCGGATCGCCTTTTCCGGTCCGGATGTCGCCTCTGAGCCCGGTTCCGGGTCGCTCGCTCAGGACCCGGGGGTTGACCGCACCCGCAACCACCGCCAGAGGACAAACGATGCTGCGAGGGTGCCGAGAAAGGCGAGGCTGGCGGTCAGAAACGAGTCGTCCGCCGCCAAGGAATAGATGGTGCAGACCGCGAAGTTGGGCAGGAGGGTGGCGACGACGATGCGCCGCAGGGGAATGCCCGCGGCCGCCGCCACGATGACCGAAGTCTCCGCCAGCACCGGGACACTCCGAAGGCAGGCCAGGGTCAGCGCCAGCTGCCGCTGGAGCGAAACTCGAAGTCGTTCCAGTTCCTGGTCTGGAAAGAACCGGGGGGCCAGCCGCCCCACCGCCACTCGCCCAAACCACGCCGCGGCCACCACGCCCGCGGTCATTCCCAGGGTTCCGCCGAGAATGCCGGCCACGACTCCCGCCTTGGCTGCCAAGTACATGATCACCAATGTCGCCGGCACCGGCGCCACCGAGTCCGCCGCCAGCAGGACCACGGAAACCACCACGAGCCAGCCCGCCTGATGCTCGCGTGCCTTGAGCAGGGGCAGCACAAACTCCTCTCCCCAGATGATGAAGGGCAGGCACACCAGCGCGCACACAAAAAGCAGGAAGAGCGTGATCCTGACCACGCGCATCATTCGTTGATTTTCAGGGGTGGACATGGGCAGCGGTTCGGGTCGACACACCGTGGGGAGGATGGCGCAAAGCGCAATTCCGACCTCACCGGGTCCCGGAGGGCTCGACGCATCTGGATCCCTTTGGAGGAAAAACCGCGAATTGACGGAACGCCGCCGCCTGCGCAAACGCGTCAACCCGAGAAAGGGTCGTAGGAACTTGCACCTTCCCCGTTGGAGGTGGCATCGGGGAGGCCGCGACGGGACCGCCAGGTCCCGCCTCCGTCATCCGAATTTTTAACGCGACGCCAATCCCCGCGGGGTCGACGACCCCACCTCCAACGGACGCCGATCCTGATTCGCGCCGAGTTGGCGGGCAGCCGCGACTGCTGGATTCGTGGTCCCAAGCGTTTGTCACGGTTCCTGTGGACGCCCCGAAAGGCGGGCGACCATCTTGATCGCGTACAGGTAGGCCCGCTCTCTCACCACCCACGGATCCCCCGCGACCACCTCGATACCCAGGTCCGTCAGGTTGAGGATGACACCTCCGTCCTCCGGGTTCTTCGCAATGTAGGTGAGAATCTTGATCAGCTTTTCCTTGGCATAGAGATCCGTCAGATGCGCATACACCACCGCCGGCAAGAAACGTTCCACCGGCATTTGCACGGCGTCAGGGACTGCGGCGACATAAAGGAGATTGCGGACGCGCTGAATGTCGTCCCGGTCAAAACCGGGCCTCCACGTCACGAGGCCTTTGCGCACGGTGTCGACCTCCTTGGCCGTGTACTCGTCCGGCTCCTCGTCATCACCGGCAAAAGGAGCCACCACTCCGCGATCCGGCGGCAGGTTGTAGTTCAAGCCGGCAATGTCCGCTTGCGTGATGCTCGCCCAGATTGGCGGAACCGGTGTCGGGGTGGGACGCGGCGTGGGGGTCGGAACGGGAATCAGCGTCGGCACGGGCAGACCCGCAGACGCGGTGCCGGCTGCCGGGAGCGGGGTTGGCGGGGGTCGCGCGCCGGGCAGGTCCGACGCCGCCAGCACCCCGGTTGGCGGCACCAAGGCTCGTCCGCGCACCTCGGCCAGCACGCCGACCAACATCCAGGCTCCCACCACCGGAACGAGCCAGGGCAGGCTACGTCGCAGGGAAAAGCGCTGCTCCGCATCCCACCGGAACAATCGTCCTCCCGCGGTGCAACCCGCCAGGCCGATGATCAGCAACGCCACGAGGGGGAATCCCGCTCCCGGCAGGCCTTCCCCGGTCACACAGGTTTGCACCACCTCCACGGCGTAGCG
>JAEUGZ010000327.1 GCA_016794725.1 Opitutaceae bacterium | reverse complement strand
GCTCCACCGCCATCTGGAGTGGCGAGCGCTGGGAGGTATCCATCAGGCGCGGATCCGCACCGCGCGCGAGGAGCAGCTCCACGATGGCGGGCTTGCGGCGCAGGATGGCCTGATGAAGCGGACGCAGTTTCGCGTCGGGTTTTCCATTCACCAGGGAGGGATCAGCCTCAAGGTGCCGGGCCACATCGGCGGTGTCGCCGCGCGCAATCGACTCGTCGATCGTCGGGTAAACCGGAGCCGGCGACGCGGACGAGACCACGCCCCCCTCCGGAACCGTCGCTCCCGCCGCCCAGACAATCCCATTCACGACCAGCCGGCGAAACGCCGGCTGGTACCAGTTGCGGTGAAAGTGTCCCCCGGTGAAACCAAACCCCCGTGCGCCACCCGGTGACGTCGCGATCCAGGCCAGCGTCTGCGCTTCCCCGCGTGCGAGCGCGGCACGCACCGCCGGATTCCCCGAGCGTGGACCATCCTGGCCCAGGCTGCCCGCCGGCGGCAGGACGGACAGCAGAGGCTGCACTCCGGCTCCTTCACGGAAACGAAGGTGGTAGTACCATTCGTCCTCGATTTCGAATGCACCCAGACCCGTGGTGACTGGATGAGCGGGCCAGGCGGGCGTCAGCACGGTCCAGGTCGGATTGACGGACCAGCCTGCTTCAAAGCGACCGCCCACGGCCTCGAGGATCACCGCCTTCAGTTCCGGATCATCATCCGGCGGCTCCAAGGCGAAATGGAGGACCGCCAGCGCCTTGCCCGCGTTGAAACGCTGGCGAAGCGCGGCGGCCTTTCCGCGGGCGACGTGATCGGCCAGTCCATCCGAGTAGAGAACCACGACATCGGCGCGCTCCACCCGGGCTGCATCCGCCGGCCAGCCGAGTGACACCTCGGCGCGCACCGCCAGACCGGCACCGTTGAGGGCCTCGGCCAGCAGGGCACACCCCCTCGGGAACTCGTGCAAGCCGGGACCGTGACTCGGGGGACCGGCAATGAGCAGCACGGACCGTCCTGCCTCCGCCGCCGACAAGGGAAGGACCATGGTCAACCAGACCAATATGGCCACACCTCCTCGTCTCACCCCGGCGCTCCCTCGCGGAGCCTCGCGGCCGAATCGACCGGTGGGAGCCACGGCCTCCACCCGACGCGCCGGGAAAAACTGGGGCAGGACAAGACGCGATGACAAAAGCATAGGGTACAGCGGTGGGAAGTTGCTAGCCCCCGGGCCGGCGGCGCGCAAGCCACCACCGCAACCCGGCTTTCCACAACATCGGCTCGCCTCGGGTCGCTCCGCTTGTTTCGGTCGGGCACTTCCGCCGTGAGCCTTCCTTCCGTCGCCGACCTTCTTTCCCGCGCCCTTGAACACCATCGCAACGGCCGGCTGACTGAGGCCGAGTCCCTCTGCCGGGACGCGCTCGAACTCGATCCCACGTCCCTGGAGGCCCGCCAGCGACTCGGTTTGGTCGCCCTGCAAACCGGCCGTGCCGATGCCGCGGTGGCCTGGCTCGAACCTGTGCTCGCGCACGATCCCCAGTCCGCCGACACCCTGCGCTTGCTCGCCCAGGCGCACACCCGGGCCGGTCGCATCCATCAAGCGCTCACTTGCCTGCGTCGCCGGGCGCACGCGCTCCCCGACGGGGTCGACGCGTGGATCGACTACGCCACCCTTGGCCAGCGGGCCGGCGTTGCGGCGGAAGCCATCACCGCCTACCGGCAGGCAATCCGTCTCCGACCGGATCAGGCCGCACTCCACGCCAACCTCGGAGCCCTTCTTCGGCTCAGCGGTGAACCGGCGGCAGCCCGCACCTGCCTTGAGACTGCGCTGTCCCTCAATCCCGCCCTTCCTGAAATTCACGCGCTGCTCGGGAGAGTCTGGCAGGACCTCGGCGACTCCGCCGCCGCCGAGCAAGCCTACCGGCTGGCGTGCAAAGCCGCGCCGGGACTCGTGTCCGCCCACCTCGACCTGGGAAACCTGCTCCTGCTCAGCGGGCGGGTCGCCGAAGCCGTGATGGTCTTCGAAGAGGCCGTCGCGACCTGCCCCGAGAGCGCCGATCTGCACGTTAGCCTGGGCAATGCGCTTCGGTCCGCGGGTCGCACCGACGCGGCCGTTCCATCGTTCGTGCATGCGCTCACGCTTGCTCCGCAGCACCCCGCCGCCCTCAACAGTCTCGCCAACGCGCGGCTGAATCAAGGGCGCCCGGTCGAAGCCGCGGCGGGCTTCCGAGCGGCCACGGACGCCGCCCCCGGGGAACCTTCCTACCTGAGCAACCTGATCCTCGCGTTGCACTACGAGGATGTGCCCACGCTTTCGCTCCGTGAAGCCTTCGCCACCTGGAACCAGCGGTTCACTCCCAGCGCCGCTCCCCACGTCCGCGCGCCCACCCGCGTCACTCCGACCCGGCTTCGCGTTGGACTGATCGGACCCGATTTCCGGGACCATCCGGTGGGACGCTTTCTCGTCGGTCTGTTTGCCCACGCCCGCACCTGCGGCCTCGATCTCTTTGTCTATTCGGATGTGCAACGCGAGGACCCGCTCACCCTGCGCCTGCGCTCCGGTGCGGCGATTTGGCGACCGATCGCCGGGCTGTCAGATGAAACGGTTTCCCGGCAGATCGCATCCGACCAACTCGACGTGCTCGTCGACCTCGCCCTGCACACCAGCGGCAACCGGCTGCCCCTCTTCGCCCGTCGACCAGCCCCCGCCCAGGTCAGCTACCTGGGCTACGCGGGCGGAACCGGAGTGCACGCCATCCCGTACCGGATCACGGATTCCGTCCTGGATCCACCAGACGCAGCTCCCTCCCTGTACCCGGAGAAGCGGGTCAGGTTGGAATCACCCTATTGGTGCTACACCCCACCCGATGTGATGACACCGCCACTACACGGGGCCGGAACTCTGGCGTTTGGTTGTCTGGGCAATCCGTGCAAAGTCTCCCCCCGTACACTCGACGCCTGGGCCTCCATCCTGAAGCGGATGCCCGGTGCACGGTTTGTCCTTCATGCCACCTCGGAGGAACAACGGCGGACCGTGCTTGCTCGCTGGAGTGCCTCAGGGATCGCCTCTGATCGCGTCGACTTCGTAGGCCGGCTGCCCTTCCCCGACTACCTCGCCCTGTGCGCCCGGATCGATGTCATGCTCGACACGTTTCCATTCAATGGAGCCACCACGACCTGCGATGCCCTGTGGATGGGAACTCCCGTCGTCACCTGCAGCGGTCCCCACCCGTTCAGCCGCAGCGGTGCCAGCATCCTGCAGGCTGCGGGCCTGGGCGAAAACATCACGTATTCGATCGACGAGTATGGTACACGCGCCTGCGCCCTGGCGGAATCGTGCGAACGTCGCCGTGAACTCCGCGCTGGGCTTCGGGAGCAGCTTCTCGGCGCACCGCTGCTCGACGCCCCCGCCTTCACCCGGGCCTTTGCCCGGGCAATGGCATCGCTGGCCGACCAGCCGTGACTTCCCTGCACCACCCTGGCCGCAGTCCCCGGCCCGGAGGTCGGTTCGATCCGCACCCCCGTCTCAATAATTGCCCCGAAATTATCCGGACGACAAACCGCCGCGACCGGCGTAAGGTGAACCCATGCGGTTGAGCCACGAACACATGTATGCCCGTCTGCTGGCGGGAGACGCCACCTACAACGGGCGCTTCTTCACGGGAGTCCGCACCACCGGGATCTACTGCCTGCCGTCGTGCAAGGCCCGGAAGCCAAAGCCTGAAAACGTCGATTTCTACCCCACCTGCGAGGCCGCCCGGCAGGCCGGCCTTCGGGCCTGCCGCAAGTGCCACCCCGATGATTATGCCCGCGGCGCTGACCCGGTCATGGAGGACATCGAGACGGTGGTCTCTGAAATCCGCCGCGCACCCGCCACCTTTGCCGACGTGCAGGCCGCAGTCAAACGCTCGGGCTTCGGCACCACCCGGTTTTTCGAACTCTGCCGGTTGCACTACCACGCCACCCCGGCCGACCTGATCCTGCGCAGCCGTCTCGATCACACCCGCGAGTCGCTGGCCACCACCACCCACAAGATCGCCGATCTGGCCTTTGCGGCGGGTTTCGAGTCCCTCTCCGTGTTCCACGACCAGTTTCGTCGCGCCCACGGACTCACCCCCGTGGCGTTCCGCGCCCTCGTTGCACCCGACGCCCAGTCGTTCCGCCTGGAACTGCCCGAGGCCTACCCGGCCGCCCACCTCCTGCGCTCCCTCGGACGCGATCCCTGGAGCCTGACGGAGCGGGTCGTAGGGTCACACTACACTCTGCTTACCCGCATCACCGGTCATCCGGTTCAGCTCCACCTCGACGGGGCGACCGACCACGTCGAGGTCCGCTGGACCCGGATCGATGCTCCGGGGGAGACCGGACGAACGTCCAGGGGGCTGGGTGCGGGGGTGCATGCGCTGGTCTGCGGACTGCTCGGACTTGGACAGGACAGCGCCGCCTTTTGCCGGCTGGCGGACAAGCTGGGCCTCCGGCGCCTCACGGCCCGACGCGAGGGGCTGCGGCTGGTGCAGACCCCCTCGGTCTTCGATGGACTGCTGTGGGCGATCATCGGTCAGCAGATCAACCTGCCCTTCGCCTTTCAGCTGCGACGCCGGCTGTTCGAGCGCGCGGGTCATCGCGTATCCAGTAATCACTACCTCCCTCCCACGCCGGACGACGTGGCCCGTCTCGAGGTGTCCGACCTGCTGCCGCTCAAATTCTCCCGGCCCAAGGCATCCTACGTAATCGACATCAGCCGGCGCATCGCCTCGGGCGCCCTCATCCTGGATGACCTCGCGCACCAGTCGGCCAGCCGCGTCGAGCGCACCCTGCTGGCAGTGCGTGGACTGGGACCCTGGTCCGTCAACTACCTCATGATGCGGTCCCTCGGATTTGCCGACTGCGTCCCTCTCGGCGACACCGGGGTGACGAGTGGATTGCAATCCTTGCTGAACCTCACGGACCGACCCGACGTCGACGCCACCCGACGCCTGATGGCCGTCTTCTCTCCCTATCGCTCGCTCGCCACCGCGCACCTGTGGCAGTTGAATCAACCTCACCCGACATGACCGCCACCTTTGACACGATTTCCACTCCCCTGGGCCCGTTTTCCGTCGCGGTCGCGCCGGACGGCCGCGTGGTTGCCACCGCTTTCGGTGAACGCGAGGCCCTGCTCGATCGGCGCCGCGGCCTCTCTCTTCCCTCCCGGCCCGAGGCGCTGCCCGGGATCCGACGCCAACTCGCCGAGTATTTCGCCGGCCGTCGGACCCGCTTTGATGTCACATACGCGACAGACGGCACCGCGTTTCAGGAAAAGATTTGGAATCTGCTCCTCGCGATCCCGTATGGGGAAACACGTTCGTACGGCGACCTCGCCCGAGCCGCCGGCACTCCCTCGGCCGCCCGCGCAGTGGGAGCCGCCAATGGCTCCAATCCCATCTGCCTTTTCATTCCCTGCCACCGTGTGATTGGCGCGAACGGGTCGCTGACCGGTTACGCGTTTGGTCCCGATCGCAAGCGGCAGTTGCTCGCCATTGAGGGAGCCTGGGAACTCGCCGGATTCGCCGCCGCCTCCGGATTGCGCTAGCGGTCCCGGCGACCGGCTCGGAATCGGGGCGGAATTCGCTATTTACCGCGCGCCCCTGCCTGCCATCGTGAACCGGTGACTGCGCCTCCCGCCCGCGAACGATTCCTCTCCCTGCTACAGTCTGCCATCGAGGACGGCACCCTGGTCAAACTGACCCTCGGCAAGCCCGCTCCCGGCGCCGCCGACGCCACCCTCCGCAATGTCTTTGTGCGACCGGTTACGCTCCGTGGTGGACCGCACCTGACGTTTGTCTTTCGACATGCAACCCGCGACATCACCAAAAACCATCCGCCGGCCGCCGCCCTCGAGGTGATTCGCGATTTGCTGGGACGCGAGTTTCTCGACGCCCATGCCTTCACTCCGGCCCAGACCGCCCAGCTGGAACTCGCGCCCGATGGCACGGGAAAACTCAGAGTCAGACTCGCCAGTGCCGCACCTGCGGCGGCGAGCACCCAGCACGATCGCGAGAAGAGCCGGCTCGTCGCACCGAACTCCCCCTGGCTCAGCGACCTGGGCGTGACCACCCCCTCGGGACTGCCCCGCGAGGGCATGGCCGCAAAGCTCCGTCAGATTGAAAAATTCACCGAGATCCTCCAGCACCTGCTGGTCGAGGCCGACCTGGTTCCCGCCCCGGGCACAGCGTCAGCCGCATCCCCGGCCGCACCGCTCCGCGTTGCGGACATGGGCAGTGGCAAGGGTTACCTGACCTTCGCCGCCGCGGCGCTGCTCGGAGATCACGCCACGGTCACGGGCATCGAGTCCCGTCCCGAGCTGGTCGAGCTGTGTAACCGCGTGGCCACGACGCGCGGGTTTCGACGCCTGACCTTCCTTCCCGGGGAGATCAATCACCTCGCGCCCGAAGCCCTCGGGGACATCGACGTGCTCCTCGCGCTCCATGCATGCGACACGGCCACGGACGACGCCCTCGCCCGCGGCGTAGCCAGCCGCGCCCGGCTCCTGATCGTCTCCCCCTGCTGCCAGAAGGAGGTCAGTCCCCAGTTGCGTGCCCCCGCCGTGCTGGCCGATGCCTTGAAACACGGTATTTTCCACGAGCGCCAGGCCGAGTTTGTCACCGATGCCCTCCGCGCCCAGCTGCTCGAGTGGGCCGGCTACCGCACCAAGGTCTTCGAGTTCGTCTCCACGGAGCACACGGCAAAAAACACCATGATCGCCGCCATCCGCACCCAGTCCACCGGACAGTCGGCCGCGCTCGAGCGGCTGCGTGCGTTCGCCGCGTTCTACGGGGTGCGCAGCCAGCGGCTCGCCTCGCACCTGGGTGTGAGCCTCGAACCATGAAGGCAGCGCCCGACGTCACCTGGGACAGCCTTGACTGGCGGGCCCTCGACCGGCTCCGGGCCGGTTTCCTCGACGGCCAGGCCGCCCAGGGCCCGTATTGGAAAAGCCCACACGATCTGGCGGCCTACGATCTGACCTATGGCGAGCGCATTGGCTGGAAATGGGACGCCGTGCTGCGCGAGCTGCGCCTGCGGTCCTGGGCACCCGCGCCTGCGTCCGCAGGGCTCGTGGTGCTTGACTGGGGCTGCGGCAGCGGAATCGCCGGCCGCCGGGTGATCGCCGCGATCGGACCGGAAAAGGTCTCCCGATTGCTGCTGTGGGACCACTCCCCGCTGGCCGTCGCCTATGCCGTCGAACGGGCCCGGTCCGCGTTTCCCGGTCTGACCGTGGACGCAGCGTCGGGGCCGTCCACAGCGTCCGACGTGCTCGTTGTCAGCCACGTTCTGAATGAAATCCCACCCGCGCAACTGTCCGACTTTCGCTCGCTGCTGACAGCCACACGCAGCCTGCTCTGGGTGGAACCGGGAACGCATGAAGTCAGCCGTTCCCTGCAGCAATGGCGCGAACACCTTCTCGCCGACGGTGCTCATCTCGTGGCGCCCTGCACTCACCAGGGGTCCTGTGGACTGCTGCGCGCCGGAGAAGAGCGTCATTGGTGTCACCACTTCGCTCCCCCTCCTGTCGGGGTGCACGCTGACCGCCACTGGGTGCGCTTCGCCCAGCGCGCCGGGATCGATCTGCGCAGCCTGCCGTACGCTTTTGTGATCGCCGAACGGACCGCATCCTCGGCCCCGTTTCCCGCTGGCGCGGCACGGTTGATCGGGCGCCCCGAACATTTCAAGCCCTACGCCCGGACGCTGAGCTGCGACGCGGCCGGTGTCACCGAGGTGACCCTTCCACGCCGCACCCTCCCTGACCTCTACAAGCACCTCGAACGCAACCGCGGTCCCTTGCTCTATCGCTGGGAGCGGCAAGACAACACCGTGACGGCAGGCGAGTCACTGATTCCGTTGGGCTCCAGCTGAAAACCCGACCACGGCAGGGACATTGACGGGAGCCGTTGCTCCGACGGTTTGCCAGACTGCATCGCCAAAGGCGTCCCATTTCTGGGACGCCTTCGTTTCAATTCCGGCGCCATCCCAAGCTGTCCCAACCCGGAGCCAACTGATAATCTGTTCATCCACAGAGCTTTAGATAATCAGCTCAACTGTGGCACGCCACCTGCAGACAAGGGTCGTCACGAGTCGGATTCACCGGAGGCCGTGACACCCCCCAGCCACATGAAAACCTCTCTCTCGCTCCTCTTCGCTTTCGCTGCCGTTGTCGTGAGTGCCGGTAACCATAAGCCCACCACTCTGAGCGTCGGACCGGCCATCGCCGCCGCAGGAAGCCGGGCGGCGCTGCAAGAGGATCGGCTGGAGGCTACCGTTGCTCCCGACTCCACTCCTACGAACAAGGCGGTGGCGGCCGAAGAACCCGGCCCCGCCAAGGCCAAAGCTCCCAAGCGCATGTTGCCTTCGCGCGCACAGCTCTGGTTGACATGACCCGGACCACGAATCGTTTGCCCCTGATCCCGGCGTGTCCACGCCTGGACCGGGTGGACTGTTCGCTTCCTCGCTCCCTCGATCGTCGTGAATTTTTCTGTACGGCCGCCCTCCCGGATTCTCCGGTCCTTCCGCCTCTCAATTCTTTGCTCGCTCCCGATTCTGAGCGTGCTCTCCCGGGCCGAAGGGCCGCTCTCGTTGGACGAAGCGATCCGGCGGGCCCTGGCCAAGAACTATTCCATCAGCATCGAGTCGGTCACTCCGCAGATCGCCCGGGCCGACTTGCTCGCCGCCTGGGGGCGATTTGATCCCAAGCTTCAGTTCACCTACAGCTACTCCGAAGATGGCAATCCTCAGCCATCGGATCCGTTCAGCGGCTCCCGTCCGCCGTCGTCCTTGGTGAAAGTGGACTCCTATGATGCCGCGGTGATCGGTCAATCGCCGTGGGGACTGAGCTACCGCCTCGGCGGCAGCACCCAGAACCGGCGTGGCACGTTCAACGAGTTTGTCGACCAATACTATTCCTTCTCGGGTCTGAGCGTACGTCAGCCCCTCCTGCGCAACCTCGGCCTGGGGGCCAACCTCGTGCAGGTCCGCCTCGCCCGGGTCGACAAGGCACGCAGCGAGTGGGAGTACCGCAATGCCGCGATCAACACGATCACCGAGGTCATTTTCCGCTACAACGACCTTCATTTCGCCAAGAAAATCCTCGAAACCTCTCTGCGCTCCCGATCACTGGCCCAGGGGCTGGTTTCGGAAAATGAGCGCCGCTTCAAGGTGGGATCGATGTCCGACTACGACGTCACCGCCGCCCGCGCCCGCGTGGCCCGTCGCGAAGAGGCCATCCTCGCCGCCGAGCGCACGGTCAGGGACACGGAAAACCTCTTCAAACAACTGATCTCCGACGAACACACGGTCCGTTTGCTGGCCGAGACCATCGACATTGAGTCACCCGCCCCCGCTCCCACGGTCGACGTCAATCCGGCCCGCGACTTCCCCGTCGCCCTCGAAAACCGTCCGGATTACCGGCAGGCCGTCCTCCTCGCCCAGCGAGCCGACCTTAATCGTATCTATCAACGAAATCAACGACTTCCCCAAGTCGATGCCGTGGCCAGCCTCGGCTACAACGGTCTCGACGCCGGGTTCAGCGGGAGCCGGCGGCAGGTGACCGATCGCGAGAACCGGTCCTACAGCGCCGGGGTCGTGGTCGAGGTGCCCATTACCTTCGCCCAGGAACGGGGACGCTATCGGGCCGCCCAACTTACCTTGAAACAAGCCGAGTTGCAGCGCGCAGCGCTGGAGCAGACCATTGTCGTCGATATTGGAAATGCCGCCGGACAGATCGAGACGGCCCAAAAACGAATCGAAGCGGCCCGCGTAGCCCGCGAGCTCGCCCAGCTGACCCTGGATGCCGAGCTGAAGAAACTCCGCGCCGGCACCAGCAGCACATTCGTCGTGTTGGAACTGCAGGAGAGCCTGGCCGAAATCGAGACCCGGGAGTTTCGCGCGCATAGCGATGCCCGCAAAGCAATTGCCGAATATGATCGGCAGCTGGGAACGACTCTCAAGACCCACCGTGTCGTGCTGGAGTGAGGTCGGCGGGCTTGACTCCGCGCTCCACTCCATGGATTCATAAGCCCTCTCACCTTCAATTTATGGGCCAACAAACCAACAAGATCATCAAACGGAAGCGGCGCCTGGCGCGCCTGAAGCGGAAAAAAGCCGCCGCAAAGAAGACGGTGAAGGCCAAGAAGTAGCCTTCCAAACCGCGGCCTTCAAGCCGCGGTTTTTTTGTCGCGTGTCCCGGCGCTCCGGCCCCTCGCCGGAGCGTTTCCCTTTGCGGGCCCCCCTATTCCAAGCATCGTTCCGTCGTCATGATCAAAGTCAGTCTGATTTCCCTCGGTTGCGCCAAGAACCTCGTCGATAGCGAGATCATGGTCGGTCACTTGCACAAAGCCGGCATGGCGGTGGTGCCCGATGCCGAAAAGGCGGATGTGGTGATCGTCAACACCTGCTCGTTCATCGACTCGTCCAAGGAGGAGTCGATCGGCCATATCCTGGAGGTTCACCAGAATCGGGGTCTGCGCAAACGCCGGAAAGAACAGAAACTGATTGTCGCGGGCTGCATGTCGCAGCGGTTTTCCAAGGACCTGAGCGGCGAGCTCACCCACGAAGTCGACGCGTTCATCGGTCTCGACCAGGTCACCCAGGTCGCGCCGATCATCGAACAGATCTACGAAAAGGAGCGGGGCAAAAACCCGACGCCCGACAATTTTGTCACCGCCAAGTCGACCTACATCCCGGACTACGACACGCCGCGTTTTCGGCTCACTCCCCGACATTTTGCCTACATCAAAATCGCCGAGGGCTGCAATCACCCGTGCACGTTCTGCATCATTCCGCAGATCCGGGGTCGACATCGGAGTCGTACCGTCGAGAGCGTCGTGGCCGAGGCCCGCCAGCTGGTCGCCGAAGGCGTGCGGGAGATCAACCTGATCTCCCAGGACACCACCTTCTTCGGAATGGACACCTGGGAGCAGCGCCCGAATTCGCGCACGCCGGTGGACTCCACGCGCGGCACCGCCCTGACCACCCTGCTGCGGCAGCTGAATGCGATCGAGGGCGATTTCTGGATCCGCCTGCTCTACACGCATCCGGCCCATTGGAGCGATGAGTTGATCCGCACGATCGCCGAGTGCCCGAAAGTCGCCCGCTACATCGACATTCCACTCCAGCACATCAGCGACGCCATGCTCGGCCGGATGCAGCGCGAGACCAGCGGGGAGTACATTCGCAATTTGATCGGGAGAATCCGCGCCGGCATCCCCGGCATCGCTATTCGCACGACTTTCATTGTCGGCTTTCCGGCGGAAACCGATGCTGACGTCGACGAGCTCTGCGGCTTCATCAGCGAAACCAAGTTCGAGCGACTCGGCGTGTTCCGCTACTCGCAGGAAGAGGGCACCCGCGCCGCCAAGATGGACGATCAGCTGCCCTCCAAGGTGAAGGAGGCCCGCTGGCACCGGACCATGGCGCTGCAAAAGGAAATCGCGTCCGAGGTCAGCGCCTCCTACGTCGGTCGAAAGCTGCGCGTCCTCGTGGAGGAACCCGGAGTCGCCCGAGGTGAGGCGGACGCACCGGATATCGACGGGCGCGTCTACGTGCCGCGTTCGCTGCCTGTCGGCGAATTTGCCGAGGTGACGATCACGGGCTACCGCGACTACGACCTGCTCGCCCTTCCTGCCGGGCAACAACCGGCCGAGTACAAGGTCGCACGCCAGGCTCAATGACGTTCCGTGACCCCGGCATTCAAGGAATGGTCGGTCATGGTCGACGCCTTGGGCGCCGGTGAACAGATTCTGCTCCTGCGCAAAGGCGGTCTGGCCGAAGGCCCCGGGGGACTGACCCTGCGGGCGTTGCGATTCTGGCTGTTTCCCACCCAGTTTCACGCCAAGCAGGCCGGGCTCAAATCCACGCTGGCCCGCCGGGTGGAGGTGCCCGCCGTGGCTCGACGCGAGGCAGGAGTGCCGGCGACTGTGGAACTGCGATTTGCCGCAACGGTGGAAGGTGCGGCATTTGTCACCGATCTCGAAGACCTGAAACGCCTGAGTCCTTTCCATGGCTGGAGTGATGACCTGATCAACGAGCGTTTTTTCTGGCGCCAACCTCCCGGGTTGCACGTCTGGGTCCTCCGCGTGTTCCGCGCCCTTTCGCCCCACATCCTTACCCTCACGGCCGCCCACGAAGGCTGCAAATCGTGGATTGAGGTGGAACCCACGATCGATCCGGCGGCATTTCAGCCTGTACTGGACGATGCCAGCTTTGCACGTCGGTGGGCGGAATTACCGGTGTCCGTGCCCCTCGTCACCGACGCGTCTCCGGCCCCAAGCCCTTCACCCGGAGGAACCCTCGCCTCCTCCTCCCCCGCGCTTTCAGTCGCCTGGACCACCGTCAGCACCCGGGAAGCGGCGGAGCAGCTGGCCCGACCCCTGGTCGAATCGGGTCTCGTTGCCTGCGCGCAAATCGATGGCCCTATCACTTCCATCTATCGATGGAAAGGGAAGTTGGAGGAGTCCCAAGAATTTCGACTGACCTTGAAGTTCCCTGCCGACCGAATCTCTGCGGTCGAGCGCTCGGTGCACGAACAGCATCCCTATGACACCCCGGAATGGATCGTGGTCCGGGCCGATGCCGTTTCAGAAAAGTACTTGTCATGGGCGGGTACGGGCGTTCAAGCTGACCGTTTCTAACCGCAACTCACCCACCTTCTAGCCATGTCACAGCACAAAAGCCTCCAAGGCGTCTCCGGTATTGTCATCAAGCGCAACGTCCTGAAGCGCTTTGAGCGCGTCGATCTGCTCAAGAAGCGGGGTCAGTGGAAAGCGGGCGACCGCGTCCAAGGCCTGCGCAAGACCAAGCCCGACGTCTGAGCTCCGCCTCAGGTTTCTCTTTCTAAGGCAGATCGGTTTTCCGGTCTGCCTTTTTTGTGCCTCGACCGGTCCCGCCGCATTTTGGGATTGCCGAGCGGAGAGAAGGTTTCACTTTCTGACCGAACGTTGGTCAGACTCTTGCGGGCGTAGCACAATGGATAGTGTAGCGGTCTCCGAAGCCGTAGATGTGGGTTCGATTCCCGCCGCTCGCACCAGTCATCCCAGATGACGGTCATGAGTCCCACGTACCCAACCCCAGTCCGCCCAAGCCGGAGGCCCTGCGGCGTGCTTCCCGCCTGTGACCGGGCTTGAAACCAATTCCCTAGTCCTCCCAGGAATCATTACGAATGGACACGAATTACGAACGCGATGGGAGGCCCCCCAAAAAACCGGTTTCAAGATCCCGCAACTGCGCATGAGCGTCAGCGTAAGCGCGATCGAAGGTGGGTGACTGTTGAAGGTGAGGTCGCCGACCCCGCGCGGATGGGCGTCGCGTGAAGAAATCGGAGCACGGAGACCGGCCCTGCCGGCCCGTGTCGATCCGTGGTGCAATCGCGGTCCATTGCTTCGTTCGTGTCCATTCGTGTCCGTTCGTGGTTCAATTCCCCCCTCAATCCAGCGTCGCCCTCGTTTCCCCTTTCCCATGACCCGCCTCCGTTTCCCGGTCTCTTCAATCCTGCTCGCGCTCGCCTGGCTGTGCACGGGAACAGCGCTGCTCGCCGCACCCGTGCACCTGGTCGACGAAGCCCCGGTGAAGCTCACTCCTGTCGCGCCGGGAGTGATCCGGGTCGACTTCGGACGCGTCGCCTTCGGAAACCTCCGTCTCTCCCCTCCTGCCGGGGTCTCCGCGCGGGTGATCGTGCACCTGGGCGAGGCGATTCGCGGCGAACGCATTGAACGCAAGCCACCTGGCACCGTCCGCTACGCCCGCATCGAGGTCGATCTGGCTGGAGGCACCCCGGCCATCGCCGCGCCGGCGGCCGATGCCCGGAACACCCGTCAGGTAAAGGGTGACGAGAAGCCGGACCAGTACGGCCAATTCACGCCGCCCGCCGTGCTCACTCCGTCCGAGTGGGGCGTGATCCTGCCCTTCCGCTGGGTCGAGATCGAGGGCTGGCCCGGTGAGCTCCGCGCCGAACAGGTTACGCGTCGCTCGGCGTTCGCCGCCACCTGGGATGACGACGCCGCCCGTTTCTCCTCCTCCGACCCGATGCTCAATCGCATCTGGGACCTTTGCCGCTACTCGATCAAGGCCACCACCTTCGCCGGCGTGTATGTCGACGGCGACCGGGAGCGCATCCCCTACGAGGCCGACGCCTACTTGAATCAGCTCAGCCATTACGCCACCGACCGCGACGTCCGCATGGCGCGCGACACCTTTGACCACCTGATGGCCCACCCCACCTGGCCGACCGAGTGGGCCTCACACCTGGTCTTCATGGTGCACGCCGACTGGATGCACACCGGCGACACCCGCTGGCTTGCCTCCCGCTACGAATCGCTC
>JAEUGZ010000313.1 GCA_016794725.1 Opitutaceae bacterium | reverse complement strand
GTTTGCGACGCATCTCCTGGAGTCAGGCACCGACATCCGCACCGTGCAGGAATTGCTCGGACACACCGATGTGCGCACGACACAAATCTACCTGCATGTCATGCAAAAGCCAGGGATCGGGGTGAGGCGCGCCGGGGGCGCGAAGTTCGAAGGGCGAAGAGTGAAGTTCGAAAGAGTGCGGCCAAAGCCGCAGCGACTTTTGGGACTGCAGTCCTCATTTCTTCCACCGCTTTCCGATTTCACCCTTCGCCCTTCGAACTTCGCACTTCACCGCTCCGCGCCGCACGCCGCTGGCACTTTGCGGATTGCTGATCGCTGACCTCTTTTTTGTCCGTTTTCACTCCTCGACCTTCACTCTTCGAACTTCACCGCTCCGCGGTGCAAGCTGCCGCCATCGGGGTGCAGGGGGGCCTGTGCCGGGGTGCGCCTCGGAGGGGGAGAAGGTTGAACGTAATCTGCGATCGCCGGTGGGCTGGACACCCATCGGGCGACGCGGCGGCCGAGTCGCCACGAAGAAACCGGCCCTCTTGCAAAAGGCTATCGTACTCAGCGAGCATGACAAGCGCCGACCAGTTGCGGTGGTCAGGCCATTGCGGCATAGTCAAGGGTTGAACCGCGGATGGACTCGGATCAACCTGTAGATAAGCCGCTTGCATAGGGCTGAGCACGCAGGCTGGAGGTGCTCTGAGGCGAGCAGCTCCCGGCCAGAAACGCGTTCCGCGTTCCTCTACGTCCGATCCTCGATCATTTCGTTCGGAGTAGCGGAAGCCGGAACGGCTTTCGTGGTACACCGCTCCGTGCGCCTGCCATCGCAGCTCCCGGCCAGAAACGCGCTCCGCGTTCCTCTACGTCCGGAGCGGGGCTTGATGGACACGAAACCGTCTTTGCGTTCCGCACCTGTTTTGTCGCGAAGAGTTTACTTCGACGGCTTGATCTGATCGGCGATTTCTTCGAGGGGGTAGGTGAAGATTTCGGCGAGGGTGGGGTGGTACCAAGGGGCGCGGAGCAGGTCGAAGACGGTGGCCTTCATCGCAAGGGGGGCGCTGAAACAGTGGATCAACTCGCCGGCGGAGGGGCCGACGACCTCGACTCCGAGCAGGCGGCCGCGCTTGGGTTCGGCGAGGACTTTGACGTAGCCCCGGTGCTCCTCCATGAGGATCGACTTGCCGTGGTCGTTGAAGGGGTAGCTGGCCTTGAGGTAGGGCTGCTTGCGCTCCTGGAGCTCCGACTCCAACGCTCCGAGCGTCGCGAGCGCGGGGTCGGTGAAGACGACATTGAGGAGGAGCGCGGGATCGATGGGCTTGAGTCCCTTGACGCCGAAGGCATGGCGGGCCGCCAGTTCACCCTGGGCCACCGCCAGGTGGACAATGTCGAAGGGGCCACACACATCTCCGCCGGCGTAGATGTGCGGTTGCGAGGTCTGCTGCCAGCGGTTCACCTGGATACGCCCTTCCTTTGTCGATTCCACACCGGCGGCCTCAAGGCCGAGCTGGTCGGTCACGGGCTCGCGGCCCAGGGCGTTGAAAAGGTGCTTGGCGCGGCGACGGACGGTCTTGCCGCCATGGCGGAAGGTTACCTGCACGCCGTTCGCGTCCCCCGAGACCGATTCGATCTGGGTGCCAACGCACAGGTCGATGCCTTCGTCGCGAAACGCTTGCTGCACAACCGCGCTGGCCTCCGGGGAATGATCGCGGAGGATGTGGGCGCTGCGCTGGATGAGCACGACACGCGAGCCGATGCGGCGGAGAAACTGCGAGAGTTCGCAGGCGACAATGCCGCCGCCGAGCACGATCACGCTTTCGGGCACGTGGTCGAGGTCGAGGACGTCGTCGCTCGTCCAGAACGGGGTGGTCGCGAGGCCCGGCACGGGCGGCACGCTGATGCGCGAGCCGGTGCCGATGATGATGCGGTCGGCGGTGATCCGGCGTCCGCTCGCCAACTCGAGGGTGTGGGGATCGTGGAACCGTGCTCGTTCGCGGAAGAGCGTGTACTTCCGGGAGGTCATCCGTTCGACCCGGTAGCCCGCAAATTCCCCGATGATGCGGCGCTTGCGCGCCCGCACCGCCTTCATGTCGACCTCCGCCTTGGGTATCCGAAGTCCGAGCACGCGACCGTGACGGGCGTGGTGCAGGACGTCGGTGACATGCAGCAGGGTCTTTGAGGGCATGCAGCCGCGCAGGATGCAGAGGCCGCCGAGTTCAGGGCCGGCGTCGACGATCGCGACCGACTTGCCGAGTCCGGCCGCGACACGGGCGGCGTTGAAACCGGCGGATCCGCCGCCGAGTGCGAGAAAATCGAAGTGAGTGGTCATACGGCCAGGGGAGGGAATCGAGGGTTGCGCCGGGGGCTACTTGCCCTTGCCGACGAGCATGGTGTGGATCGTCTTCAGCACGATCGAGGCGTCGAGCAGGAAGGAGAAGTGACGGATGTAGTAGAGGTCGTATTCGAGCTTGCGCAGGGTGTTTTCCAGATTTGCGCCGTAGGGATAGTTGACCTGGGCCCAGCCAGTGATCCCGGGGCGCACGAGGTGACGGAAGTGATAGCAGGGGATTTCCTGCTCATAGTGTCGCACCAGGTCCTCCCATTCGGCGCGCGGGCCGATCAGGCTCATTTCGCCCCGCAGCACGTTCCACAGCTGGGGCAGTTCGTCGATCCGGGTCGAGCGCAACAGTCGTCCCACCCGGGTGATCCGGGCCTGGTCATCGGCGGCGGCGGGCGCGCGATCCGGCGACGGCATGGTCATGCTGCGGAGCTTGATGACCGTGAAGGGCCGGCGATTGCGTCCAATGCGGCGCTGCCGGAACAGGGCGGGTCCGCCGTCCTCGAGCCGCACCGCCAGGCCGGCGAGCACGAGCAGCGGCAAAGCCAGGATCAGACCCAGGCTGGCGCAGGCGAGGTCGGTCGCCCGCTTCAGTCGCTCGAAGACCGGTTCCCGGGCGATCTTGAACCCCTCTTGGAAGAGCCAGGTCTGGTTCAGGCGATAGAGCGGGATCTTGCGCCAGTAGACCTGGTGAAACAGCTCGAGCGTGTAGGTGGGCACGCCCTGGAAGTACAGTTCAACGAGCGGACGGGAAATGTCCCCGGGCAACTCGCGCCCCGATTCGCGCAGCACGATGGCCTCGACGGAAAGGCGCGCGGATTCGATGTCGGCCAGCACCTCGCGAAAGGCGCGGCGCTCCATGTCCGCCGGACCACCGGTGGCCGGGGAGCTGGTCGGATCCGCGTAGATGACCGGGCGGTTGAAGCGGTTGCGCAGGCATTCGCCGTGGAACGCCTCGCTGCTGACGCGGTCGCCGATGAAAAGCAGGTGGTTGCGCGCCTGGTGACGGATGCGCCGCAAGTAAAGAGAACGGCGATACGCGAGCGTGACCGGCAGGCAGGCCGCGAATCCGAAGACGATGACGGCGCGGCTGCCCTGCAGCGGGTAGTTGGCGGGAATGACGGCGAAGGTCAGGAGGAGGGTGCCGAGGGTCGCGCCGACGACGGCGATGACATGCTGGCTGGCGAAGTCGAGGCTCAGCATGTCGGTGCGGTCCCGATACCCGTCGATCAGATGGACGCCGGCGGCGAGGAAGGCAAAGGGGCCGAGCAGCGGCCAGTCGATCCAGTGCCCGGGGTGGGCGACGCCGCGGGCCCAGGCCACCGCGTTGAAGCCGACCAGGACGCAGAGCGCGTCGAGGGCCAGCAGCAGCGCGGCGGTTCGGCGGGTTGTCATCGACGGCGTGACCGGGGCGCTCGGCTCACGCGGCCGCGGGGCCCGGACGGAGGTCCCGGATGGCGAGCAGGGCGTTCCACTCGGCGAGCGACTTCTCGAACCCTCCGGTGCTGCGGTGGTAGGCCCGCGCGGCTTCGGAGGCGGCTTCGCGGTTGGAGGAGCTCGACGCGAAGCTGCGGAGCGTGGCGACGATCCCATCGACATCGTCGACCGTGTGATGCCAGCCGAAGCCCTGGCGTTTCACGATTTCGCCAAGTTCCGCGCCGGCCACGCCGATCGACAGGACAGGCCGGCCGACGGCGGCGATGCCATAGAGTTTGCTGGGGAAGACCCAGCCTTCGCAACCCGGGCGCTGGCTGACGAGGTGGAGGTCGATGGCGC
>JAEUGZ010000311.1 GCA_016794725.1 Opitutaceae bacterium | reverse complement strand
CAGTGTCGTAACAGATTTGTGCACGGCGCGCCCAGTCTGTGGATACCTGAAGACGCCAGAGCCGCCGCCGCGCACGACACCTCACCTCAGATTTGAGTCTCGAATACATGATCCACTGACCGCGGCGAAGCCATCCCGGCGCCAGTCCCATCTGCCCTTGAAGGGACAGGTCGATTCCGGTCGTGCAAAGGGACAGGTTGAATCCATGCCACCTGGTTGAACGAGGCCTTGAAGGTGAGTATCCAGTCGCAGATGAGCCTTTCCTGGACCTCTGCCGTGGTCTCCCTATCGGGCAGGTGGATCGATGTGCACATCGACCGGGCCCAGTGACCCTAAAGAGGCCACCTCGGTAAGTACGGGTTAACCGTGCTCAGACCGTTGGAAACGAGATGGCCTCCTTGCGCAAACCGCGCAAGACGACAAGATCGCCCCAATCCGCAATGTGCGCCGGTAGTGGTCGAACCGCGGTGCGGGTTCGTCGTCCGGTTTTCATCCGGTACCGATCAAGCTGCACCTCCACAAACGCACGCGAACCCAGCGCCACCCCATCGGAGAAGTAACGGATCCGACAGAGCAGCGCACACCCGAGTGGCAACTGCCCCCCAGCCTTGACGACAGTTTCAATATCGGACCTCGAAATGGACGCCTTCCCTTCCTTTTCAACCGCGCCTGCAGCTGTGAACAGCAGGCGATAGGATGCATGAGCCTGCGCCCACTTCGCAGTTCCAAAGATCAGCTGCAAACCCTGCTGGGCTCGTTCATTTCCGGCAACCGCCTCGGCATAACCGCAGAAGCGGTAACGCAAGGGGTCGGTGCACAAGCCGGCCCGAACACTGTTGAGATCAATGTACGCGGCCGCCATCTTCAACGAGTGTCGCGCCGGCTGGATCAAATGACTCTTGAAGCGCTCGGCCCACAGTGTTCCGAAACGACCGTGAGACTCGTTGAACCATATGGAGAAACGCTGTTTAAGCAGCTTCATGAAGGGAGAAACGTCCCCCATTTGTGCGAGTTGCCTCTGGCGCCAAGCGACCGCAAGGGGTCCATTGCTTTCGAGCTGCGATTCAATGACCTCCATCCGCGCCGTCTGAAACCGGGATGGTCGAGGGTGGAGCACCCGATACCGCCGCAATAGTTCGGCATCCGGGATTGGTACCTTCTTAGGCACAAGAACTAGGATATGAAAGTGATTACTCAAGAGAGTGTAAGTCACAATCTTAACTCCGCAGTAGTCAGAAGTCTGCCAGAGATGCTTCCGCAACACTTCCTTGGCCACGTCGTCCAAGATTCGCTCACCATTCACGGTCCGGCTGATAACATGGTAAGCAGCTGCGCCCTCAGACGGTGGGATCTTGAAACGAGCTACGCGCATGGGGTGAGAAACAAATTAACGACTATCGATTGCAATAATATTCCTCCTGTCCCTTCCTTCGTCTAAATTCAACCTGTCCCTAAAAGTGGGAGCGGGGGTGGCCGCGAGCGATAGAAACGCCGTTGCCTTCGGACGGGTGGATTCTAGAACCACCCACCCCTCATGCCTTCCTCGTCTGTCGTCGCATCCCCTTCCGCCGCACCCACTCTCCGGACGCTCCACAAGCTGATGGCCGCCAACCGGAGCGAAATCGCGGTGCGTATCTTCCGGGCCGGAACAGAGCTGGGGCTGCGCACGGTCGCAATCTTTGCCCACGAAGATCGCTTCAGTATTCACCGGTATAAGGCCGACGAGGCGTACCAGGTCGGGCAAGGCAAGGGACCCGTCGCCGCCTACCTCGACATCGAGAGCATCGTCGCCGCCGCCAAGGAGCACGGAATCGACGCCATCCACCCAGGCTACGGATTCTTATCCGAAAACGCCGAGTTCGCCCGCGCCTGCCAGAACGCAGGCATCGTATTCGTCGGACCACGCCCCGAGCTCCTCGACATGATGGGCGACAAGACCGCCGCCCGAGCCTTGGCGAAGAAGATCCACGTACCGGTGCTGCCGGGCACGGAGGACCCGGTGACAGATCGCGATGAGGCACTGCAAGTCGCCAAGTCCATTGGGTTTCCCCTCATCATCAAAGCAGCCTTCGGAGGAGGCGGCCGGGGCATGCGCGTGGTCCACAAGGCCGCAGACCTCGACGCCCTGCTCGATGAAGCACAAGGTGAAGCCGGCCGGGCTTTCGGCAACCCCGCGGTCTTCCTCGAAAAGTACATTCCCCGGGCCAAACACATCGAAGTCCAGATCCTCGGTGACCAACATGGCAACGTGATCCACCTGCACGAGCGCGACTGCTCGGTTCAGCGCCGTCACCAAAAGGTCGTCGAAGTGGCCCCGAGCTTCGGGCTGCCGGAAACCGTGGTGACCGAGCTCTGCGAGGCGGCTGCGCGGATCGCGCGCGAAATCCGCTACGACAACGCCGGCACCATCGAATTCCTCTACGATCTCGACCGTCACGAGTGGTTCTTCATCGAGATGAACCCTCGTATCCAGGTCGAGCACACCGTGACCGAGGTGATCACCGGCCTCGACCTCGTCCGCGCCCAGATCCTCATCGCCCAGGGACACTCCCTCCACTCCGCCGAAGTCGGCATGCCGCGCCAGGCCGACGTGCCGCGCAACGGCTACGCAATCCAGTGCCGCATCACGACCGAAGACCCGGAAAACAAGTTCGTCCCGGACTACGGCCGGATCCTCGCCTACCGCTCGCCCGGCGGCTTCGGCGTGCGGCTCGACGGCGCCATGGGCTTCGCCGGTGCAGTCATCACCCCCTTCTACGACTCGATGCTGGTCAAGGTCATCACCAGCGGCCAGAGCTACGAGATCGCGATGGCCCGCTCCAGGCGCACCCTGGCCGAATTTCGTATCCGAGGTGTAAAGACGAACATCCCCTTTCTCGAAAACGTCATCGCCCACCCCACCTTCCGCACCGGACAGGCGACAACCACGCTGATCGACACCACCCCGGAGCTCTTCACCTTCAAACCCAGACGCGACCGCGCAACGAAGCTGCTCAACTTCCTGGGCAACGTCATCGTCAACGGCAACCCGCACGCCAAGGGCTACCGTCCCGAGAAGCCGCTCCCCACGCCCGTCGCACCTTCGCACGACCACCGCAGTCCGCCTCCCGGCACGCGCCAGCTCCTGCTCGAGCTGGGCGCAAAGGGTTTTGCACGCTGGACCCACGAACAGCAGCGGTTGCTGGTCACCGACACCACCTTCCGAGACGCCCACCAGTCCCTCATGGCCACTCGGGTGCGGAGCTACGACATGCTGGCCTGCGCCTCCTCGGTCGCACACACCCTTCCCGGGCTCTACTCCCTCGAACTCTGGGGCGGCGCGACGTTCGACACGGCCATGCGCTTCCTCAACGAGGACCCCTGGGACCGCCTCCGGGAGCTGCGCGCCCGCGTGCCCAATCTCTGCTTCCAGATGCTCCTCCGCGGCGCCAACGCGGTCGGCTACACCAACTACCCCGACCACGTGGTCGCCGGCTTCGTCAAACACGCCGCCGCCACGGGCATGGACATCTTCCGGATCTTCGACTCCCTGAACTACCTGCCCAATCTGCGCGTCGCCATGGAGGCCGTGCAGGAAACGCACGGCGTCTGTGAAGCGGCCCTCTGCTACACCGGGGACATCCTCGACTCACGGCGCGACAAGTACTCGCTGAGCTATTACGTGAAGCTCGCCAAGGAACTGGAACGGATGGGCGCACACGTGCTCGCCATCAAGGACATGGCGGGACTCTGCCGCCCCTTCGCGGCGGAGAAGCTCGTCCGCGTCCTGCGCGAGGAAACGGGCCTGCCCATCCACTTCCACACCCACGACACCAGCGGCATCGCCGCCGCCTCCGTGCTGAGGGCGGCCGACGCGGGGGTCGATGTCGTCGACCTTGCACTCGCCTCGATGAGCGGCAGCACGTCCCAACCGAATCTCAACTCGGTGGTCGCCGCCCTCCAGCACACGCCGCGCGACACCCAGCTTGATCTCGACCGCCTGAATCAATTCTCCGACTACTGGGAACAGGTCCGCGAGATCTACCGCCCCTTCGACACCGCGCCGCGCACCGGCTCGGCGGAGGTCTACCTCCACGAGATGCCGGGAGGTCAGTACACGAATCTCAAGGAACAGGCCGCTTCCATGGGCATGTCGCACCGCTGGCCGGAAATCGCGCGCACCTATGCGGAGGTGAATCAGCTGTTCGGCGACATTGTAAAGGTCACACCGTCCTCAAAGGTCGTGGGCGACCTGGCGCTCTTTCTGTTCTCACGCGGCATTCGTCCCGCCGACGTGGTCAACCTGGAACCCGGTTCGATGCCCTTCCCCGAAAGCGTGATCGACATGCTCATGGGCGGACTCGGCTGGCCCGAGGGCGGCTGGCCCGATGCCACCTGGCGGGCCATACTGGGGGGAGCCCGCTATACGGAGGCACGGGCCCGGTACGAACTTTCCATTCAGAACGCCGCCACGCCCCGCCCTGCACCCGACCCCGCCGGCGCCGCCGCAGAGCTGGCCCGGCTCTCCCGCGAGCTCAGTGACAAGATCAAACGCGAGGCGACCACCGACGATCTGTATTCGCACCTCATGTACCCGCAGGTGTTCGCTGACTTTCTCAAGCACCAGCGTGAGTTCGGCGACGTCAGCGTTCTGCCAACCCCGGCCTTTTTCTACGGACTGAAACCCGGCGAGGAAATCACGGTCGAGATCGAGCGCGGCAAGGTGCTCATCATCCGCCTGGTCAGCGTGGGAGCCCCTGACAAGGATGGTCGCCGCACGGTAAACTTCGACCTCAATGGCATGGCGCGCGAAGCCTCGATCCCGGACCGAAATGTCACGGTGAAGACGAAGGCCCGCCTCAAGGCCGACCTCGCCGATCCTCTCCAGCTCGCGGCCCCGATCCCCGGCCTCATCGCCGCGCTCTCCACCTCGGTCGGCGCCAAGGTGGCCAAGGGAGATAAGCTGCTCATGATGGAGGCGATGAAGATGCAGACGACGGTGTACGCCCCTTGCACGGGAGTGGTGGCCGAACTGCATGTCGCCCTCGGCGACACCGTGGAGTCAAAGGATCTGCTGATCAAACTGCGCTCCTGATCGCGCACTGGCGCTCAACCCGGTCACTCGACACCCGCCGTCAGCCGGCCGCCCCCCCCAACACTCACAGGGCGGCCGGGCGTCCTCCGGCTGTTCAACCTCCCCGTTGTTCCGAGATTCACTTTTGCCCGAACGCTCTCACGATCACGGTTCCCCGCCCCACCATGTCATCCCATCCCCGCCGCTGCCTGCCCGCGCTTCTGCACCTGTCACTCGCCCTGAGCGCTTTCGCCGCCCCACCCCGGTCCGTTCCACCCCCCTACCCCACCTTGGGTTCGGTCGAGCGTCTGGATCCCTCGATCGACCGACTGATCGCCCCCGGCGCCGTGATTGAAAAACTGGCCGAGGGATTCTCCTGGGCCGAGGGTCCCGTCTGGGTACCCGCTCAGGGACATCTGCTGTTCAGCGATGTACCGAACAACACGGTCTACCGTTGGAATGCCAAGGATGGGTTAACCCCCTTCCTCAAACCCAGCGGATTCACCGGCACCAGCCGTGATGGCAAGGAACAGGGCTCCAACGGTCTGGCCCTGGACTCAAAGGGCCAACTCGTCCTCTGCCAGCACGGCGACCGGCGGCTGGCACGGCTCAATCCGGACCGGGTCACCTTCACGACGCTGGCCGATCGCTACGATGGAAAGCGATTCAACAGTCCGAATGATGTCTGCTACGATGCCCAGTCCCGGCCCTACTTCACCGACCCACCCTACGGCCTTCCGCCGGGTTCCGTGCGTGAACTCGATTACCACGGGGTGTATCGCGTCGAAAGGGACGGAACGGTGACGCTGCTCGTGAGCGACCTGGAACGCCCGAACGGCATCGCGTTTTCACCCGATTTCAAGCGCCTCTACGTCGCCAATTCGCATCGCCCGCGCCCGATCGTCATGGTCTACGAGATCGGCATCGACGACCGCCTGCACAACGGTCGTGTGGTGATCGACACCTCTCCCTACTTCGACGACAAGCCGGGCGGCGGCGGCCTGCCGGACGGACTGAAGGCGGACGAACAGGGTAACCTCTGGGTCACCGGCCCCGGAGGGGTGCTGGTGGTGCGGGCCGACGGCAAGTTGCTTGGTCGCATCCTGCCGGGTCACACGACTGCCAATTGCGGCTGGGGCGACGACGGTCGCACCCTCTACCTGACCTCAAACGGGGTATTGGCCCGAATTCGCACGCTGACCAAGGGGGTCGGCTGGTGAGGATTCGGCGACACGGTCCCTACGGCCAAAAGGAACCCGCCGCCGCTGGAGCGACGGCGGGTGAAGCCACTGACAGGCGGTATCAGATCGCCTGATCGCCAGTTTCGCCGGTGCGCACCCGAACGGCCTGTTCGACGCCGACGACAAACACCTTGCCGTCGCCGATCTTGCCGGTCTTGGCCTTGCCCACGATCGTCTTGACCGCGGAATCGACCAGTTCGTCCGGCACGACGATTTCGAGCTGAAGCTTGGGCAGGAAATCCACCGTGTACTCGCTGCCTCGATACGTTTCCGTGTGACCTTTCTGTCGTCCGAACCCCTTGACCTCGGTCAGGGTCATTCCCTCGATGCCGATCTCGGTGAGGCCTTCCTTCACCTCCTCGAGCTTGAAGGGCTTGATGATGGCGATGATGAGTTTCATGAGAAAGTCCGGGTTAGAGGATGTAGCCGTCTTCGCCGTGCTCGCTGACGTCAAGGCCGGCGGACTCCACCTCGGCTGTCGGGCGCAGGCCGACCGTGACCTTGACGATCAGGGCGATGACTGCAGTGGCGACCACGCTCCAAACGATGGTGAGGGCGACCGCCTTCAGCTGAGAGCCGACCAGCCCGGCCTTGAGGGGTCCGACCACGGAGTTGATCTTCTCGTCGGCGAAGATGCCGGTGAGAATCGCGCCGAGCGTGCCACCCACGCCGTGGACGCCGAAGGTGTCGAGTGCGTCGTCGTAGCCGAAGATCTTCTTCATGTAGGCGACGGCGATGAAGGGAACGATGCCGGCCAGCACGCCGATGATGACCGCGGACGTCGGTGAAACAAAACCGGCCCCGGGGGTGATGACCACCAGACCGGCGACGATGCCCGAGCAGAAGCCGAGGACGCTCGGCTGCTTGCGGGTGACCCATTCCGCCATGGCCCAGACGAATCCTGCGGTCGCGGCGGCCAGCGTCGTGGTCGCAAACGCCGCGGAGGCGATCGAGTCAGCGCCAAGCGCGGAACCCGCATTGAATCCGTACCAGCCCACCCAGAGCATGCCGGTGCCCACCGTACACAGCACCATCGAGTGAGGAGGCATCGCCATTTTTCCGAAGCCCTCGCGCTTGCCGAGGATCAAGCAGAGCACCAGGGCGCTCCAACCCGAGGTCATGTGCACCACGGTTCCACCGGCGAAGTCGATCGCCTTGATGGAAGCGTTTGGATTCAGAGGACCGCACATCAGGCCCGTGGCCGACCACACCATGTGGGCAAACGGGAAGTAGACGGCGAACATCCAAAGCGCGACAAACACGAGGACGGCGCTGAATTTCATGCGCTCGGCGACGGCGCCCAGGATCAGCGCGGGCGTGATGATCGCAAAGCTCAGCTGGAACATCGCCCACATGATATCGGAGATCCAATAGTAGCCCGCGCCGGTCTTGCCGGACTCGACCCCGTTCAGGAACATGTTGGCGGTGTCACCAATGATCGCGCTGCCGCCGGAGAACGAGAGGCTGTATCCCACCGCCCACCACAGGATCGTCACCAGGCCGGCGATTCCCATGCACTGAGCCAGCACGGAGAGCACGTTCTTGCGGCGAACGAGACCACCGTAGAAGAGAGCCAGACCCGGCAGCGTCATGAAGATCACCAACGCCGTGCTGGTCATCTGCCAGGCACTGTGGCCGGGGCCCGGGCCCGGGATCTTGGAAGCAACATCCGGAGTGCGGGCGGTGTTGTTGACATAGGCCTCCAGGTCGGCGAGCCGTTGCTCCACCGTGGGTTCTGGGGGCGTCGCCGGAGCCGGCGCCTGGGCATGGACAGAGGCCACGGCCAGCAGGCCAGTGACTGCGAACAGACGAGCCCAAGTTCGGGCATGTCGGAGGAAGGACGTGATCATAAGCGGTGGAGCGGAAGGGACAGGGTTATGGCACCTGCAAGCAACAGGGACCGCAGCTATGAGCATCTTTCATGCCTCCGTGCCAAAGCTGACAAAAAGTTCTCAGCAATTTCCTACACCACTAGAAACAAGGCGTTTATGGACAATGCTGCCATCGATCCCGCTGCTTGCCCGTTCGCCGCGCTCTGGAATGGCAAACGTCACAAACGTCTTACTTCAAGGCAGTTATTACAGCCAGTTTCGCGCAGCTTGCGGGGGGGCGAGAAATCACTGACCATGACCCTCGCTTATTATTACTTACTCGAATTCAAGCACTTCCAACTGTCCAAGCTCCGAGCCCGCCGATGCGCCCCGCCCTCAAGGTCCGTGCGACTCCCTTCATTTCATCACGGTTGCAACCACGCGTGAGCCGGCCGGCGGTTGCTTTGTTTCCCGGATGCGGGGCGGGTCGGGCCAACGGATGAAGCGCATGGGAGCCATGCAGGCAACAAACAGGAATTTGAGAAGGGCCCGCCAGGCCGCCCGCGTGACTCGGACACTCGGTCCGATCGCGGCACAGCCCCAGCGATTCCTGCCATGAGGCTACCCTTATGGGCCATGCGCTGGATGCACCGCAGCCGACTCTCTCGGAGCCGACTGCGCGGCAGCTTCATTCACAGCTGGCTGGGTGACCGCATTCTCGAAAAGCCGCTCTGGAAACCGACCCGGGAGTCCCTCGCCCGCGCGTGGTTGGTTGGTTTTCCAATCACGGTCATGCCGTTCCTGCCCGCGCAGTCTCTGTTCGCCTGCATCGCGGCGCTGTTTATCCGAGGAAACCTGTTGTTGTGCATCGCACTTCAGTTTCTGTCATCGCCCTTGACCGCGCCCGTGCATCTGCCCGCCTGCTACTTTGTCGGCGAACTCGTCCGAGGCAAAAACCCGGCGATGGTGTGGCGCCACATCCGCTCCACTCCCAAGGACCTGCTGACACGGGACAGCGTGGGCTCACTCTATCTCGGAGCCTTCGTTGTCGGCATCATCGGCGGCGCAGTCGGTTACGCCGTCATCCGGGGCACCTGGCGTGAGCGCATTCGCCCTCGACGTCTGGGCAAACCGGACGACCGTCAGGATTAGTCCACGCTGGCTGAGTCGGAACCGGTCGCGGTTAATTCCGCGCGGCTACTCACGCTTCAACCCGCGGGTCATCAATGCGGACAAGGCGGCGGCCGGAGGCTTTCCTTCGTACAGGATACGATGCACCTCCGTCAGAATCGGCGCTTCGATCCCACGCTCACGACATAGCTCAAAAAAGGACTGTGCGGTGTGGTAACCCTCGACCACCGATTTGCTCTCCGCAATCAGGTCCGCCGCCTGCCGCCCCTGTCCAAGGTGTTCGCCAAACCCACGATTGCGACTCCAGGCACCGGTGCACGTGGCCACGAGATCGCCAAACCCACTCAGCCCGTAAAAAGTCTCCGGCTGGGCACCGAGAGCGACACCAAGACGTACCATCTCCGCCAGCGCACGCGTCAGCAGGGCGGCCTTGGTGTTGTCACCCAGGCGCAACCCGTCACTGCAACCGGCCGCAATCGCATAGATGTTCTTCAAACACCCGCCAAACTCCACGCCGGCGAGATCACCGCTGGTATAAACTCGCAACGTGGCGCTGCTTAAAGCGGCTTGCAGCCCAACGACGTCGGCATCCTCACCCTCTGTCGCCAAAACCATCGCTGCTGGCAGGCCTCGCGCCACCTCGCCGGCGTTGGTCGGACCCGTCAACGCACCCCGCTTCACTCCCGGAAGAACCGCAGCGATGACCTGCGACGGCCGGAGATGCGTGCCCAACTCCAGTCCTTTGGCAAGGCTGACGACTCGGACCCGCGCCGCGGCGTCGGCCAGCGCGGGTCCGAGGCGAACACAGGTTTCACGCAAGGAATACGACGGACACGCCAGCAGAACGGCGTCCGCCTCCATCAGCAGCGGAGCCAATTCGTGACCGATCTGCAGGCTGGGCGGCAGTTTCACTCCAGGCAGGTAGTCACGGTTTTCACGGGTCGTCGCAAGGTTCACCGCCTGTTCGAAACGCCTGGGAGCCAGCGAAACCGTGTGCCCGCGTTTGCTGAGGTGAAGCGCGAACGCGGTGCCCCAAGCCCCAGCACCAATGACAACAAAGTTCATGTCACTCCATTGAAGGAGAACAACCCGTCCGACGGAAAGCCGGATCTTCAAGCGGATGCCCGCTGGGGAGCCACAAATCGCAGGGGATGCTTGGTTGCGGCACACCGTTCTGAACGCTTGGCATCCAGGGTTCGTTTCCGCGATTCGATTTGGGACCGCAGTACGTCGAACCCCGGTCTCGAGGTACGCCCATCCGGCAAGATCCGCACCACCCCGAGTTCCAGCGCGCGCCGAAAGAGCGATTCGCGCGTTTGGACGTCGAGTTTGCGCATGAGGCGCTTGCGATGCGAATGGACACTCGAAGGCTCCATGCCAAGGCGTTCACTGGCCGTCTTGTCATCGCTGCCGTCGCCAATCACCGCCAGCACCATGCGCTCGGTCGGCGTCAGGCGGGCAAAGAGGTCGAGTTGTGCCTCTTCACCCCCAAGCAGGAGGTCGTTGAACGACGGACTCACATAGCGGCGCCCTTGCGCCGCATGTGCGAGGGCGAGCGCAAACCGCTCCGGGGGATCCGTGACCGGATCAAAGACCGACACCCGTCGCTGCAGTCGAAGAAAACCCAGCGTCTGAGCATCGCGGCGGAGCGTGACCAGGAGCAGCGCAGCGACGCGGCGAGACTCCGCCATCCAGGGCAGAAACGGCAGCCCATCCTCATCGGCGTAACTCAACCCAGCCACCACCAAGTCCTGACCCTGGGCTTCAATCCGGCGCTTCGCGTCATGAGCCGAGTGCTCCACCCCAATTTTCGCCATCGGATAATAGGCACGAACCGCATCCGCCAAAAGGCGGGCGTAGAGCCCATCCCATTTCACAATGAGTACTTGGGTCAGCATCGATGTGCGTGGATCAAGAACTCCTCAATTAACATGCATACATATTGCATTTAATCTCTACATCATGCAACTAATATGTTTTAAATACGCATTCAGTTTAAATATAACGACTAAAGGATAACACTTTCTCGCCCAAAACCGAGCCTCGGCGCGGTGGTGCGGTTCCCGGATTCATCCCTTTCCCCACCAAACGGGAAAAATTCCGCTTGCCGGAATGCAGGCGTCCCGTTCTGTCCCAGTCACCCATGCGTCGTTTTTCCCTGATCCTCACGCTCGCCGCGTGGCTTTTGGCCACGGGGAGTCACTGGGATTTGGTGCAGACGTTTGGGTGGGGACGCATGATCGCGTCGTATGCCAGGACCATGCCGTTATCTGAAGCCATCCGGCTCACGTTCACGGCCGACAACCTGTGCAGCGTCTGCGAGTTCGTCCGGGACTCCAAGCAGTCGGGAGGCGAGGCGCCCGTGCCCGGCGGGCAGGCTGACACCAAGATCCTGCTGGTCTACCAGCCGGCGCCTGGGGTCGTTGTATCCGCTCCGTCATACACGCCATGGCGCCTGGGCGAGACCCGGGTGACGGGCACCGATCGGGGCGCACCGCCCACGCCTCCGCCACGCGCGGCCTGAGGCGTTTGTCCCAACCTCCGCGAAGAGCCGGCGCGCCCTTGCGCCGCTGCTCCGCGGGCTGAAACCCACTGCGGCCTTGCGGGCCCATCGCGCCCGGAACCGTGCTTCGCCGCTCGAGCCGTAGCTCGTGCATGCACCCACCACCTCCATGTCTCGTACTTTTTACCTGCTCACTTTCCTCACCACCACCACCACGGCGCTCGCGCAGGTGGTTACTCTCGATCAAGTCGACGTCGTCTCCGAAAAGGAAAAGGCGTTTTCACTCCCCCTCGACGCCGCACCCGCCACCGGCTCAAGGCTGGGCCTCGCCAATCGCGACCTGCCGGCCAGCGTCTCCATCATCACCCAGGAGGTCATGCAATTCCGGGGTCTCCGCACCGCCGTCGAAGCCGTCGAGGCCTCCGTCGGCATGACGGGCGGCACGCAATTCGGCTCCATTCCCAACTACTCGACCCGCGGTTTCGGCGGCAACAATGTCACGATCCTGCGTGACGGCATCCGCCAAAACACGGCCTCGCAGTCCTCTCGCACGATCGACACGTTTCTCCTCGACCGCGTCGAAGTGCTGAAGGGCCCGTCGTCATTGATGTTCGGGGAAGGGGCGGTCGGCGGCGCAGTCAACTACGTGTCCAAAACGCCCGACCGGACGTTTCGCGGCGAGGCCTTTGGCAGCATCGGGCCGTGGGACAGCTATCGCTTCGGCGTCGGCGTCGGAGGACCGCTGGCGGGTGACACCCTCGCCTACCGAGCCGATGTCAGCGTCAATTCGACCGGCGGCTATCAGGACCGCAACCAGCAGGACTACTTCGGCTTTGCAGGCGCCCTGTCCTGGAAGCCCACCTCCCGCCTGACTCTCACCGCCTTCACGACCTGGCTGGAGGACTCGGTCGAGAGTTACTACGGCAACCCCGTGATCTACGACGCCGTCGTGAACACCACCGTGGCCAACGCGCAGCCAGAGGTGCGAAATTTTGTCAGCGCCACAGACCGGATGATCAACCCTCGGGTTGACCCGACCGCACGCCGGACGAACTACAACATCCTCGATAACTACGCCGACACGGAGAACTCCTTCCATCGCCTGCGCGCCGACTTGACGCTTTCCCCCAATCTGGAGGTGCGCAGCGAAAGTTACGTTGCCACCCAGCTTCTGAAGTGGCGCAATCTCGAGAGCAACCTCTGGAATCCGGTCTCCCGTCTCGTCACGCGCTCGTCCTTCCTCCACATCTATCGGGACGACGTCCTCGTCGGCAACCGCACGGACCTGACCTGGAAAGGCGAGCCGCTCGGCCGCCGCACGAGGGTGCTGGTCGGCGAAAGCTTTGAACGCAACGATCAGGTTCGTGGCGGCACGCCGGGCGGCGTGCCCACCACGCTCTCGAGCGTATCGCTGGTAAATCCAGATGTTGGATATGGTCCGGCGGCCCGGTTCCAGAAGACATCCCGGATCGTCGTCGAAACCCATGCGTTCTTTGCGGAGGCGACGATGGATGCCGCGCCCGGCGTCAAGGTGGTGGGAGGACTGCGCTACGACCACATCGCATTGCAGCGCGACACCCTCTTTAACCCGACGGTGACTCCGGCGACCGCGTTCGCCACCTTCAAGAAGGGGTACCGCCCCTGGACGGGGAGGCTCGGCGTCGTCTATGAGATAAACCGTTCCCTCAACGCCTATGCGTCCATCAGCACCGCGGCCGAGCCGGTCTCGCAACTGGTGGGACTCAATTCAACCCAGGCGGACTTCTCCCTGCAAAAGGGTCGGCAGATCGAGCTGGGCCTCAAGGGCTCGCTGGCCGACGGCCGCGTGGACTTCACTCTCGCCGTGTTCGACATCGAGAAGAACGACCTGCTCACCTCCACCCTCGATGCCGTCACCGGAATCCGCACCAGTCAGCAGATCGGAGCGCAACGCTCCCAAGGGGTCGAGGCAGCGGTCG
This sequence comes from Opitutaceae bacterium, assembly GCA_016794725.1. Taxonomy (GTDB): domain Bacteria; phylum Verrucomicrobiota; class Verrucomicrobiia; order Opitutales; family Opitutaceae; genus UBA6669. Next base: position 6,077 of record JAEUGZ010000311.1, on the reverse strand, counting down.
CACTCTCACCGGCGGAAGGCTGGCGGGTGGAGGGAAACGTCGCATTTACAGACGCCGAGTACGACGACTTCAACGAGAACCTCGGCACGGGCGTCATCTCCCGCAAAGGCAAGCGACCTTCCAATGTTCCGGAATGGGTGGCGAATGTCTTCGTTTCCAAACGGCTGGCCAGCGGGTTGGCGTTGAGCGGGGGACCGCGCTATGTCAGCGACCGCTTTGGCAATACGAACAACAGCGTCGTGGCTCAGTCGTACACCACGGTGGATGTCTCGGCGAGTTATCCGTGGAAGCGGTGGATCTTCACCCTTCGTGGACGCAATCTGCTCGACGAGGACTACGAGCCGGTGGCGGGGACCACGATGCGGCGCCTCGCCGACCCCTTGAGTGCGGAGTTTTCCGCCAAGGTTCACTTCTGAGCGCAGCGGATTCAAACCCTGATGCGTTCGGTTTCATAGTCCTCCGGACGTCCGCAAGCGGGTGACGGCCACCAGCCTGACCCCGCTTGCGGGCGGTCCGTTTTTCTGACAGACAGATTTCCTCTCGCGGGAAGCCAGCCACCGTCCGGCCCTCGACCCCCTTTCGCATGAAACTGCACTTCACCTTCGCCTGCCTCCTTGGCACCGCCATGCTGCACGCGCACGAGTTCTGGCTGCAGCCCTCGACCTTCACCCCGGCCGCCGGCGAAACCGTTGAACTGAGTCTGCGAGTCGGCATGGATTTCAAGGGAGAGATACGCCCGTTCGTTCGGGAACGGGTCGCTTCATTTCAACACCTTTCGTCCGAGGGACGTGAATACTGGCTTCAACGAGTCCAGGCTGATGCTGATCATCCGCCGGCAGCCCACGCCCTCCGTCTCGACACCCCGGGGACGCACGTCATCGCCGTCGACAGCACGCCGAGCCTCATCACGCTCGAAGCCGAAAAATTCAATGCCTACCTGAAGGACGAGGGCCTGGATTCCGCCCTGCGTCAGCGCGAGGTCGCCGGCGAGTCCAAACGGGCCGGACGTGAACGCTACGTGCGCTCCGTGAAGACGCTGGTGCGCGTCGGAGGAAAGGCGGATCCGACCGGCTACCAACCCACCGGTCAGCGACTGGAAATTCTGCCGGTAGCGCCGAGCCTCGAGCGCACGGGCGCCGGATTGTTTCAGGTGGCCTTGGTATTTGAACGCCAGCCCCTCCCGGGTGCGTTGGTGCGCGCGTGGCAACGCAAGCAGGACCAGCTCATTTCACTGGAAACCAGGAGCGACGAACGCGGACTTGCCTCCTTCGATCTGCCCTCCAGCGGCGTTTGGATGTTCAGCCTGGTGCATATGGTGCGCCTGAAAGAGGTGGCGGAAGCCGATTGGGAGAGTATTTGGGGCAACTTGACGCTCTCGCTCAGCGCACTCTCCCCACCCGCCTCCGCGGCAGTCGCTCCTCAGCAATCCGTTTCCAGGTCCAACTCGATCCATGGTTTTGTCTCTCCGGCCGGAGCCGACAGCGGAGAGTCCAGCCTGGTCACCGGTCCGGACGGCACCGTTTACCTCACCTGGTGCGGACCGGGTTCCCAGGCAGGCGAGCGCGCCCTCCACCTGTCCACACTCGCACCGCACGCCTCGGCGTGGAGCCCGCCAAAGACCATAGTTTCCACGCCGCTGCTGATGGAAAACTGGGCGGACTTCGCTTCGCTCGCAGTCGCCACGGATGGAGCCCTCTGGGCGCAGTGGTTCCAGCGGCGCCCGGGCACGGATTCCCACGGTTACGATGGATGGATTTCCCGCTCGCCGGATGCAGGTGCGACCTGGTCAACCCCGGCGCCCCTCGGGCACGAATTTGTCAGCCTCGCTCCACTTTCCGGGGGCCGGCTGCTCACGGTGTGGTTGGAGAGCGCCCGACCTCCCCGCCCCGCGGGCGCGCCGCGTCCACCCAAGGTCGAACGAAAGCCGGGTGAGCCCACACCTGCCTCGATGCGCCTGTGCTCACGGCTGTTGAATCCCGACGGCAGCACGGCCGCGGAGTGGATTGTCGATCCCGATGTCTGCACCTGTTGCCAGACGACGCTTGCCGTGCTTGCCGAGGATCGCGTTTTTGTCGCCTACCGGGGACGCACACCGTTCGAAATTCGCGATAACCGGAGAGCGCTGTTCGACGGCAAGTCCTGGGGACAACCCGCGACGATTCACGACGATGGCTGGATGATACCCGCCTGCCCTGTCAACGGCCCCGCCGCGGATGCACGGGGGCACACCCTGGGCGTCGCCTGGTTCACCATGGCCAACGGCGTGGCGCGCGTGCAGGCGAAACAGTCGCGCGACGGTGGCGTCACCTTTGGTCCGCCCCTGCCGATCGATCTGGGAAAACCCATGGGACGCATCGACTTGGTGACCCTCCCGGACGAATCGTCGGTTGTCGTTTGGCTGGAGGCCAAGTCAGAGGAGGGAGCCGCCGGAATTTATGCGCGACGGATCTTCCCGGACGGAAGCCTGTCAACCGCGCAACTCGTGGCCGATTCGTCGCAGACCAGGTCCAGCGGCTTTCCCCGCGCCGCCGTGCGAGCCGATGGACGCGTGGTCCTTGCCTGGACCCAACCCTCGGACAGCACCCGGGTGCTGGTGCACGAGTGGAATCCGGCCATGTTGGGAGAATCCGTCTCGACCCTTCCCGCCCAGCCCCGCACTCCAGCCGCGAAACCCGAGATCTGCCTTTCTCCACTCCCGTCAACACCCTGACCCGTCTTTTCTTCGCCTCCCTACCATGACTCCCTTTCCTTCACCTCGCATCGGTTGGTTGCTGCTCCCGGTCCTGCTGGTGCTGTCCGCCTGCAAGCCCTCATCGCCCGCCAAGTCCGAGGCGGCCGCCATCGATCCGGCCAAGGCGGCCTTTGACATCAAGGGTGAGATCGTCGGCCTGACCCCCGCCAACCGCACCCTGCTGGTGCATCACGAGGAGATACCGAATTACATGCCGGCGATGACCATGGAGTTCACCATCGGCAGCGCCGACTTCTCGGTCTTCAAGGAGGGCCAGCGCATCTCCGCCCGCATGACGCAGCCCGAGCCCGGCACCTTTCTGCTCGAACGTATCCGAATCCTCGATTCCGAAAAGGACCGCATCGCCGCCGCGGCCGCCGCCGAGCTGCGCCAGGAAACCCTCATCCGCGGAAAATCCGTCCACCGCGAAGTGGGCGAGGACGCCCCGCGCTTCACACTCTACAACCAGGACGGCAATCTTGTCTCATTCGAGAAATTCCGCGGACGGCGGGTGGTGCTCAACTTCATCTTCACCCGGTGTCCGGTCGCCACCATGTGCCCGGCGGCCACCGCCAAAATGGCGACGCTGCAAAGGCTGGTGCGCGAACAGGGAATCAAGGACGTTGAACTCGTTTCCATCACGCTCGACCCGGTGAACGACACTCCGCCGGTCCTGAAGGCCTACGCCACGACACGGGGAATCGACTCATCCAATTTCTCCTTTCTCACCGGTCCCGAATCCGCCATCCGCGATCTGCTCCTCCAATTCAGCGTCCTCGCGGAACCCGATGAGAACATATTCAAACACACCCTTGCCACCCTTCTGATCGATCGCGACGGCCGGATCATCCATCGCATCGATGGCTCGCAATGGTCACCCGACGAACTGATCGCCCGGCTTCGCTGAACCGCCGACCCTCCAAAACCAAACACCCCCTCTTTCCTTCATGAACACGACCTGCTCCCTGCTTGCGCTCGTTCCATTCGTCTACACTCCGCTGGCCACATCGACTGCCCAGGCGGCCGCGCCATCCTCAGCTCAATCTCCGGCAGCTGGCTCGCCTGGAGCGGCTCCCGCGGCCCCGGCCCGACACCCGCTCAAGGGTGTGATTGTCGACATCCGCGCCGACCGCGGCGCACTGCTGGTCAAACACGAGGCGATTCCCGGTGTCATGCACGCCATGACCATGTTGCTCAAAGTCGACGAAGCGACGCTCAAAACCGCGAAGAAGGACCAGGCCGTTACGGGAATGCTGGTGCGAAAGCCCGACGGCTGGTGGTTGGAAGAAGTCAAACCCGCCTCGTAGTCGCTTCGGCTCGGGACGGACGGGACAGGTTCAAGGCACCTCATAGACCTCCACCAGCACGAGTCCGCGGGTGGTGTCGGCCGACCGGACCTGCACGGAGTAGCTTCCGGGAGGAACGGTCGCGAGTAGACACGCATCCTTCGACGAGACGGGCAGGGCAAATGCACCGACCCGCGCTGCCGCAGAAGAGAGAGCCGAGTCATTGCCCCAATCATCGTTTTCACCCGAGGCCGTCGAGCCGGCAAAGAACTCGAGTTTGGGGTTGAGCAGATACCCCGCCGGCACTCCCACCCCGGCCAGCCCTGGACCCACGGCGCGAATCAATACCGACCGGGAAGTCGCGCCGCCCACCACAAATCCCACGGTGAACCCGGAACCGACGTCCTTCAGCACCGAAACATTAATGAGCCGAGGGGTGCTCGCGGTGTAGGTTCCGCCGGGGGTGGCATCATACAGCTCCGCCAGCACGCTTCCCGTGGTTCCTCCCGCCCCGGACACGCGCACCGACTTTCCCCCTGTCAGCAGTGTCGGTTCATAGAGGGCCGAATCCCGCGATCCGGCCGAAACCAGGGGAAAAGCTCCGACGGCCGCAAACACGGAGGACAACGCGTCGGTTCCTCCCCAGTTGTCATTCGCATTGATGCGCGTCGAATCAGCGAACAGTTCCATCACCGGGTCGCCCAACGGATCGCCGACCCCGAACGATGCAAGCGACGGCCCCACGGCCCGGACCAGCAGCGGCTTGGTGCCGCCGGTGCCCGCCCCACCCATCACGGTACCCAGCGTGAAGGAATCGCCAGGTGACGCCAGGTTCGCGAGCAGGGAGAGGTTGATCAGCCGGCCCGGATTGGTGGTGGTTGCGACCGCGACGGTGGCCGGGGAACTTGTCAGCGTGTAGGCCGCCCGCGGGTCCGTGATCCGAACGTCATAGTCACCCGCGACTCCTGGCGTCAGGTTCGTCAGAGTCAGGCTCGAAGTGGTTGCCCCGGCAATGGGAACGCCGTCACGCCGCCACTGATACGACAAGGATCCAGAACCCTGGGCCTGAGCGGACAAGGTGACGCTCCCCCCCTCGGCAATGGAATGGGACTGCGGACCGCGGAGAAGCGTGACGGGGGATCCCAGCAGGGCGAAACTGGAACTCGCGCTCGCCGCCACTGCCGTGCAGTAGGGCAGGGCCGGAGGAATCGCAGTGCGCCCCGCGGTCGTCTGACCCCACGCCACCACCCGGCCTTCCTCGGTGACTGCCAAGGCATGAAACGCCCCGGCAGCAATGCCCACGACACGGCTCAATCCCGCCGGCACCGCTGTCTGTCCGGTGTTGTTGACGCCCCAGGCCACCACCGTGCCATCGCGCTTCAGAGCCACGGCAAATTGTCCCCCGTTGAGCACACCCGCGGCGGCGATCGCAACGACGTCGGCGAGTCCAGCCGGGAGGTTTCGCACCAGGGAATATCCCCACGCCACCACGCTTCCATCCGATTTGAGCGCGAGGCTGAATTCAGTCCCGGCAGCAACCGCCACCACCGAATCCAAACCCTCCGGAATCGTGGTTTGCCCAAGGCTATTGCTGCCCCATGCGATGACGCGTCCATCGGTCTGCAGGGCCAGCACGTGATTGCGTCCAATCGCCAGCTGGCGGACCGCGCCGAGTCCCTGAGGCGGCGTATTCAGGGACACGCTCGACACACCCCAGAGCCGGATCGACCCGTCACGCGCCACCACGCCACTGACGTCCCCCCCCGCCGCGATCGACGCGACCAAGGGCAAACCGGCGGGCACCGCCGACTGTCCATTGACGTTGTCGCCCCAGGCGACCACCGAGCCGTCTCTGCGCAACGCGAGAGCGTGCTGATCGCCTCCCACCACCTGTACCACCTCACGCAGTCCCATCGGCACGTTGGTTTCGGGAGTCGGGTCGGCCGGAAGGCCGGTATTGCCGGAGAAGAACAACGCACCCTCGCGTCCCCAGGATGCCACGACGTTGCCAGTTACACCCGGCAGGTAGGTCACCCGTACGTCAAGCCACTGATCGGGCT
>JAEUGZ010000208.1 GCA_016794725.1 Opitutaceae bacterium | reverse complement strand
GTGAGGGTGGGCGGCCATCCATGGGTCTATGCCGCGCCCTTGCCGCGCTATGACTTCACTCCGCTCCTGCCCCAGATTTTTGCAGACCTGAGTGCGGCGGGCCTCGATGGCATCGAATTGATGCAGGCGGTGCTGCGTCCCGACACGGCCGTGGATCAGATTGGCGAGCTGGCGCAGCGCCATCGTCTGCCCGTGATCGGTTCCTCCTTCAATGGTCCCATGTGGGATCGCGTTCAGCACGGGGCCATCCTCGATTCGGCCGGTCTGGTGGTGGAGCGTTTGGCCCGGCTCGGAGGCCGCACGCTTGGACTTTCGGTGGGTCCTCTGCGAGGGGGCGTCAAGGACCGGAAGACCCCCGATCAGCTCGACGCCCAAGCGGAGCTCTTGCGGAAAATATTCGTCCTCTGCTCGCGGCACCAGATTGTTCCCAACCTGCACAATCATACCTACGAGGTGGAGTACCGGCAGCATGATCTGCGCGGCACGCTCGAGCGACTCCCCGACGCCAGACTGGGACCCGACCTCAACTGGTTGGTGCGCGCAGGCATCGACCCGGTCGCGTTCCTGCGGGAGCATGGGGCGCGCGTGGTGTTCCTCCATCTCCGCGATCAGACCAAGGACGGACGCTGGTCGGAGGCGTTGGGCGAGGGTGACACTGACTTTGCCGCGATCGGAAGGGTTCTTCGGGAGATCGGCTTCGAGGGACACGCCATCATCGAACTGGCGCATGAACGAGGCTTTGTCACCACGCGTCCCTTACGCGAGAGCTTTCGACTGAGTCGCGAGTGTGTCCGAAGTACCCTCGGATTCTAGACCCAGCGTCCAGAATGAATCCCGATGGTCGGTGATTCCGTGCTCGAATTCAGGGCGTTGCTCCGTCGCCGCCGCGGGGGCGTGCACCGAACAGAACCGACGGTAAGTCTCGTTTTCGATGAAGCGAAACCGTGTGCTTGGCGCCTCCGGAGCGTCGCCCTCCAGAACTGGCATGCGCCCTTCTTCTCTCGTTCGGCAGAGGTCCCGGTGCGACGCAGACCCGGTCGGACTTGCCATTGTCGGGTCATACCGGCTCGGTCCCGTGGGCCCTCACCGCGGTGGCGAGGTCGAAGCCGGCCTGCGTCTGGGCCCTGGCTTCGGCGTCCAGTCGGTCGACCAACGGGTCGGCGCCCCGCCGGACGAACCAGGCGGCCCGGAACGCGCCCAGCAGTTGCCAGGCCAGCACCGTGGCGGCCAGGCCGCCGAGGAGTTGGAACGGAAGGTCCAGTATCCAACCTGCAATGAGGTCCGGGGAGCGCTGGGCGACCGATCCGGTGAAGTCGAACCAAGTGGGAAAGTTGGCGCGATTGACCGGATAGTCGTGGACCGCCTTCCCGTACAGCGCCACCAGGGTCAGCAGGAGCAGGGAGCTCACGATCAAACCGTAACGCGGCCGGAAGAGTGAACGCAGGGGGCCGGAGGAACGCACGCCTTGGTCGTGATTGACGAAGAAGAGGTGGTCGCCGTGGCTCTTCTTTTCGCGGCGAATCTCCACCGACGAGGCGCGTTGTCCCTGCGCGATCTTGGCCCGGTGGTGCTTCAGGGCGACGATCGTGGCGGTGCCGTCGGGACGGGCGACCTTGAAGTGATGGTAGAGTCCCGTGACAATGGACCGGGTCTGGGGAGTGGGAACCAAGGCGGTGGGATCGATGTACTTTTTCGTTTCGGTGTGCCCGATGAATCCCTTCCTGCTGCCCACCACGATGCCGGTGACCGGCGTCAGGACGTAGCGCCGCCGGCCGGCGCACAGTCGGTGCGGATCGGAGGGGTCGAGGCCGAATCGCCGCAGCTCGCCCGCGACGCCGCGCAGCCAGGCCAGTCCGGTGACGACGGTGACCAGCGCCAGGAGATAGGCAGGTCCCTTGTACCACGCGACATCGACCAGCCACTGGGGAGCGGCGTTGGGGTCGTTCTGTGCGAGTTCGGCCGCGGAGTGTTTCTGAACCCGGTGACCCTCGGTGATAGCGCGCCCAAAGCGAGTGCGAAAGCCGGGGCTGAAGAATTTCGTCAGGAGTTCCTCCCGGAGATCGGTGTCGTGTTCATACAGCGAGCACAAGGCTACCCAGCGCGCCCGTGGCGACTGGGCTCCGAGGCGTGCGGTGTCCTTCGGATCGAACGAGGCCATCATGGGCCGGTCGATCGCTCCCATCGCTAGGTTGTAGGTCTGCCGAAGGCGGGTTTCATCTGCCGTTTCACTTCGGCCCACCGCAAGGCTGGCCACGAGGTGCCACAACTGTCGCAACGCACCCACCTGCCGCGCCTGGGTGTCACGGGGACCGGTGCCTTTGATTTCCGTGAGCACGCGGTCCGCTGCCGGAAATTCACTCAGGTGCGCCGGTGACGCGGCCCTCGCGGTGACGTGGAATGCGCCGAAGCACAGCAGCACGAGGAATCGACACAGGGAAACGAACGTGCAGGGAAACATGACTTTTCGCGAAAGTTGGGCAATTGCCCTATGTTGCCAAGCCTGCGCTTGGGCGGGCCAGACACGGGGCATGGGAGGTCCGGTCGGCCGGCGCGGGTCGCGGTGTTGGCTCAGATCCGGAACGGCTTCGTTCTGCCGAGTGCACGCCAAGGTTTCGTTGCCGGCTCCCCGCTGCCTCAGGGCGAGGGTGGGGCAGGTACGCGTTCGCGTCGGTTTAGGAATCGGGGCCACACCGGATGCTTGACATACATAGAGCTGCTATGCATAAGGGAGCCATGTATCGCAAAGCGGTTATCAGGCGGGCCTCCGCACTCCTCCCATCATGGAAATCGGCAAGGACTTGATCGCGGCTTCCTCGACGCCGATCGTGCTCGCGATCCTGGCAGAGGGCGACAGCTATGGATACGCCATCCTGACCCGGGTGCGCGAAGTGTCCGGGGGTCGCATGGAATGGACCGATGGGATGCTCTATCCGGTGCTCCACCGCCTTGAGCGGCTCGGTCACGTCGAGGCGCGTTGGGAAGTCGCGGAGAGCGGTCGTCGGCGAAAGTACTACCACCTCACGTCCCAGGGACGCGCCCAACTCGCCGAGGAGAGCAGACAGTGGAAGGTCGTGGATGCGACGCTGCGGGGCATCTGGTCGGAGCTTCGACTCACCCTCTCTCCATCTCCGGCGGCTTCCCCGCTGCGTACGGCGGGAACCTGAATTTACACCTATGTCTGAACTCAATCGTGATGCGGCGCTGGAAGATCAGATTGCGCAGTGGCGGGCCTTCATTCGACGCCGCCAGGCGATCCACGCGGTCGATGTGGCGGAGTTGGAGGATCACCTCCGCGAACAGGTGGCCGGTCTTGTTGCCGGAGGCTTGTCAAGCGACGAGGCCTTCCTCGTGGCGGTCAAGCGTATGGGGAGTATGGATTCTCTTTCCCGTGAGTTTGCGCGCGAGCATTCCGACCGGCTGTGGAAACAACTTGTCACGGCGCCGTCCGAGACGGGCGGGGCCGGTCCCTGGATCGACACCCAGGCGCTGGTGGCGGTCGGGGTGGCCGTGGCTGCGGCGGTGGCGATCAAGGTGCCGGCATTTCTGGGATTCCCGATCGATGCTCATCCCGCCTTTTACGTTCGGAATCTCAGCCTCTTCGTCCTTCCTTTTCTGGCGGGCTACTTTGCCTGGAAGCGGCGTCTCGCGCCCTCCACGGTCCGCTGGCTGGGCCTGGCGTTTGTCGTAGCGGCGGTACTGGCCAATGTCGCCCCGTTTGCGCCCACCGGCAAGAACCCGGATCCGCTCCAGGCGCTGCACCTGCCGATTGCGTTATGGCTCGCGGTGGGCATCGCCTATGCCGGGGGACGATGGAGCGAGGTGAGCGGACGCATGGACTTCATCCGCTTCACGGGGGAGCTCTTCATCTACTACGTGCTCATTGCCCTCGGGGGCGGGGTGCTCACCGCCTTCATGGCGCTCACCTTCCAGTCCATTGGGATCAAGGTGGAGCACTTTTTCCAGTCGTGGCTCCTCCCCTGCGGCGCGGTCGGGGCGGTCGTGATCGCGTCGTGGCTGGTGGAAGCCAAGCAGAGCGTGATCGAGAACATGGCCCCGGTGCTGACCCGCCTGTTCACCCCGCTCTTTGCTCTTATGCTGCTGGCGTTCCTCGGAACGCTGCTCTGGTCCGGGCGGGCTGTCACCATCGACCGCGACCTCTTGATCGGCTTCGACCTGCTCCTGGTGGTTGTGCTCGGCTTGCTGCTCTATTCCGTCTCGGCCCGCGACTCCTCGGCACCTCCCGGGGTATTCGATGGCATGCAGGTGGCGCTCCTGATCAGCGCGCTGATCGCGGACGTCGTCGCCCTGTGGTGCATCGGTGCGCGCATCGGTGAATTCGGCTTTACCCCCAACCGGGTGGCGGCGCTCGGGGAAAATCTCATCCTTCTGGTCAACCTGGCGTGGTCGACCGTGCTGTACCTGCGTTTCCTGACCGGCCGCGGCCCGTTTGCGCGCCTGGAGAAGTGGCAGACCGACTACCTGCCCGTCTACGCCGGCTGGGCTGCGATGGTGGTGGTTGTCTTTCCCCTGGTCTTCCGGAAAGGGTGAGGGGCCCCGACACCTGGAAAGGCGCAGGGGAGGAGAGAAAAACGGGTAGGCCTAGGCATTCGGGAGGGGGCTCGATGACGGGCAAGTTCGCGAACCGGACGCGCAGGCGAATGAGCTGAAATTCGGCAGTTTAGCCACAGAGAGCACAGAGAACACAGAGGGAAATCTTCAGGTGCGCTTCTCCGAGATCCTTGCGTTCGTTTTCGCGACATCACGTGTGGACTTTAGGATGAAGCGGTACGCGGGATTGCGCGCTACGGCCTTGGTTTGGACCCGGGAGTGATTATCTCGTACGCGGCTTCATCCAGTTCCGAGCCATCGCGTGTACCGGCTCGTTCGATTTCGGGGGCATCCACGCGGGGGAGCAGCCGGAGCAGCCTTGCCTTGGCATCGGCGAATTTAGGATC
>JAEUGZ010000153.1 GCA_016794725.1 Opitutaceae bacterium | reverse complement strand
CGGGCGAGCTGCTCGGTGAGTTCCGTCTGCTGCTCCACCAGCCGCTGCCGGTTGCGGCGTTCGGATACGATGTGACGGCGGATCAGCCAGGACCAGAATCCGACCGTGCCCACCTGGGCGGTCATGATCAGGAAGTGTGCGACCAGCTTGCCGGCGCCCACTTGGGGCTGCTCGAAGAAGGAGAGTGAAATCCCCCGATTGTGCAGAATGACAAACGTGGTGTGCTGCACGGCGATGAAGGCCGCGGTTGGCCAGAGACAACGCCAGTCCGCGTAGACCACCATCATGGTCACGCTGGTGAAAAACAGGAAATGCATCTCGGCCATGCCGCCGAGTTGGAAAATGTGAAGCCCGACAAACAGCTGGAGCGCAATGCCGGCGCAGGCGCGCGTAATGAACGTGCCGGGCGCGCGAAGCGCGGTGATCCAATACAGCAGAAACGCGAGCGGAGCGACAATCAGGGTCGACTTCCAACTGTCATGGACCGGCGCGAGCATGGCCGCCAACACGAGGTGCAGGAAAAGAAACACCCGCATCCACTGGTCACCGCGACGATGCACCGGGGCGAGGATCTGTTCGTCCGTGAGGACTTCTCCGGTCGGTGAGACAATCTCACCCGCCGGTGACAACGATGTATCAGCCGCGAGTGAATCGCGGAGACGTTCCAGTGCTTTCACGCACCACCCTCCTGGTCTATGGAAAACATAAGGCTCCGCTCGGTTCGGCGCACAATTGCCCCGCTCGGTGTGGGATGCGTACGATCAGCGGATAGGATCACGACGGCTACATCGACGCACTGCGTAGGGAATTAAGTGATTGTCCATACGGAAACCAAACAGGCCGGCGTCGCGTCGTTGCGCCCGAGGGTTCGCGCGCGTGGGGACACAATCAAGCTCCCGGTTTGGAAGGCTTGGGGGCCTTCGGTTCGTCCAAGGCCCGACGCAACTGACGTCCAAGTTCGTGCAAACGATAAGGCTTGGCAACAAAGAGGCGCTGGCCTTGAGCTTCCAGGGTTGCCCGCACTTCTGGCGAGATATTGCCGCTGAGAATCAAAACCCGTGCATCCGGACAGATCCTTCGAATGGTGGTGTAAACCTCCACGCCCGAGATTTTCGGGAGATTGAGATCCAGCAATACGGCGTCGATCTTACCCGGGTCGCCCAGGAGCAACTCAAGCGCCTCGCCGCCGTCGGCCACGGTTCGCACCCGGTATCCCCGCATCTCCAACACAACGCGCAGCAGGGTGCGCAAGCTGCTTTCGTCCTCGATCACCAACACGCTTTCCGTGCCGACCGGAATTTCCGTGGCCGCGCCCCCTTCATCGATCAGAGCGAGGGGATCTGCCGTCTCGATGGGCAGATGCACGATGAAGGAGCTGCCCAGCCCCGGAGTGCTTTCCACCTCGATGAAGCCGCGGTGGTTGGAGACCACGCCGTACACCACGGCCAAGCCCAGCCCCGTGCCACCCGAGTCCTGCTTGGTCGTAAAAAAGGGTTCAAAAATCCGTGCGCGCACCGACTCTGGGATGCCGCAGCCGGTGTCACTGATCCGAATGGAGACGTAGTCGAGCTTCACGTCGGCATTCAACCGCGCCAGACTGCGACCCCGGACCCGGGCAGTTTCCAAGGTGATCTTGCCCCCATCCGCCATGGCATCGCGCGCATTGACGCAGAGGTTCATGATGACCTGCTGGAGCTGGTTCTGGTCCGCTGCCAGCATGGGCAGCCCCTCTTCGAGATTGTATTCGAAACCGATGGTCCGCGGGAAGGTTTCCGAGAACAGATTGCCCAGGTCCCTGATCAACCGGTTGATCGCAACGGGGCGGTAACTGACCTCGGCCTTGCGGCTGAAGGTAAGGATCTGCCGCACCAGTCCCACGGCGCGCTGCGATGCGTTGTGGATCTCCTTGAGGAATCTCAGCTGGTCGTCGCCCTCCTTGGTCCTCGCCATCGCGATCTCAGTGAACCCACTGATGATCGCGAGCATGTTGTTGAAGTCATGCGCAATCCCACCCGCCAGCGTTCCAATGCTCTCCATTTTCTGGGCCTGGCGGAGCTGCTCCTCGAGCTTCTTGCGCTCGGTAATGTCCTCGCGGAGACAAAGGAGATGGGTGATCTCGTCGGCGTGGTTGCGGATCGGCGAAACCTGGACGAACTCCCAAACCTGCCGGTTGTTCTTGCAGGGGGTGCAAAGCTCGCCTCGCCAGTCTCGACCCTCCCTCACCGTTTCAAAGAAACGGTCGTAGTCCGCATCGCTCGTAAAGCCCGAACGCAGCACCGGGACTTCCTTCTCGAATATCTCCTCCAGAGTATAGCCGGTCACCTGGGTGAAGCGCGGATTTACATACTGCACGCGACCATCCGGCATCGCAATGACCACCGCCAGCGGCGACTGCTCCACGGCGTTGGCGAGCTTGTGGTAGTGCTCCTCGGCCAGCCGCCGTTTTGTCACATCGCGGCCGATCGCGCGGAAACCGATCAGTTGTCCTTCGTCGTCCCGCAACGCGTTCTCTTCCCAGGCCAGCCAGCGCCAGCCTTGGGCGGTCAGCCAGCGGTTCTCATGGGCGACCCGATACGGAGCATGGGAAAGCCGGGCGACGGCATGCCGCCACTCCCGCTGGTCATCCGAGTGAATCAGCGCGGCCGGATCCTGCCCGGGCCAGTTGCGGGCGGGAACGCCAAACTTGCGGGCAAACGCCTGGTTCACCGCGCGCACCCGGCCGTTGGTGCCACGGACCAAGGCGAGCTCCACACTGTGCTGCCACGGCTCCACCCAGCGGCTGTCGGACAGCAAATCCGGCGCCGGCGTCACGTTCTTGATCGTGATCAGATAAAGCGTGTCACGCGGGTGACGTCCCTGCAGCACTTCCTCCTGAAGGTGGGCGTCCAGCCCCGCCACCTGGGCGCATTCGTTCCAATCCTTTCCCAGCAGTTCCTCGACCCCGCACTCGAGCAGGGCGGCCGCGCCTGAACTCACCCGGCGGACACGACGCCGCGAATCGAGCACCACCAACGCGGAACCGGAGGAGGCAATCGAGGTTTCGGATACGGAAGTTTGGAGCGTTCGCATCACGACCGGGCGCACGCCAGGCTGAACGTCAAATCAAGCCGTTCAAGACCGTGGGCAGGCGCTGTACGCTGTTGGAAAGGGCGGCGCGGGCGATGCGCGTTTCTTTTTCGCCTTCACCGTAAAGGATGTTCCAACCCGCCAGCTTCAGCCAGGCGTCGTCCGCGATGGGTTCGACCTTTTCGAAACCGCCCGGAATGCCGGCATACCGGACCAGTTGATCGGCAACCTGAACCGCCGCGGCATAGAAGCCGTGGTCCGGAGCCGATTCGGGAGAGTTGTGATAGAGCACGGCATCGGTGATCTCGGCCGAAAGTTGGTGACGCTGCAGGTAGTAGCCTCCAATGCGGGCATGGTCCCAACCGATCAGGGCGCGTTCCGCATGGCAGACGTCCTGGGGCGAGGGATAGGTGCCTTCGACGATTTTGACAAACTCGTCCGGGAACGCCGTGGCCATGACCACCTTTCCCACATTGTGCAGCAAGCCAATGATGTAGTCCGTGTCGTCGTCGATCAGTAGCGTCGTGGTGGCAAGGATCTCCCGCGTCATGATGGCGGATCCGATCGAGTGCTTCCAGAGGTCGCGCCAGGGATAGTGATGCCCGGACCGGGAGATCTTCTCCATCTCCTCAATCACTGGCGTCGCCATCGAGAGCTCACGGATTTGCCGGAGTCCAAGGTAGAACACGGCTTCCTCAATGTTGTTCACTTTGGCGGTCAAACCAAAGTAGACGCTGTTCACCATGCGCAAAAGGCGGGCCGTCAACGAGGGATCACGGCGGATGATCTCAGCGATCTGAGAGTTGAAACTCTGCTCGGAATTGACCAGCCCGGCGAGCGCGCGATTGATGCTCTGAAGCGAAGCCAGCTTCGGACAAGCGTCGACCCGCTTCATGATCTCGGAATCGCTGTAGGGCTGCGTCGACGGAGGGGTCATGGGAGGCTGCGCGAGCACGGTAGGCATGTTTCAGATGACGCTTGAGCGGACAAAGTAGGTCGTTGGGCTTCTGGTTGAGCAATCGGCGGGGGATGGGTGAAGTTTAGGGGTTTTTCGCCCCCGGCTTGGGGAAATGTCACTCAAGTCCCGACGCACCATGCCGATGGATGGCGAAAGCGCTCCCGATCCCTCATGTCCTCTGAAAAGAACCAACGGCTCCTCCAACTCGCCGTTACGCACCACCGCGCCGGCCGTCTCGCCGAAGCGGGCGAGGCCTACGCGCAACTCCGACGCATCGACCCGCGCCACTTCGACGCCGCCCATCTGGGCGGCACGGTCGCCCTGCAACTCGGACAACCCGCCGAGGCGGTCAAACTGCTCCATCAGGCGCTTCGCATCGACCCCAAAGCCACCGTCTGTGAAATGCGGCTGGCCTTGGCCTACCTCGCCCTCGGTCAGACCGAGCCTGCCGAGGCGCACCTGCGAAAACTGTTGGCCCGGCTCCCCACCTACCATGAAGCCTGGGACAATCTCGGCATGGTGTTGAAGTCGGCCGGAAAGGTGGAGGACGCCCTCGCGGCCCACCGACGCGCCATCGAACTGCAGCCCCGGTACGCACAAGGCTGGTACAACCTCGGCGTAACCAACGCGCTGCTAGGACGGGGGGCCGCCGCCCTCGCCTGCCACGAACACGCGCTCGCGGCGGATGCCTCGCACTCGCGTGCCCGCTACGGCCGCGCTCAGGCACTCCAGCAATTGCATCGGATTGACGAAGCCATCGCCGGCTACGAGGATCAGCTTTCGCGTCACCCGGATCACCACGAAGCCCGCGGCTCCCGGCTGCTCGCACTCAACTACCGCGACGCGCTTCCCCGCGAAACCCTTTTCGCCGAGCACGCCCACTACGGAGAGTTGGTGGAAGCGATGCCGGCGGCAGTTCGCGGGCGCCAGTTTGCAGCATCCAAGCCCGTTTCGCGGGCCGACCGGAAACTGCGCGTGGCCTTCTTCTCCCCGGATCTGCGTTCTCACGCGGTTGCCTGCTTCCTGGAACCGTTGCTGCGTCACCTCGATCGTACCCAATTCGAAATCGTCCTTTACCACGACCACTACATGGTCGACGCAGTCAGCCAGCGCCTGCAAGGCATGGCCTCCCTCTGGCGCAACGTGGTTGGCCAGCCCCTGGAGTCCGTTGAGGCAGCCCTTCGCGCGGACGCTCCCGATGTGTTGGTTGACCTCGCCGGACACACCGGTTTCGGACGCCTGCCGCTCTTTGCCCGCCGCCTCGCGCCGGTGCAGATCACCTACCTGGGGTATCCAAACACCACGGGCCTGCGGACGATGGATTATCGCTTCACCGACGTGGTGGCCGATCCCCCCGGGGAGTCCGATGCCTATCACACGGAGCGACTCGTGCGCTTCGCCCCCACCGCTTGGACTTACCAGCCTCCGGCCGACACGCCTGATCCGCTGCCCTTGCGCTGTACCCAGGGCGGTCCGATCACGTTTGGTTCCTTCAACAACTTCGCCAAGGTCTCGGACCGCACCCTCGCCCTCTGGGGTCGCATCCTGCAGGCCGTGCCGGACTCGCGTCTGCTGCTGAAGAGCTACACCCACACCGACCTGGCCTTCCACGCCCGGCTGAACCGCTGTGGTCTGGATTCCAAGCGGATCGAAGTGCTGCCTCCGGCCGCGACCGCGGCGGCGCACCTGCGACTCTACAGCGAAGTGGACATCGCCCTTGATACATTTCCCTACCACGGCACCACCACCACGTGCGAAGCGCTGTGGATGCAGCGCCCGGTGATCAGTCTGGCCGGTGATCGACACGCGAGCCGCGTGGGCGCCTCGTTGCTGCACGCCGTCGGCAAGGACCACTGGGTGGCCGCCTCGGGTGACGACTACGTTCGCATCGCCTGCGAACTCGCGAGTGATCGCACCCGCCTCGCCGAGGAAGCGGGGACCCTGCGCGCCACCCTGCAGTCCAGCGCCTTGTTTGACCACGCCGGTCAGGCGGCCCTGTTCGGCGCCGCGCTTCGAGCTTGCTGGAGCGAGAGCCTTCTCCGAGAGTCGCCGACCGCACCCGCCGCCACCGCGGCGACCGCGGCGGCATGACTCCCGCCAAGCTCCAAGCCACGCTGCAAGAGGCGCTCACCCACCACCGCGCCGGCCGACTCGACCGCGCCGCCGCCCTCTACGATCAGGTCCGAAAGGCCGCCCCCCGTCATTTCGACGCCGTGCACCTGGCGGGCACCGTGGCGTATCAACAGGGGAAACACACCGAAGCCGCCGGACTCCTCGCGCAGGCCCTCGCACTCGATCCCAAATCCGCACCCTGCGCCCTGCGTCTCGGCCTCGCCCTGCTGGGAGCCGGCCGCCCGGCCGAGGCCGAGCGGGCCTTGAAGACCTCCCTCTCGCGGCAGCGCACCGCCGAAGCCTTCCATGCCCTCGGTCTCGCCTTGCGCGCCCAGGCGCGGTTGCCTGAGGCACTTGAAGCCTGGACCGAAGTGGTGAAGCTTCAACCGGAGTCAGCCGAGGCTCACGACCGACTCGGGGCGCTGGTGGCCGACACCCGCGGCTTCGACGCCGCCCTTCCCTACTTTCGCACCGCCGTCCGTCTCAATCCCAACCTGGCCACCGCCTGGTGCAACCTCGGTCTCGCCTGTGCCCAGACTGATTTGCTGGAGGAAGCGCTTCCGGCGCTCGAACGGGCCCTCGCCCTGGATCCAAAGCTGCACAAGGCGCGACTGGGTTGTGGCTTGGCCCATCAGAAGGCCAATCGCATTGCCCTCGCGGTGGCCGCGTACGCCCAGGTGCTGGAGGCCGAGCCAGACAATCATGAGGCCCGCAGCGCACGCCTGCTCTGCCTAAACTACCTGGATTCCATCACTCCCGAAGCACTGGCCGAGGAACATCGCAACTTTGGACGCATCGCCGAAAGGAACGCCAGCACCTCCGCCCGGATCTCATCTTCGGTCGGGCGCCCACGTGACAAGGGAAAACGGCTCCGGCTCGCCTTTCACTCCCCCGACCTGCGCGCCCACTCAGTCGCCTACTTCCTCGAACCCCTGCTGAGGCACCTCGATCGATCGCAGTTTGATGTCGTGCTCTACCACGACCATGTCGTGACCGACTCCACCAGCGAACGCCTGAAATCCCACGCCTCCCTTTGGCGAAACTTCGCGTCCCTTCCCAATGCCACGGTCGAGGCGCGCCTGCGGGAGGACGCGCCCGATGTGTTGGTCGATCTGGCCGGACACACCGGTTTCAACCGGCTGCCGGTCTTCGCGCGGCGGATCGCACCGCTGCAAATCAGTTACCTAGTTTATCCCACTACGACGGGACTGACCACGATGGACGCGCGGTTCACGGACGCCTGGGCCGATCCGCCCGGTGACGCCGACACGCTTCACACGGAGCGCCTGATCCGCTTCGCCCCCACCGCCTGGACCTACCTGCCCGCGGAGTCGGCGCCCGCGCCCGTCGCTCCTCCGGGAACAAGCCCCGACACGGTGGTCTTTGCTTCCTTCAACAACGCGGCCAAACTCTCGAGGCACACGCTCGTGTTGTGGGCTCGCGTGCTCGCCGCCGTGCCCGGATCGCGTCTGCTACTCAAGGGCAGCGGCCTGACCGACCCTGCATTCCAGGCCTACGTATGCGGCGCGTGCGCGGGTATCGGCATCGATCCGGGGCGTATCGACTTTCTCGGTCGCATCTCCGGACTCGAGTCCCACCTTTCGGTCTATCATCGCGTCGACATTGCCCTCGACACATTTCCCTACCACGGCACGACCACCACGTGTGAAGCTCTGTGGATGGGACGACCCACGATCACGCTGGCCGGCCATCGGCACGCCAGCCGGGTTGGTGTCTCGCTGTTGCAGGCGGTGGGGCATCCGGAATGGATTGCGTCGGATGACAACGACTTTATCGATCGAGCCGTCGGGCTCGCCCACCAGGCCGGAGAGCGTCAAACGCTCGCCTCAACCCTTCGCGATCAGCTGCGGGCCAGCCCGCTCATGGACCATGCCGGACAAGCCCGCCGATTTGGCGACGCGGTGATTGCCCTGGTGACCTGACGTCCCGAATCGACCCTGCGGCCCTCGGCGCGAACCGCGGTTCTGCTGTCGTCACGCCGCCGCCTGGCGATTCTGATCAAACGCCTGCGCAACGAGACCCAGCAGCGTACGAATCAGGGCGACGTGCTCGGGCGTAATGATAATCTTGCGACGCTCGCGCCAGCTGCACACGATCAGTCCCTGTACCGCTCGTTCATGGAAGAGCGGAAGAAGGACAAACGACGGGGGTGCGCCGCGACCCTGGAGCCAGTCAGGCAGGTAGGGGCGTATCTTGGCATCGTTGGCATCGTGGATCAGCACGTTTTCACGCCGAGACAGACAGATGCCAAATACAGTCCGGTCGCTCCCCTTGATCGCACCCGGTCGAAGGGCGCGGAGCAGGTCCCCGCGCTGATCCGTCACGCGGTAGGGCTCGCCCGGAAGCTCGGCGGAGAACAAGGCGCTGGCCTGCGCCCCGAAGCCCTGTGTGACGATGTCGAGTGCAAGGCCAAGAATTTCGGACAAAGGCCGCTTGAGGTCGGTGGCGTGGGCCCTGAGGCGTTCGATGCCATCGGTCCAGGTTGCGGTGGGATCCACGACTGTCCCGTCGGCCGATCCGGAGTCCGCGGCGGATACACCGATGTCGACTGCAGGCGGAAGTTGCTCCGCTGGACGACGCACATGGGAATTGACCGACATCGTCGGATCGATCCCGCCGATGCGTTGACGGAGGCGCTGGCCCACAGCCGTCGACGCGCCTTCGCGCTGCAGTCCCCGGATGAACTGCGACAACCGTTCGTCTGCGAACGACAGCGCATCTTCGATCAGGGTGTCGGAAGCCGGAACGTAAGCCTTGAATTGTTCCACCAGACGAACCGAGCGCGCCTCGAACTCAACCGAGCTGACCGTGCCATCGAATGAGAGATCGGCGAACCGCTGCGCAAATTCCGTCAATCCCAGCATCCGGGCGGCGGGCGAGTGCTGGCCCGGCGGACAGCCGTTCGGTTCGAAGGGCACCAGACAACCCATGACCGTCTCCGGCATTTTCGTGCCTTTAAGCAACGAGCGGGCCAGCTCGAGCGAAGTCATCCCGAAGATGTGGCGTTCCGCCTCGGCCACGGTGCGACCGACCGCAAAGCGCAGGACCTTGCGGTAGTCCTCGACCATGATCATCGCCATGACAATGGTGCCAAAATTGCGGAGCGAAGCGCAAACGAAGGCCTGATCGGCGTCGAGCGTGCCCATCTCAAGGGCGGCCTGCTGCGCCACCAACCCGGCACACAAGGCCCGGGCGGCCACTTCACGCTGCTCCTCGCTGCTCTGCTGACGTTGGGACTGCTCGAGCAGGAGCAGCGACATCGCCAAGGTGCGCACGCGATCGAATCCAATCAAGTGAATGGCCTGATCGAGCGAGGCGATCGGGGTGGCCGTGGGATTGTAGCCCAGCTTGTTCGCGAGACTGATGACTTTGGCGAGAATCGATGAATCACGCTCGATGGACTCCACCAATTCGGGGACCGACACCTCTAGCGCATTTTTTGAAAGGGTGTGGATCAAACGCACCAGTTCAGGCAGCGAGGCGCCGGTGCCGGATTGCAGTCCGGCCTGAGCGCGGTCCAGGGTACGTTTCGCGAGCGACGAACTCACCCCAAGGCAGATCGGCAGAAGTTTCGGTGGGTTGAGCGATTTTGGGACAACAACTTAAGCAACGTTTTCATCGTTCATCGCAACCGAGCCGCAACGTGCGCTCCCCACGGACTGGCGCCTGACTCGAGCTTGAGCCCCGCAAACCCAGTAGTCCTCGCCCGCGGCAAATCTTGCCGGGGATCATTACTTAGAGCTGACACCCCAGCTCGCTGTCTGGAATCCGCCAACGATTTAATCACAAACAATTGATGTCCAGTTTATAACAACTCCATCAATTCACTCGGCGCGGGAATTGCTGGTCCAATGCCATGTCCTCTGTCGCCACAGACGTTCGTCCTGCTTCGTCGCCCCGCCCTGCTGCGCCGGCGCCTTTGACTCCCTCCGCCGCGACCCAAGCGATTTTCGACGCCGTGCGCTCCGCGCTCAAGCGTCTGGTGGCCGAACCGGCCCAATCCGAGGCGGCCGAGGCATTTCGCATCATTCGGCGCGAGGCGGCCCATGAGATCGCCAAATTGCCCCGCAAGCGGTCCCGGGGTGACCTTAGCGACGCGGCGCGCGCCCTGATTCGCGAAGTGACCGAGTCCGGGGTCCAGGACACCGCCGCCCATCCTGACGACATCGCACTCGCCACCCAACTCGCCTCCACGGCCCCCGCAGGCTCGGGACTGCTCGCCGCCATGCTGTTGGTTCCGGCTTGGCAGTGGCCCGCCGCCCCCCTACTCGCCCAGGTGCCCGACGACCTTTGGGGCGACGTCACCGCTTGGTTGTTCACTGCCCCTCAGGGTTTCTGCGAACCGGG
>JAEUGZ010000129.1 GCA_016794725.1 Opitutaceae bacterium | reverse complement strand
CCGGGTAGCACAGCCGGGCGAGGAGTTCACGGTTGTAGGTGAGGATGTCGCAATCATGCACCGCCACCATCCGGGAGCGGTCGCTCGCCAGCACATAACCAAAGCAGGCCCACACATTGCGGCCCTTGCCCGACGAACCCGGTCCCAACTCCGCCGCCTCGAGCTTCCGGAACAGCTGCTGCATCCGGGGGCCGTCATTCCACAGCAGGACTGGCTTTTGCGGCAGCTGCGCAAAAAAACGCCGGGCCTTTTTCCAACTCCGCAGGTTGGCACCGTCAATCCCCACCACAATCTGGCTGAGGTAGGACACGTTCTTCAATTCGCGCGCGATCCCGCGCAACGCCTTCGTGCCGACTTCACGAATGTGACATGGAAGCACCAGCGCAATCGGCGTCTCCTTCGAGAAGTCAGCCAGTTCGCGTTCGAGGCGGGCCACGCCCACCTGGCCCAGGCGATGCAGGGTGGCGACGGCTCCGGTTTGAAAAAAATCCGACATGGTTTCGCTGCGCTACGTCCGGCGCGTTGGTGTGAGTGCGAACGGTGGCCCGACCGTCCGCGTAGCCTCCAGCGTGTCCTCCACGCCGGACCCTCGGAATCCGGTGCACGAACACCGAATTCCTGGCTGGAGGCAACGGACTGCCACTTGGGTTGCCAAGCCGTATTCTCCACGAATCGAAAAAAGTTCTCGGCGTCACCGCTCCAATGGCGAAGTCTGCACCGGTGAGGCTTGTGGTGGTACACAGTCATTTTCGTCCCGGCGGGGTGCGGCGCGTCATCGAGCTCGCACTTCCGGCGTTTGCCGCGTTGTCATCGCTCAAGCTCGCCGAGGTCGTTCTTCTGGGGGGCGAACGACCGGACCAGCCATGGAATGACGTCGTGCGGACCCGACTGCCGGGCATCCGGGTTCGGTTCGCCGCGACACGAGCGCTTGGATACATCGCGGAAACACGGGCCGCCCCCGCCAGCGTGACGCGGGCACTGAAACGGGTCCTGGACCGCACCCTCGGCGCAGGTTCCGCCGGCGACACCGTGGTCTGGGCTCACAACCTGGGGCTGGGACGCAATCTGCTGCTCGCAAACGCCCTGATTCGTGCGTGCCAGCGTCGGGGGATTCCCCTGGTCAGTCACCACCACGACTGGTGGTTCGACAACCGCTGGCAGCGGTGGCCGGAGTTCCAGCGCACCGGTTTCCACACGCTGGCCTCGATCGCCAAAACCGTATTCGCCACGGCGTCCACCGTGCGCCACGCCGTCATCAATCGCGCCGATCAGCACGCGCTCTCGGGCGCAAGCAACCGGAGCACGGGCCTTCGCAGCACCTGGCTTCCCAATCTGGTGGTGCGCCCGCCGCTTCCTTCACGGGACGAGGTGGCGCACGCTCGACAATGGTGCCACGGCCAGATGGATGGGCGCGCTCCGTTCTGGCTCCTGCCCTGCCGCCTGCTGCGACGGAAAAACGTGGCTGAGGCGGTGCTGCTGGCACGCTGGTTCCGCCCGGACGCCTGGTTGCTCACGACGGGTGGAATCAGCTCGGCCGACGAACGACCCTACGCGGAGGCGCTCCGGCGGGCGGGCCAGCATCGCGGCTGGAAGCTGCGACTGGGCATCCTTTCGGGCGGCGAGTCCGACAAGCCTCGGATCCCGGCGCTGCTGGCGGCCAGCGAGGTGCTGCTGCTGACCTCGGTGCAGGAGGGATTTGGTCTGCCCAACCTCGAAGCTGCCGCCGCCCAACGCCCGCTGCTGGCCCGGCGTCTTCCGCTGGTCGCACCCGATCTCAAAGCCTTCGGGTTTCATTTTCCCCAGGCCTACGACGAGGTCTGGATCGATCCCCAGGCGTTTGACCTGCGGGCGGAACAGGATCGACAGGAGGTGCGCTGGCTGGCGTGGCGGCGGGCGTTGCCCAGAGCCTGTCGTGTCTTCGCCACCCGCCCCCCCTGGCTGGAGTCGCCTGGCCGGGCCTGGGCCTTCAGCCGGCTGACCCTGCAGGCCCAGCTCGAAGTGCTGAGCCATCCTCCGGCCGACACCTGGAACGCCTGCGCCCGGCTCAATCCGTCCCTGCAGGACTGGCCAGCCCTGGGCGCTGCCGCCGCCTGGTCGGTCTCCGCGTGGCCCGAGCAGGCGGATCGTTTTCTTAGCGCCGACGCCTACGCACGCCGATTCGCGCGTCTGCTGCGCCCGTCATCCCAGTCGGCGGTTTCCGCCTCCGCGGCTGCATCTGCGGCGCGACGAGTCAGCGAAACATTTTTCCGCGACCGTCTCGGCGGTCACAACCAATATCCCCTGCTTTGGTCACTCGATCCATGAACGTTCGCGCCGTGATCTGTGATATCTATCAGACGGTCCTCGCGGTCGGCCCCGCTCCGGCCCAGCGCGAGGACCTCTGGCGCGACCGGTTCGCGGCGCAGTTCGGGCACGCCCCGGAGGTCTCGCTCGCTGCCTTCGAGACCCTGACCCGTCGGATCATCGCGGAACACCACACGCGCGCCCGTTCGGCCGGCATCGACTATCCGGAAGTCTACTGGCCGGACATCGTCCGAACCGTGCTGCCCGAGGCCACCCCTCTCTCTGACACCGACCTGTCGGATTTCCTCGTCGATCACGCCGCGCTCACCCACACCGTCTCCCTCATGCCCGGCGCGGTCCGCGTCCTCGAGGAAATGAATCGGCGCCAGCTGCTCCTGGGCATCGCCTCCAACGCCCAGCCCTACACCTTGCGCGAGCTCGACCGGGCACTGGCCCAATCCGGCACTCCCGCCCTGCCCTTCGACCCCGCCCTCTGCTTCTGGTCCTTCGCCCACGGCTTCAGCAAGCCCAGTCCCTACGTGTTCCGGCTCCTGACCTCCCGGCTGCGCCTCCTCGGCATCCAGGCGCACGAAATCTTGATGGTCGGAGATCGCCTGGACAATGATGTTGAACCCGCGCGTGCCCAAGGCTGGCTGACCTGGAGGCTGGGCAACGGGAACGGCCGCGACAGCGGCTCCTGGGCAGAGCTGGCCGAAGTGCTGGGTTTCAGCCCGAACGCGTTGCCACCCTCGGCGTGATGGATTGGCTTGCCCCATGACCCACCCTTTCCCCAGCACCAACACGTCGCACCGGATTGGATTCATCTCCACCCGTTTCCACGGCACGGATGGCGTCACCCTGGAGGCTCGAAAGTGGGCGCAGCTTTTTTCCGAGATGGGACACTCCTGTTTCTGGATGGCCGGCTTGCTCGATGCCCCGCCGGAAAGCAGCCACGTCGCCCCGCTCGCCTTCTTTCTCCATCCCGAGGTGCAGGATGTGCAGGCTCACCTCTTCGGCACCACCGTGCGCAGCCGCGAAACCACGCGTCGCATCCAGGACTTGAAGGAGCGACTCAAGGACGAGCTCTATCGCTTCATTGAGCGTTTTCGCCTCGACGTCCTCATCCCCGAGAACATCCAGGCGATCCCCATGCACGTCCCGCTCGGCCTGGCCATGAGCGAGGTCATGGCCGAGACCGGGCTGCCCACCATCGCCCACCACCACGACTTCACCTGGGAACGTGAACGTTTCGTCGTCAGCGCCGTCAACGACTACCTGCGCGCCGCGTTCCCCGGTTCCCTCCCGCGCACGGAACACGTGGTCATCAACTCGATGGCCCAGAAGGAACTGGCCCGGCGCTGCAGCCTCCCGTCGTCGATCATCCCCAATGTGTTCGACTTCGAAACGCCTCCCCCTGGGGTGGATGACTACAATGCCGACTTCCGACGCGAGATCGGCCTGCAGGACGACGATCTGCTGATTCTCCAACCCACCCGCGTCGTCATGCGCAAGGGGATCGAACACGCGATCGACCTCACCCGGCGACTCGACACCCCGCGAGCCAAACTGGTCATCTCCCACGCCGCCGGCGACGAGGGCGACGGCTACGTGCAAATGCTGCGGGAGCGAATCGCCGAGGCCCGGATCGACGTTCGTTTCATCGCCGACCGCGTGGGTGAACACCGGGGCGTCAATGCCGAGGGAAAAAAGTGCTACACCCTCGCCGACGTCTATCCGCACGCCGACCTCGTGACCTACCCGAGCCACTACGAGGGATTCGGCAACGCCTTCCTCGAAGCCATCTACTTCCGGAAGCCGATCCTCGTCAACGCCTACGCGGTCTTCACCCGCGACATCAACCCACTCGGATTCAAAACGCTCGGTATGAGTCAGATGGTGACCAACGACGTCGTCGCCCGGACCCGGGCCCTGCTCGCCGACAAGATCCAGCAGCAGGAGTGGGCGGCCATCAACTTCGACCTGGGACTTAAACACTTCTCGTACGCCGTCGCCCGCCGGAAACTCGCCGCCCGTCTCGCCAACCTCTACGGCGAAGGCGCCTGACGCGCCCCTCGCCTCACGGCGCCTTGAGCCAGTCCACCAGAGGCAGCTTCAAGCGGCGCAGCTCCTGCACCGCCAGCTCGCTGACGCGGGTCGCACCGTGACGGTTGTAGTGCGTGTCGTCCTTTGAACCGTTGGGATAGGAGTCAAACTGGCCCGGCTCCAGGTAAAGGTGCAGGGCCCGCGACCCCTCGATCCCGAGGCTGCGTTCCAATTCCACGGTGCGTCCTCGCATTTCCATCAGGGGAACGCCTTCGCGCGCGGCAACCTCGCGCGAAACCACGACATATTCGGAAGGTGGTTCGACAAACTCCCCCTGCTCCGACCAGATGCGACGCGCCACCGAAGTCGCGATGATCGGGGTCGCTCCCTTCGAGCGACACTCGCGGATGAAGCGCTCCAGGTTCGCTTGAAAGTCCTTGCGCGGCTCCGTGCGGCGCGCCGCATCATTGGCACTGTCATTGGTTCCCCAACACA
>JAEUGZ010000075.1 GCA_016794725.1 Opitutaceae bacterium | reverse complement strand
CATAGGACTCGGTCAGGTAAGCCCACTCGGTCCCGAGGCTGATCCGTCCGACCGGCAGTTCCGGCAATCGGTAGTTCATCGCGATGTCCGTGCCGGAGACAAAGGCCTTGGAGCTGTTGCTGAACGCCGTGCGCAGGGCCGTCAGCGGTCCGAACGCGGCGATCTGATCCGCCGTGGGACGACTCGCGTTGTAGGAGGTGAAAAAAGCGACATCGGCGGCCGGGACCGCCGCACGCGTGATGCGCGGGTCTCCAACGTAGCTGGCGGTGCCGCTGCCGGTGTTGATCGCGCCAATGGCCACACCGGAGGACAGCTGTTTCTGGGTAAACGCCCGGAGCAGCTGGTAGTCATTGGAGATCACCTGGGCGGTGGTGTCGGCATCAATGATGTTGCGCTGGTCGATTTCCCAGAAATCGACCGTGAACGACAGGCCCTTGACCCAGGGAACATCCACCACGACCCCGGCGCTCTTGCCCTTGCTGAACTCAGGCTCCAGCGCCGAATTGCCGGCCGTGGTATAGGTGCGGTTGACGGTTCCGTCCGAGGCCAGTCCCGTAATGGGCACGCGGAAGGTATCGGCGTAGGCCTGGACGAAGGTGCGTTCGCGCTGGTTCAGCACCGCCAGATTCGGAGCGCGGAACCCTTCGTTGTAGGAGGCGCGCACCATCAGCCACGACGCCGGTTTCCAGTTGAGTCCGAACTTTGGTTTCGTGGTCTCGCCAAAATCGTCGTAACTCTCAAAGCGCACCGAGGCCGTGGCCTCAAGCGTGCGCGCGAGGGGGATTTCATTCTTGTCCGCAATCAGGGGAATTACGGTCTCCGCATAGGCGCTCGTGACGGTGCGTCCTCCGACGATGTTCGCCGTGGCCGACGCCTGGACAAAGTCGTTGTTCGTCGGATCGAGCCCGGAACTCGCCGGATTCAGGCCGGCATACGGTGGACGGGTGTGCGACAACTCCTCCTCGCGGTATTCGGCGCCGAACGCGAGGGACAGCGGACCGCTCCACAGGTTGATCACTTCACCCGACGTGCGCAGGTCGACACTGGTGATGGAACTCTCACCGAGGTTGGGCAGCTTGTCGTAGATCGGCGTCATGACCGAGGCTGGATTCTTGTAGGGCTGATCGGGCACCACCGCTCCATTCACCACCTTGAACGTGTATCCGAAGGGATTGAACGCGCTGGCGTCAGACTTGAGCGCGGAGGCCAGCATGACACTTTCGCGCAGGCCGTTCTGGACCTCGTCCACCGTGCGGGCCCGCGTGTAAAACGCGGCCGCCTCCCAGGTCCAGGTGTCGCTCAGGCGACCGCGCAGTCCGCCCAACACGCGAAAAATATCGGTGTCGATCTCGACTCGCTCCTGACCCATGTCCATCACGCGGACGCTCATGATCCGCGTCGTCTGCGGCGCACCGGTCACGCGGGCCGTGCCGTCGGCGTTGGGCGCGCCGGTGGCGTGATAAAAACGCGAACCGAAGGGGTTGTAGGGACTGTCCAGCCCGAGAATGAGCGGCAAATCGGCTCCGCTGCTGTAGGGGAGCGGAGAACGGCGAAA
Organism: Opitutaceae bacterium; assembly: GCA_016794725.1. Classification (GTDB taxonomy): domain Bacteria; phylum Verrucomicrobiota; class Verrucomicrobiia; order Opitutales; family Opitutaceae; genus UBA6669. The sequence goes on along the minus strand of JAEUGZ010000075.1, from coordinate 7,255 downwards.
GTCGGTGAAGGAGTCATAGTAGGAGAACTCGCCGAAGACGGTCAGCCGGTCGGTCAGGTCAAACTCCAGCCGGTTGAACCAATTGACGCGCTCCGTCTTGGGCAGGTTCATCTGGTCGCTGTTGATATTGTAATAGTAGTCGGCCGTGACACCGGTGCGGGCGGGGGTGGTGTTGGTAAAACCCACCACACCCGGCGCCGTCGGCACGAGGTAACGCGTGGTGGTGGCGGTGCCGACCCGGAAGCTGGCATAGGGACCCGAGGCGTTCCGATCGAAGAACGGCGAAGTCGTGACATTGAAGGGCGCGGGCGCACGGGCCGATTTGTCCGCATCCCTGGATACTTCCCGATCGGAGAGGTAGAGCTCCTTGCGGCTATAGCCATCGAGGACCGAGAGCAGACGCCCGCGGCCGCCGGCGAAGTCCGTGCCCAAGGTGAGGGTGAAGCGCCCATACTCCGCCCCACCCTGCTCCGGCAGGCCGGCCTGGGCGCTGAGTTCAACCCCGCGAAACTCGGAATCCATCAGGTAGTTGACCACGCCTGCGATCGCATCGGAGCCGTACACCGCCGAGGCACCATCGCGGAGGAACTCGACGCGGCTGACACCGCGATTCGGCAGTTGGTTGACATTCACCGAGCTGGTGAGCACGGCGCTTTCGTTCTGGGTGATGGGATGATTCGCCAGGCGGCGCCCATTCAGCAGCACCAGGGTGTTTCCCGAACTCAGACCGCGCAGACTGATCGAGGCGACGTCGCCCCGCGCGATCGCCCCGGTGCCGTTTGACTCGTTGATCGGCACGCTCACGACCTGCGGCAACGCGGTCAGGAGTTGCACCGGCGTCATGGCGTCGCGCGCCTCCATCGCCTCCCGTCCGAGCACGGTCACGGGCAGCACTTTCTCCTGATCCAACCGGCGGATATTCGAGCCGGTGACGGTGAACGCCTCCAGCTTGAGCGGTGTTTCCGACTCAACCGCGGCCGGAGTCACCGCCGGGGGTCGGGTGGCCTGGGCTCGGACGAACGGGGCTGGCACAAGTGACAGGAGGAACAACGGCGCTGCCACAAGGGCCGCCGGTCGAGGTGAGGTCGGTTTCATAGTCATGCAGGTTCATTCCAACGATGTCGGGTGGTCAGTCCGGGGCCGCCACTGCGGCCTCCTGCTTACAACCGAGCCGCAGCCATGCCCACAGTGCAAAAGGAATGGTTACAACAAACGTTGTTTCCATCCACAAACATTGTGCCTAGGCAGGAAGCATGAGCCGCCGAACCCTTGTCACCTTTGTCGGACTGCGCGATCCCTACTACCACGACGCTCACGATGACGGGCGGCAGAAAGGCCCGGTGCTGACGGTGCTGGATGAACGTCGTTACGACCGGGTGGTGCTGCTCGGGCGGACCCACCGGCAGGAGCAGCTGGACCGGACCTGCGTCGCCCTGAAGTCCATTCATCCCAAGCTGTCGGTCGAGGTCCGGTCGCTGCTCTTGTCCGATTCAACCTATCATCCCGAGATCCTGTCGGAACTGCGCCGCGTTCTGTCGCAACTTCTCCGTGACACACCCAAGGACGACTTTTCCATCTCCCTGCTTTCCGGCACCCCGGAGATCCACGCCTGCTGGGTGCTGATCGCGGTGTCGGGTGAGTTTCCCGCCCGGCTGCTCAATGTGCAGCGCACCGTGCACAATGGGATCGCGGGCCCGCGCGCCCTGCGCGAACTGGACTGGAGCGAACCCTTGGCGGCGATCACGCCCGAAACCCTCGGACTGCTGGCGGGCCGGCGGGAGCGCAATGACGACTCCGAGCTGCAGGATCCAGCGATCACGGTGCCCCGTCACACCTTTGCACGCCGCACCCTCGAACAGGCGGTGGGCCTGAGCCGTCACACCGCGCCGCTGCTGATCACCGGCGAACCGGGGACGCAGAAACACTACCTCGCTGCGCTCGTCCACCGGCTGAGCAACCGCAACTCCGGTCCGCTGATCATCTTTAACTGCGCCACGCTCCCGTCCACCTTGTTTGAGTCCGTGCTCTTCGGCGAGCCCGGGGACGAGGGTTCCGGCAAGCTCGATCAGGCGGAGGGCGGCACGCTCGTCCTGCTCAAGCTGCAGCAGGTGCCAGGCGAGCTGCTGACGCGTCTGCTCAAGGCACTGGACGATGGATACCACTACGATTCACGCAGCCGGGTGCCGCGCCGGATCAACGTCCGGCTCATCGGCACCACCGACCGCGACCTTGAGGAGGAGGTGCGCCATTCGCGGTTCCCGGCGGACGTATGGCAGCGCCTGCAGTCCAGCCTGCTCCGCGTGCCTCCGTTGCGTGAGCGGGCGGCCGACATCACCCCGCTCGCCCAGGACGAACTGGACCGCCTGAACCGCCGGCTGCCGCGCCCGCGGCGCTTCTCCGCCGGCGCGCTGGCCAAACTCGGCAGTCACACCTGGCCGAGCAACGTGAGCGAACTGCGGCGGGTCATCGACCAGGCCGTGCTCAACGCCGAACAGCCCACCATCCAGGCGTCCGACATCGACCTCGACCTCGGCGTGAACCTGGCCAATGTCTTTGCCGCATCGGCTCCACGAATACGCCAGGGCTTCTCGCTGGAGGACTACCTGCGCAATGTGAAACACGAAATCGTGCGCTCCGCCCTGAAGAAAACCGGCGACAACCAGAGCGAGGCCGCCCGTCTGCTCGGCGTCACCCCGCAGGCCGTCAGCAAGTACGCCAAGGCCCTCAAGCGATCGAAGGGCTGACTGCGCCCAGCCGCCGGGTCGGGCACGCGTCCCGATCCCGCACCGGTTTCCGCTTTCAGGATCGTCGACTTTCGGCCTTTCTCCTCCGCGTGCGCGATCCCCTTCATACCCGGGCCATTGGCCAGCTCATCCTGGCTGCGCTCTGCTGGAGCGCCGGCGGGCTGCTGATCAAATCGGTCGACTGGCCGCCGCTGGCGGTGGCCGGCGGACGCGGTTTGATCGCGGCGGTCTTTCTCGCCGCCACCAACCGCCCCCTGCGGTTTCACTTCTCCGGCATGCAGATCCTGGGGGCGGTCGCCTACGCCGCGTGCACGGTGACGTTTGTCATCGCGACCAAGATGACGACCGCCGCCAACGCCATCCTACTCCAGTACACCGCCCCCATCTGGATCGCCCTGCTCGGAGCCTGGTTCCTCGGTGAGCGGGCAACGCGCGCCGACTGGATCACCATTGTCGTCGTGCTCGGCGGCATGGGGCTCTTTGTCGCGGACGGATTGAAGTTGACCAGCCTGACCGGCAACCTGATCGGCGCCGCCAGCGGGGTTGCGTTCGCGATCATGACCCTCGCCCTGCGCAAGCAAAAGGGTGGATCTCCCGTGGAATCAATCATCCTGGGCAACCTGCTCGCGTTCCTCGTCGGTCTGCCGGAAATCGTGCACGCCCCCGCCCTGCCCCCCGTGGGCTGGCTGGCCCTCGCCGCCCTCGGTTGCATTCAGCTGGGTGTCTCCTACTGGCTCTACGCGCGGGCCATCCGCCACGTGACCGCCCTGGAGGCCGTCCTGGTGCCGGTGATCGAGCCCCTGCTCAATCCGGTCTGGGTTCTTATCGTCTATCGTGAACGACCGAGCACCCTCGCTTTGGTGGGTGGGGCCCTGGTTCTGTCCGCCGTCACCTGGCGTGCCCTCGGCTCACTGCAGGCCCGCCCGGCCGCGACGACCTGACCGCCTCCCCCCAGCACGGTTCCCTTTGGGTTCGCCACCCGCCAGCCGGTCGCGCACAGTGCCACTGGCATGAAAAACCCCGGTTTCCTGCGGTTCGCCCTCTTTGCTTTGGTCTCGCTCCGCCTGTCTGCTGCTGACCCGGCCACCCGGGACGCCAGTCAGCCGGCCGTCCCGGCGGCGGCGCCCGGCACGCTGGTGGTCATGACCTACAATCTCCGCTACGCCAGCGACCGTCCCCCACACGCCTGGCCCGCCCGTCGTCCTTCCATGGTGCAGCGCCTCCGCGAAGTGGCGCCCGACATCATCGGCACCCAGGAAGGCGTTTACGGACAGATCAAGGATCTGGCCACCGATCTGTCCGAGTTTGATTGGATCGGCCTTGGCCGTGAGGGCGGGAGCCGGGGCGAGTTCATGGCCATTTTCTACCGGCACGCCCGCCTCGAACCGTTGGAATACGATCACTTCTGGCTCAGCGACACCCCGGACGTCATGGGGTCCACCACCTGGGGAAACACCAACCGGCGCATGGTCACGTGGGTACGTTTTCGCGAACGTGCCACGGGCAAGGTGTTTGTGGTTCTCAACACGCACTTCGACCACCAAATCCAGATCGCCCGCGAGCGGTCCGCCGCGTTGATCCGGACCAGAGTGGCCGCCATGGACCCGGCGTTACCCGTGATTGTGACGGGCGACTTCAACGCTGCGGCGGGAATCAATCCCGTTTACTCCATGCTGACCTATGATGGCTCGCTGCGTGACACCTGGGCGACCGCCCGGCACCGCACCGGCGACGTCGCGCTCAACACCTTCACGGGCTACGAGCCGAATCCGCGGCGGTCGGAACGGATTGACTGGATCCTGACGCGCCCGGGCATCGAGACCGATCGGATCGAGATCTTGAATTGGACCACCGAGGTCGAACAGCCCAGCGACCACCTACCCGTGGCCGCGTGGCTGCGACTCCCGTAGTCGGATCCCAAGCGGTTGAAACCACGGATGGACACGGATAAACACGGATCCGGAGTGTGAGGAACCTTTCACCCGGTGAGTGAAAGCAACTCGTGAATCCCTCGATCGTATCCGTGTTGATCCGTGTGAATCCGTGGTTTACGAAAGGATCGATTGTCTTTCGCTGCTGGAAGTGGGCTGAGATCCCTGGTCAGGGCAGGAGCAGCGGGCGGATGACCGGGGCCCAGAGTTCGTACCCCTTGCGGTTCATGTGCAGGCGGTCCGCAACGAAGATCTCCGGCTTCGGCATGCCGTCGGCACCGAGCATGACGGTGTTCACGTCGACGAACTGGTTGCGCGGGTCTTTGGCGAGGTAGGCGCTGATCTTGCGATTCGCCTCCATCATCAATCCACGCTTTTCCCAACGCGCCGGGTTGAGCGCGAGCGAGATGAAGAGCACCCGTGTCTCCGGCAGGTCGCGGTGGATACGGTCCACCACCGTCTTCAAGTCAGCAAACACCTCGTCGACCGGCGTGCCTTTGTTGATGTCGTTCGTGCCCGAATAGATCACCACCTGCCGGGGACGGTACTGCAGGATGGTGCGTTCGAAGTGGGTGATGAGGTCCTTGAGGGTGGAGCCCCCAAAACCGCGATTCATGACCCGCAGGTTGGGGAAATCGTTGGCCAGGTCCGCCCAGAGCCGGATGGATGAACTCCCGGTGAACACGATCGGTAGCTTCGGCGGCGGCGAGACCTTGTCCGCCGCCTCGAACTCACGCATATCCTTCGCCCACTTGTCGTCGGCCGCCAAGGCAGGCAGCTCCAAGGCCAGCAAACGGGGGGCAAGCGGGCCGAACCCGCCCAGCAACACAAGTCCCAACCCAACCAGGAAAAGGGGTAAGCCCATGGCGACAGCCTGTGCTTTAATCCGGCCGCTGCCAAGCCGCGACTTAGGTACGCGCGTCAACTTAGGAAGCTGACATGGAAAATCGCAGTGGTTCTGGTGGAGGTGGCCTCGGCGAGGCCGCGACGGGACCGACCGGTCCCGCCTCCGGGGTCCGATTTCTTCACGCGACGCCCATTCCCGCGGGGTCGGCGACCCCACCTCCACCGGACGGTGACTTCGATTCGAGCTTAGGTTGACGCGCACGCGTGCCTGCGCGACGCCGACGCCAACCCACCCCGCCTCAGGTCTTCTTGGAGATGTCGGTCAGCGCCTCCAGCACCTTGCCACCCGTGAGCAGCTCCGGCAGCACCACCGGATCCTTCTGCTTCGGCCCATAGATGAGGTTGAACGGCACCGCCGAGCGGTTCCACTTCGCCAGTTCCTGGGTGATCTGCGGATCCTTGTTCGTCCAGTCCGCCTTGAAGAGCACGACGTTCTTGCGTCCGAATTCCGTCAATACATCATTGGACGAAAAGACCGTCGCCTTGTTCGTCTGGCAGGTGGCGCACCAGCGGGCGGTGAAGTCAACATAGGCAAACTTTCCCGCCGCCTGCGCGGCGGCGACCGCCTCGGGACTCCATTTCTGCCAGACGACCTGGTAGTTGCCGCTCTTGGCGTCCGCCGCCCGGGCCGCAGCGAGGTCGCGTGGCCAGCCCATCCACAGTCCGGCGACGAGCAAACCCGCGGCTGCAATGCGTCCGAGCAACTGGCGGGTTGGTTTGCCGAAGGCCTGGCCGAACCGCCCATAGGCCCACGCCGCCATGGCAATGAGCACAAACGCAAAGGCAATCATGAGGAGCGCCTTGTCATCCTCGGTGGTCTGCCCCGCGAGAACCCAGAGGAGCCAGCCGACCGTGGCATAAAGGGGAAACGCCATCAGCTGTTTGAAGGTCTCCATCCACGCACCCGGCCGCGGCAGCATCCGCACGGCCTGCGGGAAAATCGAGAGCAGCAGGTAGGGCATCGCGAGCCCGAGGGCGATCGAGGTGAACACCAGCAGGGACTCCACCGGCGAAAGGGCCAGCGCCGCACCCAGCGCGGGCGCGAGGAAGGGGGCGCTGCAGGGCGTCGCCACCAACGTGGCCAGCATGCCGGTGAAGAAGGAACCGGCAAATCCATCCTTCGACTGAAGGCTGGCTCCGGCTCCGGTGGCCGCGAGGCCGACTTCAAACAGGCCGCTCAGATTGAGGGCAAAAATCAACATGAACACCGCCATGCCAAAAACAAAGGCGGGCGACTGGAGCTGGAAACCCCAGCCCAACTGTTCCCCACCCGCCCGGAGCACGAGGAGCATCCCCGCCAGGGCCCAGAACGAAGCCAGCACGCCGCCGGCGAAGACCAAGCCGTGCAGGACCACCTTGGTCTTGTCGCTGCCCGACTGGTTCACGAAACCCAGAATCTTGATCCCCAACACGGGAAACACACAGGGCATGAGGTTGAGCACCAGGCCGCCCAGAAACGCCAGCAGCACCGTGGCCCCCAGGCTCGATCCGGCCGCCGTCGCGGCCGTGCCGCCGCCGCCGGCCCCGGCTCCCGGGGTGCCACCCGCCGCACCACCGCCGGCCGCCGGCGCGGCCACGGGTGCTTCCGCCACGGCCACCTTGGCCGCAAACGACGCATCGACCAGGAGGCCGCCATATCCCGAACCGGCCTTCCAGCCATTGTTCGCCACGAGA
>JAEUGZ010000051.1 GCA_016794725.1 Opitutaceae bacterium | reverse complement strand
CCCCACATCGACCGGCTCGCCCGGGAGGGCATGCGTTTCGACCGCTGCCTGGTCACCAACTCGATCTGCGGACCTAGCCGCGCCACCATCCTGACCGGCCTCTATTCGCACCTCAACGGCTTCGTCAACAACTCGGCTCAGGCGCGATTCGATGGTTCGCAAACGACGTTCCCCAAACTCCTCCAGGCACGCGGCTACCAGACCGCCATCGTCGGCAAGTGGCACCTCGTGTCCGACCCCACGGGCTTCGATTTCTGGCAGATCCTCCCCGGCCAGGGCGCTTACTACAACCCACCGATGATTCGCAACGGCGAGCGGATCCGTACGCAGGGCTACGTCACCGACCTGATCACGGACGAATCGATCGCCTGGCTGAAGCGGCGTGACAAATCCCGTCCCTTCCTGCTCATGAGCCAGCACAAGGCTCCCCACCGCTCCTGGGAGCCCGCCCTGCGCCACCTCGGCGCCGACGGCAACCGGGTCTACGCCGAACCCGCCACGCTCTTCGACACGTATCAGAATCGCGGTGACGCCGTGCGCGAACAGGACATGACGATCGAGAAGACCATGACCGACCGCGACACGAAGCTTGAACCCCCGCCCGGCCTGAACCCGGAACAGCTTGCCGCCTGGAACGCCTACTATGAGCCCCGCAACGCCGCCTACCGGGCCCACCCGCCGGTCGGAGCCGATCGGGTGCGGTGGCGCTACCAGCGCTACCTGCACGACTACCTCGCCTGCGTGCGCGCCGTCGACGAAAGCGTCGGCCGCCTGCTCGCCGCCCTCGACGAGGAAGGTCTCGCCGACAACACCATCGTGGTCTACGCCTCCGACCAGGGTTTCTACCTCGGTGAACACGGCTGGTTCGACAAGCGCTGGATCTTCGAGGAGTCACTCCGCACTCCGCTGCTCGTTCGCTGGCCGGGCGTGATCCGCCCCGGCAGTGTCAACCGCGACCTCGTGTCGAACCTCGATTTTGCCGAAACCTTCCTCGACGCCGCCGGCGCACCGGTCCCGGAAACGATGCAGGGAAGGAGCCTGAGACCACTGCTCGAGGGCCGGCGCCCCCCGGACTGGCGCACGTCCTTCTACTACCAGTACTTCGAGTTTCCCCTGCCGCACCGGGTCCGCCCGCACTACGGGGTGGTGACCGACCGCTACAAACTCGTGCGCTTCTCCGGCGTGGGTGAGGACTCCACCGAACTCTACGATCGCGAAACCGACCCCCTGGAGCTCCGCAATGTACTGGGACAGCCGGGTTACGCCCCGGTGCTCGTGGAGCTTGAGGCCGAACGGGCCCGTCTGCGCCGCGATTTGAAAGTCCCTGCCACCATCCCCGACTCCTGGTACGGCGGGGCAAAACCGTGACGGCCGCGGAACGACTCCGAGATAGGGCCACCTCCCGCGGATGCGCTAGAGCGTAAACTCAAAGCTCGAATCGAAGGCGCGCCTGCAAGGAAGGATAGAATCCGTTGCGGGCGGGGTCGCGGACCCCGTGGGGATCGGCGTCGTGTGAAGAAATCGGACACGGAAGCAGCACCGCTTCGTCCCTTCGCGGCCTCATCGAGGCCGCCTACAACTGAATCGCCAGCACTTGCGGCGTCGCATCATCAAGTTGACGCGCACGCAAGGCCGCGGGAGCCGGCCCTGCGGGGAGGCGGGACAGCGTTTCCCTCAGCGCCGCCGGACGCTCGTCCGGTGCTGAGATCAATTTGGACTCGTGCGGCCGGCTTCCCGCCGCCTCCAGCGGCAACAGTCCTTGCAAGGCGCACCACAGCCGGGGCAGGTGTTTGGGTTTCATGACTCCACCGCCGTATCCGAGGTTCGCGGGCCCGTACCGTCCTGAAGACTCCAGTCGACGTTGCGTGTCAGGTACATGACCGCGCCCAGCGCAACAAAGAGCGTCGCCGTGCCGGCCAGCAGTGCATAACTCTCCATGCGGAGAACGACAAAGAGCACGGCGTGCACCACCGCGAGGAGTGCGCCCACCACCGCCGCACGCAGGTGGCTGCGGAGGATGGATGCGCTGTAGAGGACCACCATCAGCGACGACGCCACCGCCGCTCCGCTGTAGGCCCACCCGGGTGGCAGCACTTCGGCCAGGGCCAGCAGAGCCATGTAGAAGAGGCACAGCGCCGCCCCCACGAGTCCGTAGTGCACGGCGTGGAGCCGGAGATCCGAGAGCGTTTCGAAGAGAAAAAAGGCTGCGAAGACGAGCGCCATGACCAGCACCCCATATTTGAGCGAACGCTCGACCATCCGGTAACCCTGGACCACCGGCAGCGCCTCGCGGCGCTCCTCGGTCATGGCCGCCACCGCCTGCCGGTGATTCCGCACCCGCTCCACGCGGAGGTTGCTCACCAGCAGGAGGGGGATTTGCAGCACAAGGATCAGCGCGGCGATGATCAGGCCCTTGAGCGTGGCGGACTGCCGGCGGGGCACGCGAACCGGAGGCGTCGAAAACGGGGATTCCATGCCCCCAGCCTGAACCTCGAGCGTGAAGCGTTGATGAAGTCCCGATGAACTCCACGCGAAATCGCACCGTTCCGCCCCGATCCCGGTCACTGCTCCGCCAACCACTCCTCGCGTCCAGGGAACTCTTCGTCGCGCCAGTTCTGATCCGCCGGACGGTTGTCCCACAGGTCGAGGCCGCAGAAGATCTGCTGGGGGTCGTTGCGCCGCCCCAGATTCGCCGGCAGCGGCCGGTAGCGCGCCGGCGTGCCATAGGCGAGGGTGTTGGCAGGCACGTCCTTGACGACCGTGGAGCCGGCGCCAATGAACGCGTTGTCGCCGATCTTGATTCCGGGGCAGAGGGTGACGCCTCCGCCAATGACGACATGGTTGCCGATGGTCGGGCCCTTCACTCCCGCCTCGCGCATCGGCAGCCGGGCATTGAGGAAGGTCGTGCCCGGGCCGATGAACACCATGCTCCCGATCACGGTGCGGCTGGGCAGGTAGACATGAGCCATGATCTTCACGCCCTTGCCGATGACGAGGCGGCCTTCGAGCGTGCAGCCGTGCAGGATCACCACGCGGTCGCCGATTTCACATTCCGCACGGATTGTGACATTGTGGCCGCAGGAGAACCGGTCGCCGATCACCGTGTCCGCGTAGATGACCGTGCCCGAATGGATACGCGCGTGGGATCCGATGCGGGTCGGGTTGCGGCATCCCGGGTAACGGTAGCCAAGGATGACGTTGGGTGCGATTTCGGCATGGGGTCCGAGCTCAGGGGGGAGAGGCGCCAGGGGATTCATGGGTGGGTGGAGGAGAGGGCTCGTGGTGACCGGGCAAAACGGCTGAGGATCGGCACCGAGACCTCTGCCACGGCTTCGCCACCTGGGGCGGTGTAGGGCAGGCGCTGCGGCAGGTAGCGGAAGAATCCGCCCATGTATTCACGATCATCGCAGGCGGTGGCGTCGGGAATGTAACCAAAGGAGCCGTCGGTGTAGCCGCTCGGCAGCACACAGGGCAGCGGAGCCTCCCGCTTGATCCGCAGGCCGATGCGCACAAACGGTTCGAAGGGCATGCCGACATAACCGACATCGCCGATGCGGGCGACGACAATGCCGATCGGCAGGCCGCGCGGCAGTGCGTCGCCCGTGCCGGTCTTGCGTTGGTCCACCGCCCAGATGTACCACGGACGCACCATCTCCACGAGGCGGGCGCGGTAGGGGGGAGTCAGCGCCCGCGGGAAATTCATTCCGACGCAGGTCAGCGTGTTCTCGTCCCCCGCCCGGCCCCGGTGTATGAAGTCGTCGATCTGCGCCAGTTCGCGTTCCAGGTCCGGGAGCGGCGGCAGGGGCGCCTGCGGAACGATCACCTCGGCCCGCGTCCACTCGAGTCCCCGTCGCTCCGACGGCCGCAGTTGCCGGGTGGCGGCAATGAAGGACTCGCCCAGGTATCCGCCAAGTTCCTTGGCCTGTGCGATCGTGCCGGTGAGCAGGTACTTTGAATTCACATCGCCTGCACACCCCTGCAGGAAGGCCACCGGCACGCCGCCAAGGTGGTCGGAGAGGCGCTCACAGGCCACCTGGGACCACTGGCCGAAGGAGACCATTTTTTCCGGATTGTAGCCCGTCACGGGATGCCCGGTGAAAAAGGCCAGCGCCGCGACCGGCTTCCGGTCCGACCCGCGCAAGACGACCACGGTGGCGTCCGGATCGATGGTGCCAATGTATCCGGGATCCAGTAACACGCGATCCTCCTCGCGAATGAAGTACGGCGAACCGTCGGCCCGTTTGCCGCGGCGATTGTAGCTGACCCGCTCCTCGCGCGCCCGTCCCCATTCGACGGTGACCGGCGCCAGCCCGCCCCGGAGGGACCTCGCCGCCACGCTGAGCTTTTCCATGAACTCCCACCCCAGTTCGTTCGCGTCGTCCCGGGTGGGCGAGGCCCCCGCGCGACCCCACACCTCCGGATTGCGCACCTGGAGCAGGGGCACGGTGTGATTGTGCGAACTGGCCGCGACCACCTGCTCGGGACTCAGGCCCAGCTCAAGCGCGACCCGTCCCCGGCACGCCGTGTTGAGCACCGTCTCGTGCAGGCCAAACGATGAGGTGACAAAACAGAGCCGCGTCTCTCCATCCTCAAAGAGGACCAGGGTCGTCTTCAAATCCCCCACCACCTCAAGGATGCGCTCGCTCGTCCGGCTCGCCCCACTCTCGGCCCCGACCGGCGGCGTCACCGCAAATTGAGCGGCCGACGCACGCAAGCCCGAGGGCGAGGACGCGGGCGCGGGCGCAGCCTGAATCAGCGACGGCAGGCAGAGGAGCAACCCGGCGACACTCAGAAGTGACACGAGTCGCGTGGATTGGAGGGAGCTAAACCGGAGCAAGGTGTACATGTGGTTCAATGCGTCCGGCCCTGCTCTTCACGGAACGTGCCGCCCGCCATTCGCGGGATAGGCTTGAAGGCAACTCCAGCCAAACGTGTCGGCATGTGTATACAGGCGAATTTCCGGGTCAACGCTTCTTCAGGCCTCTTTGCTTCCTGGCCGTACCCTTGTTTGGGGGCCGGTTTAAGGCGACGGCGATCGATAGGGATTCAGATTTCAGGATTCACGCGTCCGGAGTTTCCCAACCGATCCGCCCGTTCGCCATCACGCGGCTTGTTTTCCACCCGGCCCGGGATAGCAACACGGACATGGTCGTATTTGATGTGGATGGTACTCTGATTGGCGGCGAAACCACGGATTGGACGAGCTTTGAAGCCGCCTTTGCCGAGGTGGCCGGGTTCAGCCTGACCGAAAGCTTCTTCGTCAACCTTCACGAGGTCACCGCTCAGTCGATCGTCCACGAAGCCCTCGCCGCGCTGCCGTTTTCCGAGCGCAAGGCGAAGGAGCACGCGGTGCGTGAGAGCTGCGTCCGCCGGCTGCAGGCCGCCGTTGAAAACAATCCTGCCTCATTCCAAGCCACCCCAGGCGCCCACGAGCTGCTCGAAGCATTGCGCGTGCAAGGGATCCCGGTCGCCATTGCCACGGGAGACTGGCGCGAGTCCATCTCGATCAAGCTGCGCGCGTCCGGCCTGCCGGTGGAGGGGATCCCGATGGTGACCGCGTCCGAGCACCTGCGTCGCGCTGACATCATCGCCGCCGCCGTGGCCCGGGCCGGACATCGGTTGGAGGAGGCCCTCTACGTTGGCGACGGGCTGTGGGACCTTCGCGCCACCCGGGCCCTTGGCATTCCCTTCATTGGCGTCGGCCACCGCCGGGAGAAGCTCCGTGCCGCTGGCGCCGGCCACATCCTCCCCGACCTCACCCCCGCCCCTTTCTTCCTCGCCCGCGAAGCCTCCACCCGCGGCCGCGCCGGTGCGGTGACTTGAGGATCGGGCGTGAGAAACGGCAGCGGATCCGTTGGAGGTGGCCTCGGTGAGGCCGCGACGGGACCAACCGGTCCCGCCTCCGTTGATCGAATTCTTCACGCGACGCCAATCCCCGCGGGGTCATCGACCCCACCTCCAACGGAATCACCTTCTCGTTTGTTGGAGGTGGCCTCGGCGAGGCCGCGACGGGACCCACCGGTCCCGCCTCCGTGGTCCGATTTGTTCACGCGACGCCCATGCCCGCGGGGTCGGCGACCCCACCTCCAACGGAGACCACTCGTCGATTGCGCTTAGGATGACAGCCTGCGCAGCCGCGGGATCCGTGGTTTCCGAACGGGTCGAGTCGCTTCAACTGCAGAACCCGGCTTCATTAAAGCAATTACGTTGCCCCAGACCTGCTCTCTTTGCAGGCTCTGCACGTCTGAGGCCATCCCTTCGCCGTCCCGGCATCAACGTGAGGCCCGCAGTCGCTCTTCGCATGGACGCTCCTTCTTCCGCTGCCGAGTCTTCTCACCGTATCCGCGGGCAGCGTCTCCAGCTTGGTCTCCGTGGGTTCTGGTTGTTTGCCGGTCTGGCCTTGCTGCTGTCGATTGGATACAAGCCCGTTACCCACGTTCGCACGCTCCCGCCCGTCGCCTCCGCACCCGCCGAGCCGGCCTCTGGGGAATTCCGGCCTGAGGGCATCTACTCCACCACCGTCACCCCCCATCGCCTGGGCGGGCTGAAACACTGGGGATCCTACCTTGATTCCGACGCCTGGCAGGGTCGGCAGGAAACGTCCTGGCGACGATGCCCCAAGGGGTCCTTTCGGGTGCTGGTCGCCGGATATCCCACCACTCCCGGCTGCAGCCTGACCGCCGAGTTTCGAACCGTGTCGGGCACAGCGCTGCCCAGCCTTGTCTTCAACCTGCCCAATCCGCGGGAGTCCTGGCAGGAGTGGAACATCAGCCCTCCGGCCGGTGCCGCCGAGGTGCGGCTGACGGCGGTCGACGCCGCCGAGAGCTTCTTTGGATGGCTTGGGTTTTCGGAGCCCTTCGAGGCGAGAAACCAACTGTTTGAGGAAGGGCTGATGTCCCTCCAGACCTTGTCCTCGTGGGCCCTCGCCTGGACGGTGCTCGCCGGTCCCTGGATCCTTTGGCGGTCGTACAGCCGCCTTTCGGCCACGCCCCGACCTGCCATCGACGCCGGTCTCGCTCTCGGTCTCGGACCGGCCCTCCTCGCGCTGATCGGGGTGGTCACCTGGTGCCTCAGCCCTTGGACCAATCCGATCTGGACGGGAGGGGGCGCCGTCGCCGTGCTCTGGCTGGGACTGGGAGCGGGTTTGCTTCATCCCCGATTCGTGCCACGACTCGACCGGGCGGAAACGCGCATCCTTGCTCTCTGCGCCCTGGTGTCACTGGCCGGAGTGGCGAAAGCCGCCTACTCGGGTGGGCCGGTCGGAGAATTGTACGGCGGAACCATTTCCCGCACGCTGGAGGTCGGCGACCGCTCGGACAGCCGCATTTCCTTCCATGGGGTCCAGACCCTCGCCCGTGGACATGCGCCGACGTCGGCGGAGGCGGGATACTACTTCTCTCCCTACAATTTCTTCAGTCGCGGACCGCTCGCCGGATTGGTCGCCGCGCCCCTCGTCTTTGCCACCGCGGGCCGGCCTCCGGTGCAGATGCCGGATGAGCCCTGGTCGCTCTTCGACCAGACCGGATTCGCCGCCTATCGAATCGTGCTCATGGTGCTGGCCTGCGGCGTCATTCTGGTCACCTTCCTCGTACTGAGAACGGTGATACCCGAAGCCCTGGCCGTGGCTGGCGCGGGCACGCTCGCGCTCTGCCCCTTCGTGGTGCACGAGGTCTTCTTCACCTGGCCGAAACTGCCCGCCACCGCCTGGCTGATCGCCGCGTTCTGGTTCGGGTACCGCCGAACCCCGCTGGCGGCCGGTGCGGCGCTGGCCGTCGGGTACTTTTTCCACCCCCTGGCCGCGCTTTGGGCTCCCTGGCTGGTGCTGTGGTGCGCCGGGTGCGCCTTTCGTCGCACGAACCCGGGCCCGCACCGACTCCGGGAAACGGCGCGGGCCGCCGGAATGGCGGCAGCAATCCCACTCGTGGCCATCCTGGGCTGGATGCTGGCGGGACGCCTCGCCCCCCAGCATGGCGTTCATCAGGGGCAAACGGACTTCCTTCTTTATTGGTTCAAGGCCGACGCCGCGCCCGCCGACCTCCGGAGCTGGATCGCGAGTCGCTGGGACAACTTCGCCAACACGTTCATTCCTTTCTGGCTGCACCTTGTGAATCGCTCCCACGGCGCCCTGAACTCAATCTCCGGTCCCTCGGACAGCTGGACCAAGTTCGCGTTTTCCTGGTGGACGACCCTTCCGCTCGGCCTGGGTCTCGCACCCTGGACGCTGGCCATGGTCACCCTGATCCGGTGCCCGCGACGGCTGCTGCCCCTTTCCACCCTGATGTTCCTCGGTCCTGCGGTGTACCTCGTCGTCTACTGGGGCGGTTCCACCACGGGCCTGATGCGGGAAGCAGGCCATCCGTTGCTGGTGGGATTGGTGCTGTTCGTATTTCTGGAGCTGGACCGAAGCGGCCGTGGGGCAGCCCTAGTGCGGCACCCCGCCTGGCCGGTCTGGCAGCTTCCGGAGACGCTCCTCATGTGCTGGCTGACCACCTGGAACAACCCAGCCCCCCTGCTGGGTCACCCGGTCTCGGACACGCTCTGGTGGCTCGCCCACTTTGCCGCCCTGCTCTCGGCCGCGCTGGTGGTCGCGGGACAGGGAAATCCGACCGACCCACCAACGTCACCGGCACGGACCGTGTGAGGGTCGCTGCGCGGTGATCCCGGCAAAGTCCCCGCAGGCACGACGATGAGGACCAGCCGACCTCAAGCCTCAGGCTGGGGAGCGGCGAGGCGTCGCTTTGGACGTCTTAGGAACCGACGGTTTCGCTTCACCCGGACCGGAAACCTTGGCCGCGGCGCGGTCCCGGCCATGCTCGGCGAAACGCTCGACAAAGTACTCGATGCGGTTCTGCCGGGTTTCGGGACGCTTGCACTCGTCGAGAGCGCGCACGACGTACCGACGGGACGCGGGCGTCACGCTGTCAAAATAGGCTTTTGCCATCGGCCGGTTCTGCAGTGCCCGTTTAAGATCCTCGGGAAGAATCGGTTCGCGTGGTTCAGTCGAGAGGGTCAGGTCTACCTCCAGTCGATCACCCGCA
Source organism: Opitutaceae bacterium (assembly GCA_016794725.1). Taxonomy (GTDB): domain Bacteria; phylum Verrucomicrobiota; class Verrucomicrobiia; order Opitutales; family Opitutaceae; genus UBA6669. The sequence continues at coordinate 6,686 of JAEUGZ010000051.1, read as the reverse complement.
TCCAGTTTGAGCGGACGCAGCGCTTCCATGCGCACCGTCAGCCACCCTTTGGCCCCGCCCCCGGGAGTCACCGTGGTTGAAAAAACCTCGCCGCCGTAACGCGCGATCACCGGGATGCCTTTGCCGCGCTTGCCCATGGTCTGCCACCCGCCCAATTCCTTCACCACCGCCGGTGGTACGGTCACGCCCCGCATGATCCACTGCTTCGTGATGAGTGAGGTGAAGGCGGGCATGAATGTCCGGGCGACACCGCCCGCCAAATCCTGTCCATCCGGCTGCGCGGAATCAAGTCCACCCCTCTCTCCCCCCTCGGACCCCGGGAGGTTCGAGGCCCCGACGCGGAGAAACTTCCGCTTGCCATTTCATAATTATTAATCAATTTCGTTTCTTCTCCCCTCCCCATGTCTCACTACGACTACGCGGTCCTGGCATTCTACTTTGTCTTCATGATCGCGATCAGTTGGGCCTTCCGGCGGTTCGTGAACAACGTCAGCGACTATTTCCGGAGCGGGGGACAGATCGTCTGGTGGATGGTCGGCGGTTCGGCGTTCATGGTCAGTTTCAGTGCCTGGACTTTCACCGGGGCGGCCTCCAAGGCCTATGCGGATGGCTGGCCGATCGCCATGATCTACGTGGCGAACGCCATCGGTTTTCTCTGCAACGCGATCTACTTTGCGCCGAAGTTCCGCCAACTGCGGGTGATCACCTCGATCCAGGCGGTGCGGGAACGATTCGGCAAAGCCAATGAGCAGATTTTCACCTGGTTGCAGCTGCCCACGGGCATCATCTACGCCGGCATCTGGCTGAACTCGCTCGGAGTGTTCTTCTCCGCTGCTTTCGGCCTCGACCTGACGTGGACGATCCTCGGCACCGGTCTGGTCGTGCTCTTCATGTCGCTCGTCGGCGGCAGCTGGGCCGTGGTCGCGAGCGATTTCATCCAGGTCCTGATCCTCATGCCGGTGTGCCTGGTGGTTGCGGTGCTCGCGGTCCTGAAACTGGGTGGTTTCGGCGCCTTCTTCGCCAAGATTCCAACGCACCACTTCGACTTCAGCCAGGTCTTTTCCAAGGAGTTCCTGCTCTTCTGGTGCGTGGCGATGCTGATCAAGCAGTTCACCTCGACCAACAACCTGATGGACGCGTCGCGGTATCTGTGCGTCAAGGACAGCCGTCACGCCCGCTGGGCCGGCTACCTCGGAGCCGGGCTGTTCCTGGTCGGCATTTTCATCTGGTTCGTGCCACCCATGGCCGCCGCGGCGCTGTTTCCGGACCTCGGCACGGTCTTTCCGAATCTCAAGAACCCCAACGAGGCCGCCTTCATGGCCGTGTCCCAGGCCGTGCTTCCCGTCGGCATGGTCGGGCTGCTGGTCAGTGGAATCTTTGCCGCCACCATGTCATCGATGGACTCCGGCCTGAACAAAAATGCCGGCATCTTCATCAAGAACTTTTACCAGCCGATCCTGCGTCCCCACGCCACGGACCGCCAGCTGCTGCGCGCGGGCAAGGCCACCACCGTCGTGCTGGGCTCGCTCGTCATCCTCGTCGCCTGGCAGCTGAGCAAACTGAAGGGCTTGTCGCTTTTCGACATGATGGTCCGCTTCGGCTCGCTCGTCAGCGTGCCGATCACGGTGCCGCTGGTCTGGGGTTTGCTGATCAAACGCACGCCACCCTGGGCCGCCTGGACGACGGTGGCCGTCGGTTTTGTTTCGTCGCTCGTCTGCGAAAATGTCCTCACGTCCTCATGGGCGGCGCACACGTTCTTCGGCCCCGGCGCGGTGCTCGACCGGTCCAGCGGCGAATACTGGGGACAGGGCATCGCAGTCCTGCTCAACATCCTCGTCGGCAGCGTCTGGTTCATCGGCAGCACGGTGTTCTGGCGTCAGGCCAGCCCGGAGTACCGCGCCCAGGTCGAGGGTTTCTTCACCAAGCTGCACACGCCGGTCGACTTCCGCGGCGAGGGTGGAGAAGACAACTCCGCCCGGCAGGAGGCGCTCATCGGCAAACTTTGCATCGCCTACGGCGGCTTTGTCACGGTCCTCCTGCTGATTCCGAACCCCCTGCTCGGACGGCTCTCCTTCCTCGTCTGCGGCGGCATCGTGATGCTCATCGGCATCGCCCTGCTCCGCAAATCCCGGCGCACCCTTTTCAGCGTTCCATCCTAAACCACCACCACCATGATCACCCGAATCCCTCGTGTGTGCGCAGTCGGCCTCGCTTTTACGGCCGTCCTCTCCGCACAAACCCCGGCCTCGCCGCCAACACCGGCGTCCGCTCCCGAATCCGATGTCGTCGCGCTGCCCGAGTTCAGCGTCTCCACCAGCTCGACCAGTGAATACGTCTCGGCCGAGTCCATCACCGGCACCCGCGTCGCCACCAAAATCCGCGATCTGCCGTTCACCGTGAACACGGTGACGGCCGATTTTCTCGATGACTTCGCCGCCTTCGAGTTTCGCGACCAGTTTGGATACACCAGCAGTGTCTCCGTCTGGGAAACGCTCTCCACCGGCTACAGCCTGCGCGGCTTCGACGCCGACGTGCAGCTGCGCAACGGGTTCCGGCGCATCGGCCTGATCGACAAGGTCAACGTCGAGCGTGCCGAAATCATCAAGGGCCCCGCCGCCTCGATCTACGGCACGGTGCTGCCCGGCGGCACCATCAATGTCATCACCAAGAAGCCCAAGACCAAGCCGTCCCAGCGGATCGGCATCAGCGCCGGCGGCAACAACCTGCTGCGAGGGCAGCTGTCGTCCACCGGTCCGGTCGGGGACAGCACCACGTTCTTCTACCGCGTCGACGCCGCCGCGGACCAGAGTGAATACGACCAGCCGTTCAAGAAGCGGGAATCGCGCACGATCGCGACCCAGCTGCAGTGGAAACCCGCCCCCGCAACGAGCCTGCTCTTCGAGATGGAATGGCTCAAGCGCAACGAGGTCGGCATCTCCAGCGCCACGGTGCCGTTCCGGGTTCAGACGGGCACACCCGATCCGTACCGCACCACGGCCAACCGCACCTACACGCGCTACGTCGCCGTCGCCGAGGAGATCTTCGACTTCAACTCGCAGGGTGAGGACAACTTCTCCGATCGCTACGTCTACAATTCGACCGTGACCTTCGAACACCGGATCAACGAGCACCTCTCCCTGCGGAGCGGCGCCAACTGGTTCGAACGGGGACTCGAGCGTCAGGAGGTCGGCGGACGCGACCAGTTCAATCCCCTCACTCGCACCGTCCAGCGCGGAACACCCCGGCTGCGTCCGTTCCCCGAAGGTGGCATGAGCTGGCAGACGGACCTGCTCGCCACCTGGGAAACCGGCAAGGTGCAGCACCGGACCCTGCTCACGGTCGACTACCAGCGGCAGACGGAAAAACCGGAGCGCTGGGACATGTCCAACTTCACCGCCGGCATGCCCGCCGACGTCCAGTCCGGTCTCAAGGTCGATACCCCCAACTACGAGTTCGTCACATTGGGGGAAAACCGGTCGCTCTACACCCTGAGTCAGAAGGAAAACAACTCCATCGACCTCTACGGCGTGTTCCTCAGCGAGCGCATGATCTTCCTCGACGGCCGCGCCAATGTGATGGCCGGCGCGCGCTATGACTATGTCGACAATCACTCGAAGGACCTGCTTGCCGGGGCGAACAGCGAACGCCAGACCGACGAGATCAGCTACCAGTTCGGCGCCAACTACCGGGTTCATCCGAAGCTGACCACGTTCGCCAACTTCAGCCGCTCCTTTGTTCCGCAGTTCCGCATCGGCCGCAATGTCGATGGCTCGACCTTCGAGCTGCCCAACGAGTTCGGCAAGGGCTGGGAGGTGGGCGTGAAGTCCGGTTTCTTTGACGACCGGCTGACCTTCACCGCCGCCTACTACGACATCGAGCGCGAGAACGTCGCGCGCGACACCACCGACCCGCTGACCGGCGTCGGCATCACCGTGCTCTCCGGCATCGAGGCCTCCAAGGGCTACGAGTTCGACTTCAACTGGGTCGTGACGCCCGAGGTCCAGTTCTTCGGCGGCTACGGCTACAACGACACCGAGGTCGTGAGCAACGCCCAGGCGCCGCACCTGCAGGGCTCGCCCCTGCGGCGCTCGCCCAAGGACAATCTCGGCGTCGGGGCCAAATGGGAGCGGAAGTCCGGATCGCTGAAGGGAGTGTATGTGACGGCTGGTTACAAGTACTACGGCAAGTCCATCGCCAACCCGTCCACGGGACGCAATGTCACCCGCGCCTCCGTCACCGCCGCCAATCCGTTTGTCAACCGGCCCATGCCCAACGGGCTGCTGCCGTTCCCGCAGTTCGCCGCCAACGCCATTCTGACGTCGATCCCCTCGGACGTGCGTCTCGATGATGGTCGCGAGTCGATCTACAACGACGCCTACGACGTGGTCGAAGCGGGCGTGGGCTACAAGTGGCGCACCGCCGGGCGCCGGTACAATCACAAGATCCAGGTCAACCTGAGCAACCTCTTCGACATCCGCTACACCTACGGCTCCACCGGCCAGGGTCCCGGACTCAACTATGTGCTCACCTACGACCTGACCTTCTGACCCGGTCAAAATCTCAAATCTCAAATCCAAGATCCAGGATCTCAGTTCTCAGCTCTCAGCTCTCAAATCTCAAATTTCAAATCTGAGATTCCAAATACCAGCCTCCCCTCCTCCATGTCCTACCACCGCCACCTCGTTCTGCTGCCCCCCAATCGGGTCTGGCGGACCTACCGTGGCGGTCGCACGCTCGATGCACTCGCCGGCGCACCTGCTCCGGCAGACAGCTCGTTCCCGGAGGACTGGGTGGCCTCGACCACCCGGGCGGTCAACATCGGCCGGGAGTCGATCCAGGAGGGGATTTCGCAGGTGCAAATCAACGGACAACACTACGACCTGGCCCGCCTGGTCGCGCAGGATCCGGTCTACTTCCTCGGCGCCGCCCACCTCGCGCGCTGGGGTCCGGACCTGCGGTTGTTGGTCAAGCTGCTGGATTCCTCCATCCGCCTGCATTTCCAGGTCCACCCGACTGCCGCATTCGCGCGCCAGTTTCTGGGCTCCGCCTCCGGAAAGACGGAGGCGTACCACGTGCTGGCCACACGACCGGAAGTCGCCGATCCGTGCATCTACCTCGGATTCCAGCGTCCTCCGGATCGGGACACCCTGCGTCGTCTGATCGAGAGCCAAGACATCGCCGGGATCGAGGCCTGTTTCGACCGGGTGCCGGTGCAACCGGGTGACACCTATCTCGTGCCGGGCGGCGTACCTCACGCCCTCGGCGAGGGGGTGTTTCTGGTGGAAATCCAAGAGCCGAGCGACCTCGTGGTCCGCTTTGAGTTTGAGCGCGGCGGATACCTCCTGCCGGAGAGCGCACGCTTCATGAGCCGGGGTTTGGAGTTTTGCCTCGATATCTTCGACCTGACCGCACGCCCGCTACCGGAGGTGATGCAGCGCCAGCGCTGTCGTCCCCGGCTGGAACAGACCCTCGGCCCCGCCTCGCGCGAAGAGCGGCTGATCGGGCCGGCGGAAACGCCGTGCTTCGGCGTGACCAAACTGTTCCTCCGCGACGCGGTGGTCCGAGATGTCACTACAGCTTCGATTTTGATCGTGACCGAGGGTGAAGTCACCCTTCGGACGGCTGGAGGCTCGCATCGCCTCCGTCGCTACGACAAGGTCCTCCTTCCAGCCGGGCTCGGCCGGTTGGAACTCACACCGGAACCCCGCGCCGAACTCCTCGCATGCCATCCTCCGTCCTGACTCGAACCGGCGTTTCCGCTCCTGCGGCACGCCCTTCCGTCGCACCGTCCCGACCCGACTCGATCCTCGCGGCTCTGACGCCCACGGAAACCGCGGACTTCCTGCCCGAGCCGCTGGCCTCGGAGGTGCGCGCCCTGGCGCAGCGCCACATGACCTACGATCCGCTCGGCCAATCCGCCGACGCGTTTCACCGGGCGCTGCGCGAGGCCGATCCGGAGATCCTGGTCGCGGCCTGGAAGACTCCGGCGCTTCCGGCGGTTCTGCCGCCGCGGCTGCGGTATGTCTGCTACCTTTGCGGGTCGGTCAAAAAGCTGATCACGCGCGACCACCTCGAGCGCGGCCTGATCGTCACCAACTGGGGCGGCTCCATCAGCCGGATCGTCGCGGAATGGGCCCTCTTTCACATCCTCTCCTGCCTGCGTCGCGCCACCGCCTGGGCCCTCGCCATGCACCTGGAAGGGGGATGGAAGGACGGCGCGACCGAAACCGCCTCGCTCTTTGGCCGCACGGTCGGGCTGCACGGCTTCGGCCAGGTGGCGAGGGAACTGGTCCGGCTGCTCGCTCCCTTTGGCGTGCGCATCTCGGTGCTTGCGCCGGACGTCGACGCCGCCACCGAGGCCGCCTTCGGTATCTACCGTTCACCTTCGATCGATCGCCTCTTCTCGGAAAACGACATCATCGTCGAGCTGGCCCCGCTCATTCCCGAGACCGTCGGCATGGTCACCGAGCAGCACCTCCGCCTGATCCGCCCGGGCGGGGTGTTCATCAATGTGGGGCGAGGTGCGGTGGTCGACGAGGCCGCCCTGCTGCGGGTCGCAGCCGAGGGGAAAATCCAGGTCGGGCTCGATGTCTTCACCCAGGAGCCCCTGCCCAAGGATTCGGGATTTCGCGGACTGCGGAATGTCACGCTGACGCCCCACCTCGCCGGTCCCACCACGGACCGTC
>JAEUGZ010000039.1 GCA_016794725.1 Opitutaceae bacterium | reverse complement strand
GCACACGATGCTCCTCCTCCTCGCCGGGATCGATATCTAGCGGTGCCATGACCAATCAACCACGGATGGACACGGATGGACACGGATGCCCGAATTCCAGACCCGGCATGTCTACGGACTTCGTCGGCTTGCCTCGCCTCTGCTTTGTATCCGTGTCTATCCGTGTTCATCCGTGGTTCCGATCGGTTTCCCGGCTCGATGGAGGCACCTGATCCACACGAGAGTCGAACGAACCCGCCGCGCCGTGCACCCCTTCTCCACACATCCTGCCGAGACGGTCTCCGCCCTGGGGGAGCGGCGGCTGATTGAGGCGATCAGTCGCTGGTTGGGCGATACGTCACCCCGGACGCCGTTCGGGATCGGTGACGACTGCGCCGTGCTTCCGGTCATCCCGGGCCGGGCCTTGCTGACGGTCGATCCGGTGATCTACGGCGAACACTTTGACGACGCGGTTCCTCCCCGCGCGGCCGGTGAGAAGCTTTTCAAACGCAATCTGAGCGACATCGCCGCCATGGGTGGGCGCCCGGTCGCGGCAGTGGTCGCACTCGCGTTCGACAGTCGCTTGAAAACACGCTGGCTGGCCGACTTTTACCGGGGCCTGGCCGCCGTGAGCCGCCGCTACCGCGTGCCCATCGTCGGCGGCGACATCGCCCGGCAGCGAGAAGGTGTGGTCGCCACCCTCACCCTGCTCGGCCGCACGGCCGGTCCCCGCGTCGTGACCCGGACCGGTGCGCGTCGCGGGGATGTGATCTATGTCACCGGGCGTCTCGGCGGCAGCCTGGTCGGCCACCACTGGAAGTTCACACCCCGACTCGACGAGGGCGCCTGGCTGGCACGGCAGCGCGCCGTGCAATCGATGATGGATGTCAGCGACGGTCTGGCCAAGGACCTGCTCGCCCTCGCGCCGCCGGGCACCGTCCCGGCCCTCGAAGCCGGGGCCGTGCCGGTCAGTGCCGCCGCCCGCCTCACCGCCCGCACCTCCGGACGCACCGCGCTCGACCATGCGCTCAGCGACGGCGAGGACTATGAACTCGCCTTCGCGGTGGCCTCCGGCGCCGAGCTGGCGTCCTTCGAAGCCCGCTGGAAACGCACCTTTCCGTCCGTGCCCCTCAGCCGGATCGGTCGCTTCCTCGCGCCCGGCGAAGCCCGGTCCGCGGGCGCGCTCGACCTGTCGTCCTACCACGGCTTCGAACACCTCGTGCGGCCGGATCGCGTCACGGGCGCCCGCCGGCGCCGTTCACCATGACCCTCGCCGCCCAATTTCGTCGTGGCGTAACCACTACGTCCGCCCACGAGACCCAGGAGCTGGCCGCCGCGTGGGCGCGCACCCTGCCACCGGACTGCACGATCGCCCTGCATGGCGACCTGGGAGTGGGCAAAACCACGTTTGTCCAGGGCCTGGCCCGGGGATTCGGGATCGCGGAGCCGGTGACCAGCCCCACCTTCACCATTTTCACGCTCCATCGGGGCCGCGACCGGACGCTGATTCACCTCGACGCCTACCGCCTGGAAACGGACCGCGAGATCGAATCCCTCATGCTGGAGGACTTTTTGATCACACCCTGGTGCCTCGCCGTCGAGTGGCCGGAGCGGCTCGCTCCCTGGCTGCCGGCCGACGCCTATCACCTCGAACTGGGAATCACTTCCAACGAATACCACACCCTCAAGTTGCGCTGACCGGGGGCGGAGGTTCGTCCCCGCCCGACAAGGGCTTTCCCGCCACGGACGGAGGTTTCGGTTCGCCAACCAGGACACTCAGCTGCGCCTGGACCTGGATGAAAAACTCGGGATTGAGGTCGCCCGCCGGGATCTCAAACAGCTGCTTGGACTTGGTGTGCTCGACCACGGTGCGCAGACCGTCCGCCGTCCGGCCCCGGGGTTTGAGCAGGCGTTTCCGCTCCAGCATGAGGGCAAGAAACTGGACCAGCCGGGTGTTCTCCGGCGTCAATTCCGCCGAGGGATCCGCCAGGGTGAGAAACAGGGTCTCCGCCGTCAGCTTGAGCGTCTTTTCCGAGGTATCGCCCGGTTTGCGCGGCTTGAACAGATGCACCCAGCGACACACCACCACCCCGGCCGGCGCGAACCCCGCGGCGGCAGGTTCCGAGACGTCGTAACGCACGATTTCTGGCTGGGCGGGATCGCGCACCAAGAAGCTCACCAGCCGTTGTCCGGCCAGGAACGCGTCCTGGGTGACGTGACAGACGGTGCTGAGCGGCTGCAGATTCAACTCCATAAGCCTTTCTTGTTTACTTCCCCACCCCGCCATAGCTAGCAAATTTCCGCCCGCACGCATGAACGGACGCCTCATCGCCATCGGCGACATTCACGGTTGCCACGCCGAATTCGCCGAGCTCCTCGAGCGGGTGGAACCGACGAAGGACGACCAGCTGGTGTTGCTCGGCGATCTGGTGAATCGGGGGCCGGACAGTTTGAGAGTGATCGACCTCGCCAAACAACACCGAGCCATCTCGTTGCTGGGCAATCACGAGCTCCGTCTTCTCAACTACCGCAGAACCAAGGACGCCTCCTTCCTCAAGGAGACCGACGAGGAGACCTTTGCCCGCCTGCGTCCCGATGATTGGACCTACTTGGAGCAGATGCCCCTCACCTACGAGTCCGCGGAGTTGCAGACCGTTTTTGTCCACGGCGGGTTTCTTCCCGACGAACCCTGGTCGAAGCAACCCGCCCAGGTGGTGACGCGCATTCAGGTCATCGACAAGGATGGCAAGCCCAGGAAACGGGCCGATTGCGAAGACTGCCCCGCCTGGGCCGATCTTTGGAGTGGTCCGCCTTTTGTGGTCTACGGACACACCCCGCGGTCGGAAATCTACAAACTGAAATGGTCCGTGGGTATCGACACCGCCTGCGTCATGGGCGGACATCTGACCGCCTATCTCCTGCCCGAGCGGCGCTTCGTTCAGGTCAAGGCCCGTCGCAAGTACTACGGTTAAGCGGCGACATCGTTTGCAATGAGCTTGCACCGACACTGGCCACGGACAGGATGGCGGCATGGTCAACCAACGATTCCTCCTCATCGGCGGTCTCGTCCTGGCAGGCGCCCTGACCGGCTGCCAAACCCCGCGCGCCGCGCGCATTGAGCAACACCAATCGCTGTACGCCTCGCTCGATCCCCTGTCGCAGCGGTTGGTGCGGCAAGGAATGGTCAACCTGGGCTTTACCTCCGAAGTGGTCTACCTCGCACTGGGACAGCCCAACGAGGTCGAGACCCGTCAAACCCCCGATGGCGAAATGCTCGTGTGGACTTATCGGAACTACCTCATCGGAGACAAGACCAGCGACGTTCCCCGATTCTCCGATATCCAAGGAGTCAATCCGTTCATGGGCACCTTGTCGGTGGAAATGGTCGGTGGCGTGGTCGTCGCCGCGGCGGTGGCACCCTGACCGTTCACTGAATCCGCAGAAACCGCAGGTCAAATCGCCAGCGCGGGGGGCGTGGCAGAGTCGGCATTCATCTCCCGTTTTCCGTAGTAGGTGCGGGTTTCGGTGTCAGCACCTGATAGTTGCTAAGTTTGCCGTCGAAGGTGAAGACGAACCCGCGGCTCTCGATCTGTCCATGCTCGACCCGCGTCGCGTAGACGAACCAGCGCTCCCTGCCTTTTTGGGGTGCGGAAAAGACCACGCTGGAAGGCTCCCAGCGATCCAACTTCGCCAACATCGTCTGGGCGGCGTAGACCAGGCCCCGTTGGAACACGGCATCTTTGTCATCCACGATCGTGCCCGTGTTGAGCTTGAGCCGGACACGATCCGGAACGCGTTGCAGTAGGAGTACCCCTTCCGCTGGATCAAACTCCGCCAGCCGATAGCCGCCGAACGACTCTCCAACGCGCAGCCAAACCGCCCCGCCGGTCTCACTGTCCGAAAGCGCAAATCGCCGCTCGCCTTTGCCGAGGTCAACAAATCCCGTCCAGATCGGAGATGCACCGACGGGTCCGGCAAGCAGCATAAGAAGAATCACCCACTTCATGGATTCGTCATCGCTCCGACCTTCCTTGCTTGCAATTGATTTCCGTTAACACGGGAACAGCCTTGGGTTTGGAGATAAACGAAACCAGTGCTCCAGACTGGCACCCACAGGAAGCGGGTTTGCCCAGCCGTGGTTTGGTCGCTGTCACGATGGAATGAACTTTCTCGTGCTTCGGTGCGACGTACGGGTTACAACGCCATGCCTTCACCCGTTGGAATCCTCTGGACCTGATGTCCGACCCCTTCATCCAGTTGGAGCAGCTTTACCACGACACCGCTCCGGCGTTGCTGGGCTACTTCCGTCGTCAGCTCGCAGTTCCCGCCGACGCAGACGACCTCGTGCAGGAAACGTTTGTCCGCGCCATCCGGGGGTTTGATCAGCTGCAGCAGGCCGCCACTCCACGGGCCTACTTGTTCGGAATCGCGCACCATGTCAGACTGGACGCATTGAGGCGCCGACGTCACCACGAGCCTCTGACCAACGAACCCATCGCCCCTCCCACGGGAGAGGAGGACGCACGCCTGGAACCTATGCGTGCCGCCATCTCCCGCTTGCCCGAGTCGCAGCGGGAGACGCTCCTCCTGAAGCTCCAGCAGGAGCTCTCCTACGCCGAAATCGCCCACGTTCTCGGCATCCCCGTCGGCACCGTGCGATCCCGCCTCCACCTCGCCCTTCTCCACCTTCGGCACGTCCTCAACCCGTCTCCCTCCCCATGAAACCCGAACACCTCGAATCGCTTCTCCTCGACCGTGCCCTCGGTGAACTTTCCCCCGCGGTGGCCGACTTGCTCGAGGCCCACCTCGCTCGCGACCCCGAGGCGGCTCGTCGCGCCGCCGACTTTGATGTCACCGTTGGCGCCGCCCGGCAGGCGCTCCACTCGACACCGGCCGTCGCCCCGCCTCCCTTTGATCGCGCGCGATTCGAACGCGCCGGCTCCGGGAACCGCCTGATTGGCCGGCGCACGGAACTGCTCCGGCTCGCAGCCTGTCTCGCGGTCGGTTTGGGAGCCGGCTGGCTCTTGCGCCAACCTGAACCTATCTCGCTTCACGCCACCCGCGTGGCGGTGGTTCATCCGCCTGTCAACTCGTCGACCACGCCGTTCTGGTCGATCAGCCGTTTCGCCCCCGAAACCCTTCCCCTCGCTCGCGAGACCCAACCATGAGCCTTCCCCTCCGATCCTTCCGTTTTGCCACCGCCAGCGTGCTCGCCTGCGCACTCGTGCTGCTCGCCGGCTGCTTGCATGAAAAACTCACCTGGTCACCCGACGGCCACCGCGCCGCTGTGATCACCTCGGAGGGCCTGTATTTGTCCGACGCCGCCGGCACCCTCAGTCCGCTGCTGGTGCCTGGCGCCTATCAGGCAGCCTGGTGCGCGGATTCGCAACGACTGGTCGTCGCCCGCAAACGACCCGTCCAGACCTACAAGGAGCTCGCCCAACTGCTCGGAGCCGAACGCACGCGCGCACTGGCCACCAAAGCCGAAGCGGTCTGGCAGCCGTGGGACGCCCTGCCTGACACCGTCGAACACAGCCCCGACATCAAAGTTGACAGCGACAGCGGCGCGATCGCCCTGTATCTGCGTGAGCATCACCGGGACCGGCTCAAAGTGAAGCTCGCCAAGGACTGGAAGGAGGTGGAATCCATGTCGGCCGAATGGCACAGCCTTCAGGTGGTGCGCATCGATGGAGAGGCTCTGCAGGTTGAAGCGAACCTGGTCGAAGGTCTGGCTCCGGTGAGCCAAATTCGCCCTTCACCCAAGGTCGCAGTGGTTGCGTTCGTCTCCAACCTCGAACTCAGCCCGATCTCCGACGAAAGCAATCAACTCTATCTGGCTCCTCTCGACGCCTCCAAACCACCGGTGCTGATTGCAGGCCAGACTTCAGGATTTCCGGACTGGACCAGCACGGGTCGCACCCTGCTGACCTTCAGAAGCGCGAGTCGCGCCCTCGGCAGCGACGAACTCCGACTGGGTACGCTTTCGGCCTTCCCGGTGGTGGACACCGACGGACGGATTGCGGCGGAGCTGAAGGCCGACGACCTGGCCGGCCTTATCTTTCATGATGCGAGTCGCGTCCGCTCCTTGCGTGACGGTCGCGCGCTCTTCAATGCCGCCGAGTTCAACCTACCCCTCGCCACCGACGAACGGGACATACGCGACGAGTTCTTTGTCATCGATCCTGCCGCGCACCGCGTCTCGCGCCTGCTTCCGACCGCTGTTCTCGCACCGCTGCCCAAGTCCCTGGCGCACTTCGAACTCAGTCCGGACGAGTCCCAGATCCTGGTCGGCGACGACAACGGCAAAGTCTGGCTCATCACTCTCACTGAACCAAAAGTCGAAACGGTTTGCGAAGGCTTCGGCAAGGGAGACTCAATTGCGCCGGCTTGGCGAGGCCCCGGTGATTTCACCTACCGCAAACCGGCCGCCCCGCGACACGACCTGATCCAACGGACCGGCGGCAAGGAAACCGTGCTCAGCCGCACCTGGCCCGCCGAGGTCCTCACCCATCTCGTCGACTAAGCGCCGGGTTCCGGGCGAGATCCGATCCCATGGCCCAGTCCGAATCCCGCATCACCTTTGTTCTTCTGCCCGGCCTGCACGGCACGTCGGGATTGATGGCGGAGTTCATCCGCTGCCGGCCTGAGGCAGTCGATACCCTGGCCCTGGACTATCCAACGCACCAGGTCATGGACTATCCGGCGCTGGTCCGGTGGGTTTGCGACCGGCTCCGTTCAGTGCCGGGACCGCTCGTGCTCCTGGGAGAGTCGTTTTCCGGTCCAGTGGCCCTCGCGGCAGCCGCGCTAATCGCCGACCGCGTCCGGGCCGTCATTTTGGTCGCGACCTTCGTGATACCACCCCGGACCCGGCTGCTGCGGCTGCTTCCCTGGACGCTGGGCTTTGCCCTCACTCGTCCCTTCTTTGCTCTGAAAGTGCGTCTCACAGGCACCTCCACATCGGTCTCGCTCCTCACCGCCGCAGCACGGGAACTCCAGAAGGTAGCTCCTCGCGTCCTCTCCCATCGTATTCATACGATCCTCACCGTCGATGCCGCCGAATCGCTCCGCCGAGCCACGGTACCGATCCTCTACCTGCAGGCAGCGCGCGACCGGGTCGTACCCGCACGGACGTTTCTGACGATCCGAATGATCCGGCCCGATGCCGAGCTCAAGACCATTTCCTCGTCGCACCTGCTGCTGCAAGCGCGGCCGAGCGAGACTTGGACGGCAATCTCGGACTTTCTCAGTCGTCATTCTCTGACGCAGCCCTGACACCTGCGCCAACCCTTAATGCAAACCGGCCGTGACGCCCCCACAGGCGTCACGGCCGGTCCTTTTCCACGAGGAAGCTACTCTCGCTTAAAGTGCGTGATCGATGGAGAGGTAGGCCAGCGGACCATGGAAGTCGCTGTTGCCACCTGAGGTGTCGTTCTTGCTCTCCAGATAGCCTACTTTCGCGGTGCCAATCCATTCCTTGTTGAAGCGATGCTTCACGCCCACCGTGATCGAAAGGTCCTTGACGGCCACGCCATACGGCATGGTGAGAGGGGCCAGAATCGAATTGTCATTGTTGGCCCGGTAGTAGGTCACCTGGAACTGCGCATCGGTGTCACGATCGACTGCAAATCCCGTCAAAGCCGTCGCGGTATCGTAGTTGTTATCCGAATTCTGCAACACCTTGTTGGAGTCAAATGCGATCGCGCTCGACGTCGCCGGAGTGACCCCCGCACGAGGATAGATCGTGCTGATCACCTGGTAAACCTTGCTGCCGGTCAGCTGGACATACCAGAACTTGTTCGGTGTCCAATCGATACTCTCGCTGATCGTGTAGCTCTTTGAGTCAAGCGAGTCGTAGGCGGGAAAGTCGGGCAGGAAGCCGGTCACCTTCATCTTGCCACGCTGGGCCACCAGGCGGGTGTTGAAACTGATCGTCGCTGACGGCTTGACCGAGGCGGACACCTTGTATCCCCGATACTCGGAATCGAGCAGGTAGTAGTCGCCGACCCTGACTCCGTAGCCAATCGTATTGTCCTTGTGTCCCTTGTGATAAAGCTCCCCGCGCAGGGTGAGTAGACCGGACTGCTTCCAATTCGCGCCCACCGTGTAGTTCCCATGATTCTCAGTCACATTCTGACTGGCCAGCGTGCCGTTCGCGGCGGTCAGCGGATTGTAGGACGATGTGTTGCGCTCATCCCCGCTCAGATCGCGTTTACTCCCGGTGAAATAAAGGGCCAGATCCTTGACTCCCGTGTAGCGAAGTTCAAGTACCGGCGTCCGCACATTCTGATGGAGCTTTGACCAGCCCGTGCGCGGGGTGCTGGCGACCGTGACCGCAGGGGTGCCGGAGGCCGAAATCACGGTATAGCTGCTCGAACCGCGGATGAATTCGCTCTGTGCACGGAGGGCGAGCTTGACGAAGAGATCCTTCGAGGGTCGGTAGTCGACGGCCACACTCCCCGTGTAGTCCTTCACCCGCGTTCCACCGTTGAGACCGGCATAGTTGTCGGTGGCCACGATCACCACACCCGTTGCAGTCGGTGTGCTGGTCAGAAGTGGTCTTCCACCACCGATGTCGGTGTGAATGAGGTCGTAGGCTCCGTTGAATCGGACCGTGAATTGGTCGTTCAGCACGGTGTCGGCCGAGACGTGGGCGCCAAGCGTCTTCGTCTGCATCGACTCTGTTTCTACAATCACGACTTGATTGTTCATCTGATTCGAGGGAACGAGCACCGTCGAGGCTGGGGTTGGAAACGGCCGCACCTCTCCCGGAAAACGAGTCACGTAGCGCTTGTCGGTGTTGTCAGTCTGGTCGGCAAACACCGTGACCTGGGCCGTGGTCTTGCCGACCACGTGCCGAACCGACGCTTCCAGCAATTCATGCCGCTCGTTCATCTCAATGGTGCTCGGGGCCATCTTGCGAACCTGGGAGATGGGCGAGACGTTATTGGGCAGGCCCGTGAAATCCGAGTCACCCCAAATCGTCGAATCCTTTTCGCCGGTTCGCAGTTCATTGGTGTAGCGGATCGTCATGACCGGGGCGTTGGGAAGAGCGATCGTCCCCTCCACCCAGAACTTGCTGCGGTCGGTGGCGAGTTCCGAGTCCTTCAATGGCATCCACTGCTTGTTCAAGGGGAAGAACCCACCGACACCGTCGTAGAACGTGCGGAAGCGCTTGTAGCCCATGTCGACCGATCCGACCTCATTCTTGGCCAGATTGATCTTGCCGAGGTAGTCCTCTGAACCGACGAGCGCCTTGCCATCGATGACGAGCGTCGTCTCTTTGGAGAGATCCCGGGACAAGTGCAGGTCCTCGATTCCCACGCCGCCGTCGCCGGGCAGGCGGGTGCGGTTTTGGAAGGCGGAGGTGCTGCCGCTGACCGAAGCGGCCTGGCCGCTGATCTTGATGTAGTTTTCGAAGTGGGGAAAGGCGTCTGCCTCCGCCTTGCTTGCCCCGAACGAAGGCACTCCAGACAGGACCAGCACAACGCCCGACAGCGCACTGATGCGGCTAAGGGTAGTGGATAGATGGTTACTCATGACGGGTGGGTTCTGGGGTTAGTTGCGGAAGTGGTAGCTGGCGTTGGAACCATGCGGCTGTTCGTGGCAACCGGCGCTCCAGCAGGTTCCCTGCATCATGCGGGTGTTGTGATTCTCCGCCGTGTGCCGGATGGCGTTGGCGTTGATCTGACCCGAGGTGCCAACCGCCGGCGCCTCCAGGTGACACCGCAGACAGAGATTGGCGTCGCGCGCCACCAGCATCTTCTGGTTGATCGAACCGTGCGGATTGTGGCAGGCCACACATCCTTCACGCATCGCTCCGTGCTCGTAGACGAACGGGCCCTTCTGCTGGGTGTGGCACTTCACGCAGGTTTCATTCTGAGCTTCAAGGTCAACCCCGGTGCCGACAATCGCGTTGCCCTTGTGCACCTCGTGGCAATCGCCGCAGCTCATCTTGCCATTCATCACCTGGTGGCTGTTCGACAGCGCGAACTGTGCCCGCTTGTCGAGGTGGCATTGGAAGCAGGTTTCGGGCGACTTCTCCGGATTGACGATCGTGCCCCGGCTACCGCCTGCCTTGACATGAAGGCTGCCAGGACCGTGACAGGCCTCACAACCGGTATCACCAAGCTTCGGGTCGGACAGAGCCAGGCGTGCATGTGAGGCCGTGGCAAAATGATCGGTCTGGTCGCTGTGGCATTGGGCACATTCCTTTGACCCGACGAACTCCGCGCCCGCCACTTGCGGCGGAGCCAACATGGTGCGATTGACGGCAACGCAGGAAATGAGGAGCAGTCCCCATGCGGCGATTCCTCCGAAGAGGAGTGCGTTTCGACTGAGGCGCGGTTTGAAGTTCATAGCGGATGGGATTGGAGGTAGCTTCGAACGAATTCGACCGTGGGGATACTCAGGCAGGGTAGTTATCGTCTATTCCCGCGAAAGTGACTGCGCATCCGTTGTCGAGAGATGCGCGCTCGTTGGTTTTTCCCATCAGCCCTTCGTATACCCTCCACTCCTCGTTCGACTGAAACGAGCTCCGCTGAGGATGCAGTTTTGCTTACTCCCTGCCGTGTTCCGTCTCCTGAGTGTTCGCATCAGACCCTCACCGGCCCTTTTGCTCCAATCGCCAACGGCAACGGCGAGATTGGTCCACCGAACCCGATCAACGGGTCCGGCGCCGGGCAACCCTTCCAATGTGGTGCAAGGCTGCTCGGCGAGTGCGCAAAGAGAAGCCTATTGCTTCACGGGCACTGCACCTCGTCGCTCCGACGACCGCCGCCTAACCTCGCCGTATGACCTGTGTCACGACGCCTGCTCACCGGCCCGTCACAACTCCGGCCCGCGCATCCGGCCGTCCCGCGGGTGCGGCCGACTTACTTGGTGATCGTCCAGCCAAACTCGGCCGCCTTCTTTTCGACATACTCGCGCTCACGCCGGGTGCGTGTCGCCTCGCTCTCCACGCGACGCGTCTTTGGACGGTCCGCCTTGGCGGATTTGACCACCACGACCTTGATTTCATCGCCGGACTTCAAACGCCGGTTGTACCAGCTGAGGTGCGTGGACGTGCGACTGACGTATCCACCAACCCTGAATTCCAGGTCGTCCCGCCGGAGATCCTGGGGGCCGCCGGACGCCCAGATCAGAGAGGAGATGACCACCCCGGCTTGACCGAGTCCAGCCGTGCAGGTCTTGCGTCCGTTCAGATAGATTTCAAAGGCTGTCATGGGGGAACCGGGGTTGAAGTTCGGCAGAAAAAGCAGCGGCACGCATCGTCAGGTCTTTCGCGTTCGAGCGGCGCGGCCCTTCCGGTTGGTCGTGGACTTCGCCAACGCCTCGGCCCTGCGGCTGCGGACAATTTTCCGGATCAGCCCGACCGGCAGACGACGATCAAATGGGAACTGGATTGCGCCCTTCGAGGTGACATAGCCCGCCAGTTCGCTCCGAAAGCGAGCCACTCCCGCAGCGCCTGGATACAGACCGACGTGATGGGAAAAGGCGCCGAAATGCACCAGGTTTCCCTGGAGCACAAACGTGGGGAGCCGGTACTTGATCGCTTCCGTCGCCTCCGGTGCCGCCTTTTGGATCGTCACCCGGACCGTCTGCAGGAGGACCTGCACCGCAGGCGGAAAGCTCGCAATGTAGTCATCGATGGTGGTGGGTGCATCGGCGGCTGCTTGCATCGGTAACGGGGGGTGACGCGACACTGAGCCCACGACGGTCAAACATCAACATTTTGCAGGCGGGGCCACCCCCACCCTCCCCCCTGGGGCTTCGCGCTGAAGCGCTTGGCCGGACGGAGGAGGCGTGCCAGCTTCGCCCGCCCTGGGGTCGAGAGTGCCGGGCCCGATCGGGGCAAACCTGTCCTCGACAGGGTCGCATGCACCGGCGAGAACGATGGAACACACGACCCGACCCCTCCTTCGCGCCTCCCACTGCCTCGTCCGTCCATGCCGTTGTCCCCGCCCGACCTCCCCTTGCTCCTGCTCTGTGTGGATGTGCAGCCTGGCTTCCTTAAGAGTCTTCCCGACGGGGGCGCGCCCCTGCTTCGCCGGTGTCAATTTGCCGTGGCCAGTGCGGTGGGCCTGGGTCTGCCGGTCCTCTTCACCGAACAGGTTCCACAAAAACTGGGAGCGACCGCCGGCGAACTTCTGGCCCTCGTCCCGTCGCCGGCGAGTCAGTTTCCTAAAACGGCGTTTTCGGCCTTTGCCGATGACGCGATTCGGGAAGCGGTCACGGCTCTGAACATTGAGCACGTGCTGCTCTGCGGTCTCGAAACCTCCGTCTGCGTGTACCAAACCGCCCTCGACGCGATGGGACTGTCACTCCAAGTCACAATCCTAAGTGACGCCGTGGGCGCGCGGCGCCAGGAGGACGCAGCCACCTGCCTGCATGCGCTCGTCCGTTCCGGCGTGCATGTACTGCCGGCCGAAACGGTCTTTTACTCTCTGCTGCGCGACACCCATCATCCGTTCTTCAAACCCTATACGCAGTTGGTGAAAACCCATGCCTGAAGACCTTCCGCTCCTCTCAGTCCGCGAATTGAAGGCGCTCGACGCCCAGCCCGGCCGGCCTTTCGCTGCGGTGGTCGTGGTCAAAAAGCTGGTCGCCAAGACCGCCAGCAATGGCAACCCGTTCCTCAGTTTGGAATTGGGCGATCGCGGCGGGTCGTTCGGCTGCACCCTGTTCAACGACAGTCCCCTGTTCGAGGCACTTAAGGCCGCCGGCGATGGCGCCGTCGTTCGCATCGAAGGAAAGACCGACTTTTTCCAAAACCGGCTTTCTCCTCGACTGCACCGGGCGGTGCTGCTTTCGGAGGAGGAATTGGGGGCGCCGGGTGTGTTGGACAATCTGGTCGAGCTGGCGCCTGAGAAGGCCGACGTACTGTGGAGCGAGCTCCAGGCCGGTATCGACAGCCTCCAGCACCCGGAACTGAAGGCTTCGACCCGTGCCGTCTTTGACGAAGTGGGTGAAACGTTTCGTTGGTGTCCGGCGGCCGTCAGCATGCATCACGCCTACCGGCATGGACTGCTGGAACACACGGTTCACATGTTGCGCGCCTGCCTCGCCCTGCTGCCGCACTACCCCGAAGTTGACCGCGACCTCGCCCTCGCCGGCGTGCTGCTTCATGATGTGGGCAAAACGATTGAGTACGAGGGCACCCTGGCGACCAAACGCAGTCGTCGCGGTCTACTCCAGGGACATGTGGTGCTCGGTTACCAATTGGTCCGCAAGGCCGCCTTGAAGTCGCGGCTCGATCCCGACCGAATCGAGCGGCTGGAACACATCATACTCAGCCATCAGGGTGAACCCGAATGGGGGGCCGCCGTCTACGCTGCGACCCCTGAAGCGGTTTTTGTCTCCATGATCGACAACCTCGATGCGAAAATGGGCATGGTGCAACGGGCCCTGCGGCAAGCCGGCGCGGATGAGGAATTCTCCGAACGTTTGCCAGGCCTGAGTTCTCCCCTATTGACGCGCCCCGTCGGGCCTCCGCCGCCGGACGCGAAAGTGTAGCGGCGGCCCACTGGGGCGGATCACCCGCCACTCAAGCCTTTGATCAATTCGACCATGGGCAAGAAGAGGGCCACCACGATGGTCCCGACCACGATCGCCATGCCCACAATCAGCGCGGGCTCCAGCAGGGAGGTCAGTGCCGTGACCGCTTGATCCACCTCCTCGTCGTAGATGTCCGCCAGCCGGACGAGCATTTCCGGTAGTTTCCCGGTGGTCTCCCCAACCTCCACCATCGCGGCGACGACGGGAGGAAACAGCGTTGCGCGCGCCAAGACCGACGCGAGGGTCTGCCCGGCCTCAACCCGTTGTTCAGCCTCGGTGAGCAACCGCTGCAACCGAAGACTCCCCGTGGCCGCCCGCGTCAACACCAAGGCCCGCAAGATCGGCACGCCAGCGGCCAGCAGGGTCCCCAGGGTCCGTCCGAGCCGGGCGACGTGGGCCCGCACCACAATGCGCCCGATCCCGGGGAGGCGCCAGGCCAGGTCGTCCTTCCAGGCCTGCACGCGCGGATGGCGGTGCAGGATCAGCATCGCCACTCCCACGACTCCCGCCCCACCCACCCAGGCACCTGCACGGGTCTCGATGAACCGAGACAGCCCCAGTACGGCCTGTGTCAGGAGCGGGAGCGGGCGTCCCTGGAGCTGGGTCAGGAAGAGGTGCTCGAACTTCGGCACCACAAAGAGGGCCAGGGCCGCCACGATCAGCCCCGACACTCCCGCCACCACCACCGGATAGGCCAGCGCCGCACGTACGCGCCCCTTCAGTCGCTCGCTCTTGTCGAGAAATCCGGCCAGACGCTCCAGCACCGCTTCGAGCAATCCGCCCACCTCCCCGGCTCTGACCAGGTGAAGGTAGAGACGGTCGAAGACGCGTGGGTGACGCTCCAGCCCATCCGAAAGGCTCCGTCCGGAGCGAACTGTTTCAGCCAGCTCCTGCAGCACGCGCCGGAACTCCGGAGAGGTTTCCTGCCTGGCCAGCGCCTCCAGGCTCTGCAGCAAGGGCAAACCCGCCGCCACCAGCGTGGCCAGTTGACGCGTAAACCACGCTCGCTGCACGGTCGGCACCCGACGCGGTCGCGCTGCCGCCAGCGCAACCCGCGCTCGTTCCCACCGGGAGGGCGGTGGCGCTTCCGCCAAGGCGGTGAGCCGCAGTCGTTGCGCCCGCAGCGCCGCCAGCGCGGCGTCCCGATTCGGTGCCTCGAGGCGCGCCCGCACCTCACGTCGGGTCCCGGGGTGCAACGCAGTGTAGGAAAACGTCGGCATGGCGAAATACGGAGAGCCATCTGATCGCGCCCGCCCAGAAACCCAAGAGCGCAAACACCCCAAATCCGGGGCCGTCACACAGCCGCGCATGAACGTCAACTGGAGCACACTCCAAGGTCTGCGTCGGGTGGAGGTGGGGTCGCCGACCTCGCAAGGAAGAACGTCGCGTAAACCCGTCGTTCAACTGAGGCGAGCCCTGTCAGGCCCATCGCGGCCTTCCTGCAGCGCGAGCACTCGTTTCCAGAGTAAGCACCATCAGGCTTCCTCCAGTCCCCCCCACCGGTATCTTGACGCGTACCCTCATTCTTCGACCCGCCCCTTTTCCCGATGTCATTCCTTTCCCAATTGTCGTTGCTCGCCCTTCTGGTCATCGGGGCGGGCGTTACGACGTCGTCCGCCGCCCCGCGTGTCGTCGTTGAAATCGATTCGTTGACCGAACTCGCCCGCTACGCCGCCCTCAACGACCACGACATCCGGCTCAAACCAGGGGTCTACTCTATGGCCGACTACGTCACCGAGGCGGAGTTGGAGCGCATCCGGCAATCCGTCGATCGCACCCAGCGGCGGCCGACTGTGCGCATGATGGAGTTCAGCGGCAGCGGAAATGTTTTCGATCTTCGGGACGTCATCCTCGAAATCCCCACCACCCTCTACCCCAGGCTTCCTGGCGGGGGGTATGTGCGTTGCCTCTTCGTCTCGGGGGATCGCAACACGTTTCAAGGCCTGACGATTCGGAACGTAGGGCCAAATCAGGGCAGTAACGGCAACCTGTTCGCCCTCTTCGGACGCGAGATCACACTCGAACAGGTCACGCTCCACGTCCACGGGTCATTTCCCTACGGATACGGCGATCTGCTTGGCAAAGGCGGCCCCAATCTGGTGTCGCTGCAAAAGCAAAGCGGCATTCAGGTGATGGGTGACGCCGCCACCCTGCGCCGGTGCAAGGTCTACAGTCGCGCCTTCGGCCATTGCTTCTATATTCAGGGCGGCAATGACATCCGGATCGAGGACTGCTACGCGGAGGGGATCATGCGATCGACCAATGAGATGCTCCGCGAGACCGACGGACCGGCGTTCAAGCTGCAGTTCAAGTCGGTGTACGAAAATCGCGACGGTCGCTTCCTCATCACCCCCGGTTACATGAAGAGCCTGGTGGAGGACGGTTTCCGCACCTACGCCGGCGCCGGTAATGTCACCCTGATCAACTGCATGGCGGTGAACACGCGGGCCGGATTTGAGATCGGTGCCCCGGACACGGTCGCCAAGAAGACCGTAATCGAGTCCTGCCTCGCCCTCGGCTGCGAACGCGGCTACCTGCTCGGTTCCAATGTCATCGTCCGGCACAGTCGGGGCGACACCGTCAATGGACCGCTCCTCTACCTGCGCGGCGGTCGCGACTCCGACATCGAACTGGAACTGACCGGCCGAGGCAGCGAGGCGACGGTCCACGCCACCGCCACCCTGGCCGGTCTCCATCACCGTGTGAAGCTAACGCGCTGGGATCCGGACCGGTCGGCACCGCAGGTACCGCTCTTGCTCGGGTTCGGCATGCCGGAACATGCGGAGATGGCCTCGCCCATCCGGCCTGCCGAGACGGACGGACTCCGGCTCATCAACGAAACGGGGCTCCCGCTCCTCATCAGCGCCAAGGCCCTGAACACGGAGGTCACGACCAACGGCCCGGTTGTTTCCAACGAAAGCACCTCTGTCAGAATCGGCCCAAGTCACGTGCCCTGACGAAAATCCCCGAGTCCCGGGTTCTCGCCGCAAATCCGAGTCGACGACGCGAGGGCCATCCGTTTGCATGCGGATTCTCCACCGTGCGACTTCCCACACGCCCCCGCTCCAACCTCCAACCCGTGATCGCCCGCTTTCTCCGCCACTTCGGAGGAGTCGGTCTTCTCGCCATGATTCTGGTCCTGGCGTCCGGATGCGGCCCCAGCGATCC
>JAEUGZ010000037.1 GCA_016794725.1 Opitutaceae bacterium | reverse complement strand
GTTTGCTCGCCACCACTTCTCCCGTGGTGGTGTCGACCAGCTTCACGACCAGGACCACGGCGGATTTGGATCCGCCCCCACCGACGCGAATTCCCCCGAATCCGATTCCACCCGACTCCCCGGAGGTGCCTTCGGAAATCTCGGTGACCGCCCCCGTGGCGATGTACCGCGCACTGCGCAGTTTTCCCGTTTCGGCGGTGGTCTTGGCCTCCGAGGCTCGTCCGCTTTTCTGCAAATCTTGTTCGGCGATGACATTGCCGAGGTTGCCGCGCTCGACCATGACGAAGCGTCCGGTTTCAAACAGCGACGACTCCAGCATCGCGCGCAGGTTGGTGCCTAGCTCCGACCAACGGTGGTACTGGGCCTCGTTGGTGAAGTCGGTGACGCCGATGGCATGTTTGACGCCCTTGACGCTGGCCATTTTGGCTTTGGCGCCGTCATCGCTGGCTTTGGTGGCGGTGGACTTCTTCAGGGCGTTTCCGACCCCGGTTTGAGCTTGGCTTGCGAGGGGAACGGCGATGACGAGGGAGAACGCTAGGATGAGGGACGATGGGGGGTAGGTCATGGGCATGGACGACTCGGCTCGGTTGAAGCGACGGAAGCCCGTCTGGAAGGCTCCCGCGGGAAAAATGGCGCGGAAATTGACCCTGCATCAACGTAGGTGCCGGCTGTGGCGACAGTCGCACGGACGTATAACGATTCTGGTACTACCGTATTTTTCGAGTTTCCGGCATGTCAAGCTGTTCGACCCCAAATGAGACCAAATCATGCATCTTCGGTACGAGAGCCTTCATCCTATTCTCCGCCGTTGAAACGAATCGATCCGTTCAGGAACCACGGATGGACACCGATCCACACGGATTCGGGCTACAAGGAGTACTTCACCTACAAGGTGAGTGCCCACTTTGGCTCAAGTCATTTGTATCCGTGTTGATCCGTGTCCATCCGTGGTTCAATCGAGGAATTTGGGTTCATCACAATCGGCGGCGATTCATTCCGGCGAGTTGCCCCGGGGATCGCGCCGCGCGAACGATCAGTCGTGGATCGATGTCACTTCAGCCGACGTAGGGTCGAAGCGCATCTTGACGGTCACGGCGGAGGTGACGGCCTTGCCGTTTCGTTCCGCGGGACGGAATTTCCACTGGAGCACAGCAGCCTGCGCAGGTTGCGCAAGGGCGGGGTGGTCGGTGCGGATGACGTGCGAGTCAATGACTTCGCCGATTGGGTTCACGACGACGCTGAGCTCGATCGTGCCGCGAGCTCCGCTGTTTTTCAGATAGGCAGGATAGACTGGATTGACCTGGTGCTGGATCGAGGGACGTCGATCGACCGCGAATGTCACCAGAGGACGCAAAGCCGATGGTTGAGGCGTCGGGGTGGGAATGGAACCGCGCGAACCCGTATTTCGGGGGAGCGGAGTGGGCCTGGCTGGAATCGGGGTAGGCGGCTCGGGTATCCCGGGCGGCGACGGAAACAGCTTGAGCCGCTCCTCGGTGCTCGGGTGGGTGCTCAGGTAGGTGGTGTCGAAGCCGGTTTTCGGGCGGGTGGCGGTGAGCTTGCGCAGGATGGAAGAAAACCGGTGCAGGGGAATCTTGCGATCGAGCAGCAGGTCACGGGCATAACGGTCGGCCTCCCGCTCGAATTCGCGGGAGTAGCCATTGCGCAGGATGAAAAGTGGGAGTGCGGCGCTGAACTGGGTCAGGGTCGAGAGATCGCCCGTGAGGGAGGTGACCAAAAGCAGGGCGAACGACTGCCGCAAGAGGGTCTGCACCCCGTGTCGCCGTTCGAGGTGGCCGATCTCGTGGGCGAGTACGGCGGCGATTTCATCGTCGTGGCTGGTCAGCCGGACGAATTCGTCAGACACCAGAATGATGCCGCCAGGCAGGGCGAAGACATTGGGGAAGGCGCCGTAGAACGTGCGGTATTCCAGACGGGGGAGTTGGTCGGCGGGACGATCGGGGAGCAACCGCACCAGCTGCGCGCGCACCCGGTCGCGCTGGGCGCGGTTCAGTTGCGACGGCGCGAGATTTTGCGTGAGGGTGGCGAAGGCGAGCCGCCCGGCCTCCCGTTCCACGGATGCGGGCGTCTTGAAAGCAACATGCTCGGCCAGAGCCGGCAGACCGTAGTAGAGCGAAAGCACCGCGACGAGGACCAGGCAGACCGTCGCCGCCGCGGCAAGGCTGCTGTGGGTTTCGAGGTTGTGGATCAGCCGGGAAATCCGGCCCCGACGCTGGTGGAGGAGGGCGGCATCAATGGCGTCGTTTTCGAGCGTCTCCACCACCAGTGACCCGGGCAGATAGAGGAAGCGGGGGATCGATCCGATCCGGTCGCTGATCCGGACCTCCGTGAGGGGAAACTCAAGCCGGGATTCGGCGGTTTGGAGCTGGACGCGCCCGTCCGGAGTGAACTCCACCGTGACGGGTTCGACGCGGAGAAACCGGCCGTTGGAGAGAGTGCCGGAGATGCCGCTCATAGTCCGAAGTCGAGACCGACGAATTCTCCGGCGGAATCGCCCACGCCACTGCCGTCCTTTTCTCCCATCCGTTCGATGCCGTCGATTTCACCCGCGGGCAGGAAGGTCAGGCAGGAAGCGACGTAGTGCTGAGAGCGGATCACGGCCCAAGGGTAGAGCAGGCCGCCGGTGATGAGGATGGCGCCGAGGTTGACCGCCTGAAGTCCGATCCAGCGTTCCGTCTTCATGGTGGCGACAAACCTGTGCTGGTCCAGCCGGGTGCCGTTCCAGACCTGATTGAAGAGTGATCCGTAGATGAAGTGCTTGCCGAGGAATGCGCCTGCACCGTAGCAAGCGAGAAAGGGCAGAAAGGCGAGCAGTCCCGGCTGCCGGTTCTGCGTCGCCCCGATGAGCACGGCGACGAGCATGCCGCCGACCAGCACTCCGGCCAGGGTGATCAGGGCCCCCAAGATGTAGGCCCGGTAGTACTGGCGGTTCGGAACGTCGAAGCGGAAATACGCGTCACCCAGTCGATGGTGATCCACCTGGTAGCGCCGGACGGAGCGGACCCAGGCCGGGTAGTAGAGGCCGAGCGTGATGACGATCAGGACGGGCTCGAGCAGGTAGACAAAGGCCGCCGCACTGACTTGGGAGCTGAAGCGGAAGCGCATCCCGCGATAGGCCGTATTATGGGCGTTGAAACTGAGCGAGCGCACCACGATCCACGGAAGAAACAGGACACCCGCGCCGAGTACACCGTAGCGGATGATCGGATAGACAACGCCGAACAGCGCGTAACCGAGGACGAATATCAGGACAATCAGGTTGCCGATCAGAATGCGGGAGGGACGCGCGCGGTAGTCGAAACGATGTCCCATCAGTTCGGTGCAGCCCCGCAGGTAGCGCCGTTTGCGAACCTTGGCCCAGGCGAGAAACAGGCCCGCGGTGAGCAGCGTCAGCAGGGTGTTGACGATCCAGATGCGAAAGAACTCCCGGGCGTTGCCGTGAAAAAGAAACGGATGCCGGGGTGGAGGAACCGGGAGCGGGGGCGGCTGCGGCACCGGCGCGGGGGGCGGCTGGGTCGCGGTGAGCGCTGGGGAGTCTCCGTTTTCGGGAGGAGGTGGGAGCTCCGCAGCGGGCGACGCTGCAGACGATGGCGCAGCCGTTTCGGTCGGCGCGGGGTTCAAGGGCGCCGAGTCGACGGACGCGGGCGCGTCTTGCGCAGGCGGGGGCGCGGGAGGCCCGTCAGGCGTCGATCGTTCGGCGTGGGCTGGATCCATGCAGCGGCGACGCAGGAGACAATGCAACTCAAGGCCAGTTGCAAGGACGATGCGGCCGGGCGGGGTCCTGTGCCGAACGTGCTCGTCAGGCGGTTGCCTGCCAGTCCTCGATGATCAACCGTGGAATGCGACTGAACTCGCGCACGTTGTGCGTCACGAGCACGGCACCCAGCGCCCGCGCGTGGCCGGCCGGCAGCACGTCGTGGGTTCCGATGGGCTGGGCGTTGGGCTTGAGCGTTTCCAAGTAAGCGCGCACGGACGCGGCTTCGCTGGCGTCCTCTTCACCAAACGCCCGGACAAAGGGAAAGACCGACCGAAGCAACGCCAGGCGTCTGGCCGACTTGGACGGATTGGAGCTGCGGGCTGCGCCGTATTCCAATTCATACCAAACCACGGACGAAAGAACGCAGTTTTCGACGTTGAGGCGGACCTTTTCGGAAATGGCCTGATCGATCCCCCGGGCGAGGCGGGAGAGAACGTTGGTATCAAGCAGGTAGAGGGGCATGGGTCACGGGCGGACCCAATCCTCCGGCATGGGTGCCAAGGTCCGGAGTTTGCGCAGCGCCTTTAACCGGAGCGCCTTCGCGGCCGGATCGACGACCATAAAACCATCGGGCATGGGTGTGACTTCGTAGGACTTGGCCTTCACCTCGAGCGAGCGCGGCAGGCGCAGAGCCTTGGAGTTCCCTGCTTGGAAGACTTTTGCCGTGATTGCGCTCATGTGAGTACATTGTATCTACGGCCGTCTCTGTCGAGTCGGGCACTCGACGGTCATTTCTTCTACGACGGAGGCACGGGAGGTACCGGCGGCGGGGGCAGGAGCTTTCGCGTCAACCAGGCGCCGATCAAGGTGACACTGGTTCCGATCAGGGTGAACCAGGGCCAGAAGACCTCGCCGCCAAATAGACGCATCCACGCTTCCCGCAGGGCGGGCCAGGCAGTGAGATTCGGAGGCCAGAAAATCAGGTTCATGACGATGACCGAGGCGGTCATGCCTACCATGGCCGCACGGGGTCCGACGCCCCGGCCGAAGAGCGCGAGAATCATGCCGCCGAGCAGGGCACCGCTGGTCAGTCCTCGCAGCGAAAAGGCGGCGTTCAGCACGAACTGAACCTCCCGGGTGAGCCAGGCCACGCCGACCAGCGCCGCGGCCCAAAAGAGGGTGGAGGCCTTGCTGAAGCGGAGGAAGTACTCGTCGTCGCGCGATTTCATCCAGGGTTTGATGAAGTCCATGGTCGAGACCGAGGCCAGCGAGGTGATGGCCGAGCTGATCGACGACATGGCGGCCGAGAGGATGGCCACGATCAGGAAGCCCTTCAGTAGATGAGGCACTTCCGTGACCATGAAGATGGGAAAAATGAAATCGACCGACTTGATCCCCGGACGGCTCTCCGGGAGTGGAATCTGAAACGGGTGCGCCTGGTAGAATACCCAGAGCAGCACACCGACGAGCAGGAAAATGAGGAACAGGGGGAAGATCAGCACGGCGCTGAGCGCGAGCGCTTTCCGTCCCTCACTGACACTGCCGCAGGCGAGTACCCGCTGCACAATGAGCTGCTCTGCCCCGTGGGTGGAGAGCACCATCACGGTGCCGCCGATGACCCCCATCCACAGGTTGAAAGGGGCGGAGAGGGTGAACTGCGTGTTGAGCCAGACCAGTTTTCCCGCCGCCCCGGCCTGTGCCATGGCAGCTGACCAGCCGCCGTCGATCAGCGTGGGAATGTAGATCAGGGTGAAAATGCCACCGGCGAGGAAGAGTCCGAATTGCACCGCATCCGTCCAGATGACCGCCTTGACGCCACCGATATAGGTGTAGAGCAGCGAAAGTCCGACAAACAGGAGGATGGCCCCAAGGATGGGATCGACCAGACCCCCGAGGCTGCAAATCCGTTCGCCCAGCATCAGGCGGATGGGAATACAGGCGACAAACACCCGCACGCCGGCCGCCATCGTTTCCAGAAAGAGAAAAAACGCGCCGGCCAGGTGACGCGGGCCCTTGCCCAGGTGCTGCTCGAGCAACTGGTAGGGTGAGTAGATCTCGCCCTTCAGGTAGTGCGGAACCATCACGACCGCGAGGATGATGCGGGCGATGACGTACCCGATGATCATCTGGATGAAGACCAGATTGCCCCCGTAGGCGATGGCCGGCACGCCGATGATGGTCAGGGCGCTGGTCTCGGCGGCGATGATCGAAAAGCCGATGCCCCACCACGGGATGTTGCGGCTGCCGAGAAAGTAGTCGCGGGTCGTGCGTTGGTCCTTCCCGAACCAAATGCCCAGGGCGATGATACCCCCGAGGTACGCGAGAATGATCAGCCAATCGCCTGAGTTAAAATAGCCGTTCACGGGGGACCTTTGCGTCAGCGAGGCGAAAGGCACGCCGGGAGGCGAGAGAAACCGGAGCGGTCAGGGTGGCCTGGAGGGAGCCAACGCCAGCGAGTCAACACCGGAAGTCCCCCGGCCTCGACGAGGCCAGCTCCAACGGAGGGTGGATCGATGGAGGTGGGCTCGCTGAGCCCGCGGGGGAAGGACGGGGCGTGAAGAGAAAGCGGAGCGGAAGTACCCCGGCCTCGACGAGGCCAGCTCCAACGGGGGATGGATCGATGGAGGTGGGCTCGCTGAGCCCGCGGGGGACGAGCGGGGCGTGAAGAGAGAGGCGGAGCAGGAGGTCCCCCGGCCTCGACGAGGCCAGCTCCAACGGAGGGTGGATCGATGGGTGGGCCGCCGCAGGATTCCGGCCGCGGCTATTTCGCTGTGGGGGCGAAGGCGGTGAAGGCGGACAGATCGACCTTGCGGATGCGAAGGCGGTTCAGGCGGTGTTTGTCCGCCTTGCCACCGGCGCAGTAGGCGAGCAGCACGGATTTGCCGGTGAAGTGAATGGCGGTGTAGCAGTAGCCCTCATGGTCGACGTCGTTGCGATCGACGAGGAACGTCGGCCCCCAGGTGGCGTCCGTGGTTCCGGTTCCGATCGCGCCCACCAGCGGCGTGCGGTCGCCGGATGGCTTCACCAGCGGACGGGTCTGGTAGTTGGGAATCGGATTCCAAATGGCGAGCAGGTTGTTCGATCCGGGGAGGCGCTTCATGGAGAGCGGGGACACCGGAGAACTAAAGCGGGAGGGCTGCGGAACGGTCCAGGTTTCGCCACCGTCGCTTGAGAAAAACTCCCACTGGCGGCCGAGGTCGGTTCGGGCGTAGCCCCAGAGCACGCCGTTGGCCATTTCCGTGACCCCGGGCTCCTGCAGTCCGGCGCGGGTGTGCGGGCTGGGCAGGGTGCAGGCCATGGGAGCCTCCCGCCAGGTGCGGCCATCGTCGTCGGACAGGAAGAACGAAGCGATGCCACGCCAGTCGAGCGACTCGGGCACGTTGGCGTCGGCGATCTTGCGGTGCAACGCCGCCGGGATGAGCAGTCGTCCCGAGGACAGCCGGATGACGCGATCGTTGTTCACGACGTAGTATTCGGAGGCATGCATGCACATCACCGGATCCCCCCAGGTGCGCCCTTCGTCCGACGACCGGCGCAGCTGCATGCGGAGATCGTGCCAGCTGTTGCGAAGGCAGTAGAACAGGCCGATGTCTCCATTGCCCAGACGCAGGAGGGACACGCTCATGACGTTCATGGCCTTGTCTTCGCCAGGGGTGGCGATGACGGTGTCGCCACTCCAGGTGTCGCCGTCGTCAGACGAGATGCGCGACGCCAGCACCGCCTTGGCATGGTCATCGTTGTCGTCGCCCACGAAGTGACTGTAGACAAACAGCGTCCGCCCGCCCTTGAGCGCCATGAATGCGCCCTCGCTGTTGCGGGCATTGCCCGGTGAAGGCGGCAGCTCCAGCACGCTGCGGCTCGCGGTCAAGGGCGTGGCGGTGCTTCCGGCCAGTCCCTCGGCGAAGGCGGCCGGGAGCGCGAGGGTCGCGACGGCCAAGGCGGACAGGAGTGGGCGACAGAGACGAGAGGAGAGGACGTGCATGGGTGAAACGAGTGACGACGGGGACGGGTTCAATCGCGGCGAAAGACGGTGGCTGAAGGTGCGGGAGAGCACGACGCACCATCGTCGGCGGCTCGGAAAAGGAGTGCCGTTCGGAGTCGAAAAACGAAAGGCCACCTCACCTGCAAATTAATCTGACACGTGACCCCTAAGTTGAACGACCGCGGCCGGCGGCCCGAAGCGGTCAGGCAGGAGAGGCGGAGCGAAGCGTGACGATGGCAGGTGCCTCGCTCGCGAAGGCGAAGTGGAGATGGACCTGCTGCGTGCGGTGGGAACCGCGCAAGGTCCAACCGGTGGAGTCCTCCGACCAGGTGAGTTCGCCGTGCGGCTGTCCGGCCGGCGCAGCCGTCAGCGCGGTCAGGAGCAGGTGTTGCGACGTTGGGTCGAGCGAGGCTGACACATACGGAAAGACCCCGCTCGCTTCCGGCAGGTCCAGTTGACGTGCGGCGATCCGGACGGGCCGGGACGACGCCGAGGCGCCGCGCAACGAGGCGTGCGGACGAAGCATCATGAAAGTCGCTCCGTCGGTGCGCAGGGTGGCGAGGCGATCATCATTGA
>JAEUGZ010000036.1 GCA_016794725.1 Opitutaceae bacterium | reverse complement strand
GGGAAGGGGCGAGCGAATTCATCACCACCCAGCTCGCGGCCCAGGACGGTCAGCGCATTTTCCTCAATGCCGACGGACTCGGCGCGGACGCCACCCTGAAATTGGAGCTGATGACGCGCGACGAACGTCTGCTGCCCGGCTATTCGGGCACGGATGCTGCCGTTGCTCAGACGAGCGGATACCAGGTCCCGGTGGCGTGGCGGGGACAGGAGCGACTCTACGGCCTGCCCTCCGGGTTTCGCATCAAGGCCACCTTCGAAGGTGCGAAGAAGGAAGCCATCCGGTTCAGTGCGCTCTACCTCCAATAGTGTTCCCGGCCGCCCTGATGCCACCGTCCCTGCCTGATTCAACCTCGATGCAATCCCACTTGCTCCCCCTCCTTTCGCCGCTGCTTCGTCACCTGAGTGGACGTCGAGCATTCGGCCTTCTTCTCCTGGCCGGAGTGGCCGGACTGACCGCCCGTGCCCAGGCACCCGTCGCGATTGGTTCGCGACTCGAGCTGTTTGTCGACCGGCACCTGATCGAAATGATGGAGCGCGTCGATTTTCGATTGCACGCGCCGACCAAGGCCCCGCGGGCCCAATCGCCGCTGCCGGAGCGGCACATGGTCACCGTGATCAAGGATGGCGACCGATATCGCGCCTGGTACCGCGGCAAGGATCCAAGCTACACCGGCGAAACCCACACGGGCAACGCGGGTGAAACCGTGCATTACGCCGAGAGCCGCGACGGCATCGAGTGGGAGTTTCCCAACCTGGGACTGCATGAAGTGGGCGGTACGCGGGAAAACAATGTCATCCTGGCGAAGTGGCCGCCGTACCTGACGAACTTCATGCCCTTTCTCGATTCCCGAGAGGGTGTGCCGTCCGGAGAGCGTTACAAGGCGCTGGCGGGATATCCAGGCACCGGTGACAAGCGCGGGCTCGACAAACCGGGACACGGGCTGTTCGCCTTCGTTTCACCCGACGGCATCCACTGGAGCAAACGCGACGAGGCCATCCGTTACCGGCCCCAGTGGAGGCATGCCTTCGATTCCCCGAACGTGGCGTTCTGGTCGGAGGCGGAGAGGTGTTACGTGTGCTATTTCCGCACCTGGACCGAGCCCGGCCGACTGAGAAGCGTGAGCCGTGCCACCTCGGCGGATTTTGTGACCTGGAGCGACCCGGTCGACATGAACCCGAATCTTCCGGGCGAGCACCTCTACACCACGCAGACCCATCCCTACCTGCGGGCGCCCCACGTGTACCTGGCCTTTCCCACCCGTTTTGTGCCGGGCCGCGGCAATGCCCCGGAGGCGGACCGCAAGGATGTAAATGCGACCGACATTCTCTTCATGTCGACACGGGCGGGCTCGACGACGTACGATCGCTTGTTCACGGAAGCCTGCATTCGACCCGGACTCGACCCGGCCCGCTGGGGCAACCGGGCCAACTATGCGGCGCTCAATCTGATTCCGACCGGTCCCGATGAACTTTCGCTCTATCACCGCAGCGGTGACCGCTACACCTTTCGTCTCGATGGTTTCATCTCCGTGCGCGCGGGCTCGGTGGAAGGCGAACTGGTGACGAAGCCGATCGTCTTTTCTGGCGGAGAACTGGTCTTGAATTTTAGCACGGGTGCGGCGGGAGCGATTCGGGTGGAGATCCAGACCCCGGGCGGGGAGCCGCTGCGCGGATTCAGTCTCGCCGACAGCGAGCTTGCGTATGGGGACAGCACCGAACGCGCGTTGCGCTGGAAAGGTGGCAATCTCTCCGCGGTTGCCGGCCAGCCCGTGCGGTTGCGGTTTGTGCTGAAGGAGTGCGACCTCTACTCCTATCGATTCCGTTGAGGCTGGTCGCTAGGTGATCCAGCGGTATCCGAGCCCGAGCAACGCGCAGGCGAGGATGACCGGAATCGTGGAGCCCCGCCAGCGGGTCAGGACGAAAAACGCGAGCGCGGCGATCGTTGCCGTGAAAAAGTCGACCTGGTGCGGACGGGGAACGAGGACGTGGATCGCAAACCAGACTGCGAGGTTGAAGATCACGCCCACAACCGCCGCCGTGATGGCCGAAAGCGCTGCGGAGAGCTGCGGTTCGCCGCGCAGGGTTTCGATGAAGGGAGCCCCCAAGAGAACGAAAAGGAAACTCGGGACGAAGGTACACCAGGTTGTGACCATCGCGCCGAGCAGTGCGGCGGTGGCGGGGGAGAACGGAGCCGGGTGGGTCCAGGCCGCGAGGAATCCCACGTGCTGGAGCACGAGGATGAGGGGACCGGGAGTGGTTTCAGCGAGGGCGAGGCCATCGAGCATTTGTGTGGCCGTGAGCCAGCCCTGGGTTTCGACCGCCTGCTGCGCCACATACGGCAGCACCGCGTAGGCGCCGCCGAAGGTCACGACGGCGGCCTTGGAGAAAAAGAGCGCGAGTTGGAAGAGCACATGGTCGCGTCCGAGCGATCCTCCGACCACCGCGAACGGCAAAGACCACAGCCCCAGCCAGAGGACGGCTGTGCGCAAGGCGCCACGCCCGGGAGGAACCTGTTCAGGCCGGATGACCCCATCGTTGTCGATGACGGATACGCGGTCCGGGGTGGTGCCGCCGTGGGTCGGACTGACTCGAAACCACGTCGGGAAAAACCGACCTCCCCACCAGCCCAACCCCGCCACTGCCGCGATCAAGGCCGGGAAGGGAACCCGAAAGAGAAAGAGGGCCAGAAAGGCGGAGATGGCGATTCCCCATAGTGCCGGATGCCGCAGTGCTCTGCGTCCGATGCGCAGACCGGCGGCGGCCACCAGCGCCAGTACGGCGGGCTTCAGGCCGTAGAAGACCGCTTCCACCCCGGATAGATTGCCAGCAACGACGTAGACCGAACTGATCAGACCAAGCAGCAGGGCTCCGGGCAGAACAAAGAGCGTTCCCGCGACCACCGCCCCGCGGCCTTTGTGCAGCAGCCAGCCAATGTACACGGAAAGCTGTTGTGCCTCCGGACCCGGAAGCAGCATGCAAAAGTTGAGAGCGTGAAGAAAGCGGGCCTCGCTGATCCAGCGCCGCTGCTCCACCAGCTCCTGGTGCATGAGCGCGATCTGTCCAGTCGGTCCACCGAACCCCAGCAGCCCGATCCGCAGCCAGACGCGGGTCGCCTCCCTGAATGAGGGCGGGCGCACGGTGTCCGACGAAGAGGTTGAGGAGGGAGGCATGCCGGAGCGGCGCCGAGGCAAGGGCCGATCCTTGGGCGAGGCAATCTCCACATCAAGGGAGGCCTGTTACCGCGGCCCGGCGTTCGAGCAGCGGGTGCATCCGCGATGTCCCTTCCGTTGCGCCAAATCCCTAAGTCGCAACTATTCAGACGAGAAACCACGAATTGACACGAATGCACACGAATCGGGCGAGAGATGCGAAGAGTCGAGAACCTGAATTTACCTCACCCCAAAGTGAACCGATCCCTCGCCACTCTCGGTCCCTGTTTTCATTCGTGTAGATTCGTGTCCATTCGTGGTTCAACTGCAGGGTTCCCTAAGACTTGGGACGTTGCTCCGGTTCCTTGGTCCGCTCGACCAGGGTGATGACGTTCGCCACCGAACGGAAAGGACGGAGCGTCCAGCCGCCCTGCAGGAGCGTTCCGCCGCCTCCGACCTTTTCGGGCAGGCGGGTCAGGAGCAGGGACAAGACCAGACAGACGATGACGAGGGTGACAAAGAAGAGCTCGAACACCGGAACATTGACGGGATTGGTGGAGCCCTCGGTTTTCATGAAGAGCCCCCAAATCACGGGCGAGCAGCCTCCGATGAAGGTGATCACGGCGCCGTGAATGGACACCGGCAAGGCTCGTCCCTCCTCCGGCAGCAGCTTGGCAAGGTAGTTGAGATTGGCCGACGTCCAGCATCCCGAGGCGACGCCCTGCAGGAAGTAGATGACTGGCATCATCAGCATCCAGCGTCCCTCCACGTAGAGAAAGAGGATCCAGCCCAGGGCGATGAGCGCGTGGGCGACGTAGGAGACAAGGAAGAAAGGTTTTGCGCCCACCTTGTCCATGTGGGCTCGCATGTAGGTGTTGGCCGCGATCAGTCCGAAGTAGGTCAACATCGTCAGCATCATGATGTGCGCCGTCGTCAATCCACCCGTGGACTTCAGGTAGAAGGCGGCGAACGGCGCGATGGGCGTGATGGCGGCGAACAAAGGCACCGACATCCAAAGGTAGGTGCGAAACTCGCTGGGCCGAGTGACGAGGCGCGGAGTTTCGGTCAGGATCTTCTCCAGGCTCATCACCTTGGGCCGGTCGACGTCCGGGAGGCGATTGAGTTGCACGTAGGCGAGCCAGGCGCCCACAATCGCGATCGTGTACTGGACGAGGAAGGCCCAGTAGATCGGGAGCAGGGTGAAGAGCAGCGAATAGAAAATGAGGGAACCGACAATGGCCACGCCGGAAAGGATCTGGTCCGTGGCCCAGTAGCGGCCGCGAATGGAGGATGGAATCAGTTGATACATCCAGGTGGTGAGCGAAGCGGTGCCGAGCGCCCGGGTGAAACTGTAGATGAACATCGCCGTGATCATGGCGTAGATCATCCACGGAACGGGTTCGGTGGGCGCGACGAAGGACAACCCTGCAGGGACGAGCAGGCACCAGCCGCGCGCACTCCAGCCCAGCAGCGTCAGGCGCTTGAATCCGAGGCGCGGCAAAAGCGCGGTCGAAAGGACCTGGATCGGGGTGAGCAGGAAGGTCCAGGCAAAGACAATGCCAACCTGGAACGAATCCGCTCCGAGTTGTTGCATGAACAGCACCGTGGGGGTGCCGATGGCGACCTGCCAGTTGAAGGCGTTGAAGAAGGAAAAATACAGCCCGTGGCGGTGCGGGTAGAGGTCGGGGTCGGTGGACTGGGTGGGGAACAACATGGGTTGCGCGGTCCAGCGGACGTTGGTGCGATGGGGTTAGGGGACGCCTTGCGAGAAGAGGGAGGATTGGAGCTGTTTCCAGCGATCCTTGAGTCCCTCGACACGGCCGAGGCGTGGAATCAATCCGGAACCGTTGGGGTCCGATTGGGCAAGATCGAAGAATTCGTAGACATCGAATCCGGAGAAACGGGGGTCGCGGGCGATCGACGTGAGGTCATTGAGGTATTCCTCCAGGCCCGCCGCCCGGCCGATATAGCGGTTGAGGGTGATGGGGAGGCCCCTGGCGCGCGAAACCCGTATCATCTCTTCTGCGACAGGATCGGCCAGGGCGCGGGTCAGGCGGCTCCGCTCGGTTGACTTCGCGCCGAGTGGATCTTCCGCGGCCTCGAACCAACTGGTGCGAAGGTACACTTCGTCGACCCACCCGGACTCGATCCAGCGACGCCACTGGAAATCGATGTTTGCGGGCACTCCGTTCTGCTGTCCAAACACCGGCGCAGGACGAAAGGCCTCGGCGTGGAGGTGCACCTGGAGTTTTTTCCCACGGCTCCGCACGAGTCGGGATGCCTCGGCGACGAACTGACTGTAAAACTCGCCGCGCACGGCGGCCAGCTGCGCCCGGTCGACGGGACCGTCGCCATGACGCTGGCGATATGCGGCCATGACGGGCGGGTTCCAGCCGTAGGCCTCGGGTTCGTCGCTCAGGCAGCCGTGGGCGGAGATGCGCAAATTGACGCCGTCGACGCCTGCATCGAGCATGGCGCGGATCCAGCCCAGCCAGAGTGCCTGCACTTCCGGATACGCCTCGCAGGGCACAGCGGCGAGGTGCGTGTTCTTCCCAAGGGAGAACCCGATGAATCCTCCGGCCGGACCCTTGCCAAAAAGCGCCTCCTCGGCGAACTCATCCTCACCGGAAAAGGGTTTCCATGGGTCGCCCTTGGCTCCGCTCCACGGCGCGTCCAGCGCGATGGGAAGGTGCCCATAGCCCATGTCAAACTCCAGACCGTGTTTCCGAAAATCGCGCGGTCGGATCCAAAGGGCCGCATGCGTGGCCACGACACAGGGCAACTCCTGGCCGCCGTCGCCCCACAGCGTGAGCATTCCCGACGGCGTGTTGCGAAAATCGCCCAGGCCGGATGAAAACGTCGTGGTCAGGACGACGTAGGGATCGCTCAGCGACAGGTTCTTCAGTCTGAGGACTCGAACCGGATCGCCTGCGCGAGTGAGCACGTTGCCGTGGTAGTCACGCACCTCCCGGGGCGCGGGTTCAACGGAAACGCTGCCGGTGGGAATCACGGACAGAGGTCGGTAGCGGTAATTGTCGGCACTCACCCAAATTCGCACCTGATCAGGGGTCAGCCGGGTCTCACTGGCGTCTGACTTGGAGAGCACGATCTCGCGCACCGGTCCGGCCGCACCGGATGCCAGCGGCTCCCGCTGCAAACGCATATCGGGATGCGCCTCCAGGAAGGGAATGACCTGCTGCACGGTTCCACCAATCCGGGTCAACTTGGAGGTGGAACCCGCTTCCGGGGAGCCCAGTGGGTACGTGCCGGAGAGACCTCCGTTGTAGGGTTTGACCATGCCGAAGATCTGCAGCCCGCGGGCATGCGCCGCTTTCACGGCGGCCGTGAGCGGCTCGCCAATCGCCGCCAGGGTCTGGGGGGCGTAGGTCGCCCAATGGCTCTGCCAGACATTGCCACGGTAGGGATCGTCAGGCTCGATGGAGCCATAGTACATCCAGTTCACCCGCGTCGCCCCGGTATCCTGGATAGTGGCCATCACCTGGTCGAGTCGGGCCGCGTCGAAGGGTCCTTTGGTGATGTCATCGGGAAAGTCGACGGTCACCGAGAGGGCAAGTCCGTTCCCGTTCCTGCTCGCGACGGCGGCGGCGTTCGAGCCTTGGGCGGAGAACAGCAGACTGGTCATGAGAAATCCGAGACAGGGAGGGACGCAGCGAAGGCGCATGGGACGTGGGCGGCGAGAGGCGTGGTGCAGGGCACCGGAGTCTTCAGGCGACGATGCGGAAGCGCTGCAGGGCGCTCCCTTCCGGACCTTCGCGAGGTGCACAGGTTCGTTGCTCGGGGAGTCGACCGGTGACCACCCAGTTGTCACCCGTCTCCGCGGTGAAGATGTCTCCGTGGGCATTCACCGCCACGGCATGCGGATAGTGCAAAGTCCCCGGAAGAGCCCAGACATCGAGCACGCGACCCTTGCGGTCAAGGCGCAGGATGGCGTTGTCGATTCCGGCCGATCCGTAGAGGAATCCATCGGGAGCAACGGTGAGTCCGTCGACCGAGTGCAGATTCGGCCAGACGTCCACCACGCGTCCCGTCTGGTCGAAGACCTGGATGCGATCATTCTCCCGGTCCGTCATGTAGAGCAGGCCCGCCGCATCGGCCGTGATCACGTGGGGCGTGTGGAAC
Source organism: Opitutaceae bacterium (assembly GCA_016794725.1). Taxonomy (GTDB): domain Bacteria; phylum Verrucomicrobiota; class Verrucomicrobiia; order Opitutales; family Opitutaceae; genus UBA6669. The sequence goes on along the minus strand of JAEUGZ010000036.1, from coordinate 2,922 downwards.
TCGCCGGGGGCGGTGCCACGGGTGCCCCATTCGCGCAGGTAGGTGCCGTCGGCCCGGCAGTGCACGATGCGTGAGTTGCCATAACCGTCGGTGATGAAGAGGTCGCCAGACGGCACGACGCAGATGTGGGTGGGCTGCCCGAAGCGGCGTTCGTCACAGCCGGATTCGCCGTCGACTCCCAAGGTGAGGGCGAGGGCGCCTTCGGGCGTGAACTTCATGATCAGGTGACGACCCACATCGGTGATCCACACATTGTCCCAGGGATCGATGTGCAGTCCGTGCATCCAGCATCGGGTCGCAATGGGGATGGGAACCGGTCCGCGCAGATCATAGGCGGTGGTGGCGCGGTGGTGCCCGCTGCCGATTTCGTGACTAAACGTCCCGTCGGGTCGAAAGCAGAGCACGGGATGTTCTCCGCGATGAGCCAGGTAGACGAAGCCTCGGGAGTCGATGGCGACGCCGACGACGCGGTCGAGCACCCAGCCTGGCGGGAGACGCAACCAGCCGGGATCCAGTTGAAGGCGACGGTGGGATTCCGTGGTGAAGCCGGGGGCCCGAAGTGCATTCATAGGCGGAAGAAGGGAGGAAGGACGAGGTGCGGACCGAAACCGGTGGGCATGCGCGGAACGACAGCGGAGGCGTCCCAGCCGAGGGAGGTTCAGGCAAGCCGGGCAAAGCCCCGCTGACCGCGGGCAACCCCGGCCGCTTCCGCCAGCGTACCGGCTTCAACGATGCGGGAGACTTCCCCCAGGGTTTGATCGGCGGCCTCGAGCATGTCCGCCAGATCCTCGTCCCGGTGCGCGAGCATGAGGTAGGTGTAGCCGGCCACGAGAAAGCCGCGCTGGCGCATGGTCCGCACGTACAGCGTCTGTGCGAGGGGGGCGTCCGCGCCTAGGTCGAAGGTGAAGGTGGGGGTGCTGGGCATGCCGCCGACGACCACCCGGCAGAGCGGATGCCGGGCGGCCATGGCGCGGAGGTCCGCCTGGAAACGAAGCCCGCGCTGCCACAAATGATTGAATACATCCAGACGCTGGACCTTCTGCAGGACGGCCAGCGCGGCGGCGGGACCCACGCCATCGGTCCAGTAGCTCGACGAGATGAAGCTTCCGTCCGCCGCCTGCATCACGGAGTCGCGTCCGACCACCACGCCAAAAGGAAAGCCATTGCTCATCGCCTTGGCGTAGACGGCGAGGTCGGGCTCGATGCCCAGGCGCGCGAAGGCGCCGGGGAAACCGTAACGCAGGCCGCTTGTGACCTCGTCGACCACGAGCACCGCCCCGGCCGCAGCGACCCGTGCCTTGACCTGCTGGAGGAAGTCGTCCTTCGGCTGCTGGGCCCGCATCGGCTCCATGACAATGGCGGCGAGGTTTCCGTCGAGCTTGGCCAGGGCCGCGTCAAGGGACGCGAGATCGTTGTAACGAAAGGGCTGTGACGTGCCGCGCAGCTCGCGCGGAACGCCCTTCGGTTCCAGTCCGGGCAGCAGGTGGCCGTTGAGCGCATCGGTTTCACCCAGATTGGCCGCGAGGTACCAGTCGTGCCAGCCATGGTAGCCGCAGAACGCGATTCCCGAGCGCCCGGTGGCGGCGCGGGCGATGCGCACGCTCATCGCCATCGCGTCCCCGCCCCCGCGGGCAAACCGGACCTTGCCGGCCCACGGATGGAGACCCAGCAGGGTTTCGGCGAGTTCGACCTCCTGCGGATTGACGAGGGTGCAGTAGGTGCCGAGGGACAGCCGGCGCCTCACGGCGCTGGTGACCTCCTTGTCGGCGTAACCCAGCAGGATCGCACCGACGCCGCCGGCGAAGTCGCGGTAGCGACGGTCCTCCAGGTCCCAGACCGTGCACCCGGAGCAGCGCGAGAAGTAGGAGGGCCACGTCTTGGCGTCGAACATCTCGGCGCGCTTGGAGAGCAGGCCGGTGCCTCCGGAAATGCTCGCCTTGGCACGCTGCCAGAGCGCCGAACCGTCGGCGGCCGGCGGCACGGCGGCCGCGGGAAGATGCGGGGCGAGGGTTCGCAGCGCATTGCGGCGGAAGATGTCCTCAATGTCGCCCGAGGTCAGCCCGGAGTCCTCGCAGGCTTCGCGCAACGTGACCAGCGACTCGATGCCGACCAGGGTCATGTCGGTATTGGTCGCAGCCTGATAGTCGGGTTTGAGCAGCTCCGGGTGCAGCCAGAAAAACAGGTCACCGGTGGTCACGCAGCGGCCGCGCAGTCCGTCAACGGCGAAGTCCGAACCCCAGAGGATGCGGCGCGGGCCGAGGATTTCGATGGCGGCGCGAAAGGCCTCGGCCTCGCAGATGGCGGAGGTGTCGACCACGGCGTGGTCGAGATCGGCGATGGCGTGCAGGCCGGCCCGGCCGTTGCGGTAGCTGAAGCTGCGGGCGACGTGGGCGAGGATGAGACGCACCTCGGGATAGCGGCGGCAAAGACGGCGGAGCGATTTCTGGTTCTCCGGATCCTCCATCGCCCCGTCGCGCACGATGTGAAGCATCAGCACGCCCCGCGTCTCATTGAGTAGTTCCCACATCCACTCCGGCACGTACTCCTCGATGCGGGCATTCATCGTGTCAGGACGCGGCGCGTAGCAGTGGTACACCTTGATGCCCACGAAGCGTCCGTCACGGAGGCTGGCGGCGACCTCGGCTTGATCGTGGGTCGGGGCCACCACCCGCAGGGCGCGGCTCAAGGGGGTGCCGTGGTCGCGCACCTGGTCCGTCACCCACTGGTTCATCGCGTCGTGGGCGGCGGTGCGACGAGGCATGCCAAAGTAGAGCCCGTGCACGGTCTGCACCGGCATGTAGCGCATCAGCCCGGCGCGGTGTTCGGCGCAACCGAGCGGGCCGAGTCCAGTGAGGAAGGCCCATTCACCCGGCGGAAAATGGTCGGGGTGGAAGGGATGCGTGTGGATGTCGTACATCTCGG
>JAEUGZ010000010.1 GCA_016794725.1 Opitutaceae bacterium | reverse complement strand
AGTAACAGAACGGTGGAGACAGTATTGGCGAGCCGTGGATGGATGCGGGGCGGGCGTCGCTCCGTCGACGCCGGCGGGACGACCCTCTCACGAAGCCGCCGGCTCGTGGGCGCTTTCGGAAGGGGGATTCGGATACGGTGCAGGTGCCGAATCGGTGCCAGGCTGGTTTGCCACGGGCAACCGGCGCCGTCGGAGCGGCGCCCTCCATCGGTGCGGCTAGCGGCCACCCCTGGCGGACCCGCCGGATCACCGCCGGGGAGATTCCCTTCCAAACGCGACCCCCGGGGTCGCCCCCTTCCTGACCCGCTGCGGGTGCACACCTGAACGGCGTCGCGTGAAGAAGCCGGACCGCCGAGGCCACCTCAGCCGGTGGCTGGCTCGGCGGTGATCGCGGCGGTTGCGCAATGGAATATCAACGATGCGCGTCGCGTCGTGCCTCTGCCTCGTCGATCGAGCGCGGCCAGTCGGACTTGAGCAGCCGCGACAGCGAGCGGTCGGCCAGCAGTTTCCCTTCGGTTTGACAGCGCGGACAGTAGTTGACCTCGTTGGCGGCGTAGCGGATGCGCTGGACCGCGGTCTGACAGACCGGGCAAGGTTGGCCAAAGCGGCCGTGCACGGCCATGCCGGGACGGAAGGCGGTGACGTGGGAAGGGAATTGGTCGCGGTTCTCGCGCCGGAGCCGATCGGTCCACTCGGCGAGCACGCGCTGCGTGGTGCGGTGCAGGCGTTCCACTTCCTCGGAGTCGAGCTTTTGGGACAGGGTGACGGGCGAGAGCCCTGCGGCGTGAAGGATTTCGTCCGAATAGGCGTTGCCGATGCCGCTGAACAAGTGCGGATCGGTCAGGGCCCGTTTCAGGGTGTGGTTCTCCCGCGTCAGTGCCTGGCGAAACGCCTCCAGGCTCGAACCGGCGACTTCGAGGCCTCCGGGATTGTGCGCGGCCAGGCGCTCGGGTGAAGTGACGACATGCAGGGACGCGCGACGCTGGGTGCCGGCCTCGCTCAAGGTCAGGACGCCGTTGGGAAAGTGAAACGATGCGAGACCCCGAGGTGCCTTGGTTTTGGTTCCACCCACTTGAGGGGCCCAGTGGAGACGTCCCGCGACCATGAGGTGCAGGACGAGCCAGCGATTGCCTTCGAAGGCGAACACCAGGCGTTTGCCCAGACGGCTGACTGAAGTGATCCGAGCCTGGACCAGACTGTCGATCGGTGGCGCCGCGGTGCGCAGGACAAACGGATCCGACACAAGTACCCGGAGCAGCGGCGTTCCCACCACCCTGGCTTCGAGTGCCTCGGCGTAGACCGTGATATCGGGCAATTCGGGCATGGCGGCGGGAGAACGCGGTTCAGTGGAGGCGAGCGGCGTTCGGGCGTCAATCCAGGCCGCTTCGACTCTGCCCTTGAGCCGGGGGAGGGGTCGGCATAGCGATGGCGGGTGTTTCCTGCCCAAGACCGTTCGTTTCGACTCTTCGCCTTTTCCGGCATCCAGGTCTACCTGCATTGGTCCTGGTTCCTGGTGGCCATCTATGAGCTGATGGTGCGAAGGGAGCGGTATACGTCCCCGGTGTGGAATGTGGCGGAGTACCTCGCGCTCTTTGGCATCGTGCTCCTGCATGAGTTTGGTCACTCCCTCGCCTGCCGCCAGGTGGGGGGCCGCGCAGACGAGATCGTGTTGTGGCCTTTTGGCGGCATTGCGTTCCTGGCGACGCCCCAGCGTCCGGGAGCGACGCTGTGGAGCGTGGCGGCGGGACCTCTGGTGAATGTCGTACTCGCGCCGGTGCTATTTGGAGTGACGTGGCTGGCCAAGACGCAAGGGCTGCTCGAGCCGTATCCAAATTTGGACAACTTTCTTTACGACGTGCAGCGGCTGAACCTCATGCTGCTGATCTTCAATCTTCTGCCGATTTACCCACTGGATGGGGGGCAGATCCTCAGGTCGCTGCTCTGGTACCTGACCGGCCCGGCGACCAGCCTGCTGGTGGCGACCGTGATTGGGTTTGTCGGCATCGCCGGGCTGGCGGTTCTCGCGTTGCTGAGGCAGTCTGTCTTCACCGGCCTGGTGGCGTTCTTCCTGTTTTCCAGCTGCCTGGCGGGGTTCAACCGGGCGCGGGCGATGCGGGGAGGCGGATGACGCTGACACCGCGATGCGGTGAAGTTCGAAGGGCGAAGAGTGAAGGGCGAAAGTTCGGAAGGTCTGAAGCGGGGATGGGCGTCGCGTGTAGAAATCGGACCACGGAGGCGGGGCCGGTCGGTCCCGTCGTCCCGCAGTCGCAGGAAGGGCACCTCCAACGGAGACGGAAACTGGCGTATCGTTCGCTTGCCCCGGGTCGCAATCGCTGTCCAGGATGGGGTGGTTACGTTCCACCCCTCCTCCCTACCCATGAATCGTTTGTTCTCCCGTCTCGCCTTGTTTGCCGCCTGCGCGGCGTTGCCGATGGCCTGCATCTGTCGTGCCGACGTCGGCACTGGCTCTCATTTCAAGGGGCCGGTCGGCGTTCAGCTCTACAGTCTGCGCGGCTTGTTCATCAAGAATGGTCCGACCACCCTGGATGCCGTGAAGGCGTACGGTGTGCGTGAAGTGGAGCTGGCCAGCACCTACAAGCAGAGCCCGGCGGAGTTTCGCAAGGAACTGGATGCGCGCGGACTTATTCCGGTGTCGGGGCACTTCCCCTTTGACCGGTTTCGGGACGATCCGGCAGGTATTGCGAAAGACGCGAAGATCCTCGGCCTGAAGTATGCCGGCTGCGCGTGGATTCCCCACAAGGAGACGTTTACGGTGGAGGATGCGAAAGCGGCGGCGGCGGTGTTCAATCGTGCAGGTGACATCCTCGCCAAGGAAGGCATCAAGGTGTTCTACCATTGTCACGGTTACGAATTTCAACCGGGCATCGCGGGCGAGGGGAAGACGACGATGGATATCCTCATGACCGAAACGAATCCGAAGACGGTGGCCTTTGAAATGGACATCCTCTGGGTCATTCATCCGGGCGAGGCTCCAGAGAAGTGGCTGGCGAAGTATCCCGGCCGGTGGGAGCTGATCCACCTGAAGGACTATCGCAAGGGCCTGCCCACGGGCATCCATACGGGCAAGACAGATCCGGAAAACGATGTCGTGCTCGGCACCGGCCAGGTCAACTGGCCCGTCGTGCTTGCCGCCGCCAAGAAAGCCGGCGTGAAGCATTACTTCATTGAAGATGAATCGTCGGGCGCTGCGACCCAGATTCCCCTGACCCTGCGGTACCTCGAACAGGTCCGTTGGTGAGGACTTCACCCGGGGTCCGGATCGGGGAGCGGTAAAAAGGCTCTCAACCTGACCCTCGAAATCGCTCCACGGCTGACATGGGCCGCGGACACTTTCAAGGTGGGGTCATGGAAGACTCGACTTGGGGATTTGCAGTTTGCGTGGTGGCCTTTTCGATTGAATTGGCGCTGTCGTACTTCATCACGGCCGCGTGCATCGATGGTGTGTTTCCTCGCCGTGACATCCTGTTCTTCCCGCTGGTCATGCTGACCATTGCGGGCGTGTTGTCTTATCTGGTGAACTCGTTCGCGGTGTTTGAACCCATGTTCGAACACCTGCGGACGGTGGTCAGTCTCTACTCGACCTGCCTCGGTGGTCTGATCGGACTTTGCGCCGCATCGTTGGTCCGTCGGGCCAAGTTGATCAAACTGGCCGCGGAATCCCGCGAGGCTACGGCGTAGGCGGGCCAGCCCTGGGCGGGCTGGAATGACGAATGACGAATTCCGAATGACGAATGTCGGAGGGGCGCCTTGGGGCGAAGTTGATCAGCCTGTGGGACCGGCGGTTCACTCGGCGTACGCGGCGAGCAGGGTTTCGAGGGATCTTTTTTCCGGGAGCAACCGTCGCCGATAGTGGATACCGAGTGAGACGAACAGGATGACCAGGAGGCTGGGCAGCAGCACAAATGCGGGCACGATGATCTCGTCACCCGCCTTGCCCGCCGCCCGCAGCTGCTGCACAATGACGGGCATGAGCAGCAGCATGGCTCCATTCAGCGTGGCCGCGCCCAGGTAGCGAACGCGGGCGAGGCGATTTTCGTCGAGCAAGGCGCGCAGGCAGTCGCGGATTGAGTGATCCGGATGCCGGTACGTGTTCCGGTGACGGAGGAATTGACGGATGAATACGCCGGCACCCAGCCACGGCAGAGCCAGCAGGCAGAGCACGCTCCATTCCCGCATGACATCGATGCTCCTGCCCACACCCGACGCCGGGCGAAGCAGCGAAAAGAGCAGGAGCAGGGTCGGCACCAGCAGACCGGCGACGACGAAGCCGAGAAAGAGCGCCACCCTCCGGCGGCGCTCGCGCAGCGTTTGGACAAATTTCAGACGAATGGAGTCCACCGCGGAGGGGGACGGCTGGTTTTCCGGCGATTGCCAGAGCGAGTTCAAATCATCGAAGCTCATCGGACAGGGCTTTCATGGAGTCGGTCAGTTTCTTCTTCGCGCGGTTGAGCCTCACTCCGACGTTGGATTCACTCAGGCCGTGGATGCCGGCAATCTCGCCATAGCTGACGCCGTCGAGATGGAGCAGGATCAGCGACCGGTCGAGCGGGGGGAGGGCGCGGATATGATGGTAGAGAAGGGCTAAGGATTCCCGTTGTCTTTCCGGTGGCGACGAAGCACCGGACTTCAGGGGTGCGCTGAGCGCTTCATAGCGATCGACCCGCTGCTGGTAGTTGAGGCGGGTGCGCCGCCAGGTGAGGGCGGCGTTGTGCGCCACCCGGTAAACGAACGGGGAAAGTTGTGATTGTCCCCGAAACGCCGGCACCGCCCGCCCGACCGCCAGCAGGACGTCCTGTCGCAGGTCGTCCTGGTCTGATGGATCGGCAAAGCCCTGAACAACATGGTGTAACATGGCGGCATGTTGTTTGAGCCAAGTTTCGAAACAGGTGTTTTGTTCCTGAGACGTCACGGGAGACCTACCATTAGAAGCAGCGTCGGCGGATTTCTTACAGATGAACCGTCGCGGTGGTGAAGGTGGGGGTTCCGGTCTGGATGGATCCACGAGACCAACCACTGAGGAAGGACACCCGGTCCCTCAGTCGCGCCTGCGCGTCAATTTGAGGGTCGGACGTGGGAAATCGCAGTGGTTCTGGTGGAGGTGGCCTCGGCGAGGCCGCGACGGGACCGATTGGTCCCGCCTCCGTGGTCCGATTTCTTTGCGCGACGCCAATCCTCGCGGGGTCGGCGACCCCACCTCCAACGGACGCCGACTTCGATTGCACTTGGGCTGACGCGCAGCATTCCTGTTGGAGGTGGCCTCGCTGAGGCCGCGACGGGACAGATTGATCCCGCATCCTAGGTCCGATTTCTTCACGCGACGCCGATCACCGCGGGGT
>JAEUGZ010000635.1 GCA_016794725.1 Opitutaceae bacterium | reverse complement strand
CGGTAGGCTGCGAGCGCGGCCGGGGTGTCACGCTGCGTGTCGAAGGACACCAGCACGATCACGGTCCTTTCCCTCACCTCGGCGGTCAGGCCGGCCCGGATACGCTGGAGATCTCCGAGCAGGAGCGGGCAGGCGTAGCCGCAGGAGGAGAAGAACATCGTCAGCAGGACCGGCCGGCCGCGTAAATCCCCGAGGGCGACACGATGGCCGGTGTCGTCGGTGAACGTGGCGTCGAGCTGATAGAGGGAGTCCCGGCTGAAGGCGGCCAGTCCGAGCGGATCGCAGCACGATGCCTTCTTGACGACGGGTACCCCCTTTTCCGCGCAGCAGGGCGCGACTTTGGGTGCGGCCGGGGCGGATTCGGAAGCGCGGGCCGGCAGGACGACCGCGAGGAGGAGGGGGAGCAGGGTCAGGGTGGAGAGTTTCATGGATTTGAAAGTGGAGACGAGGAAAGGGCAAGGTCCCGGGCGCACCGGAAACCGAGCGAGGAGGTGCTGTTGTTGGCTTTAAGTGAGGAACGCAGCGCCTGCCGCATGAAGGCGGCGTAGTCGGAGGTGTCTTTGGCATTGAGCGAGCCCGAACCGCAGAAGAGGTCGCGTTCCAGCCCGGCGTCCCCGCGCGATTCGCCTGTCACCAGGGCCGTGCTGAAGTCCTCGACCCATTCCCAGATCAGACCGTGAATTCCCTGCACGCCGAAGGCATTGCGCTTTCCGGTGGAGACAACCGGGTGGATGGCGGGCACCGGCCGCGCCAGCCAGGCGTAGAGATCGCGGGACAGCTGGGAGTCATTGCGACCGTCCACCTCGGAGTAGCCGGCAGACGCGGCGTACTCCCACTCGGCGGTGGTCGGAAGTCGCTTGTCGGAGGCGGCGGCGAACGCGCGGGCGGCGAACCAGGACACCCGGACGACTGGAGCCTCGGGCGGGGCGAGGGGGCCGAGTTCGAGGTCCCCGGCCCAGTGGTTCAGATAGGAAGCGTCGGCGAAGAGCCGGCTGACCTGGGAGCGACGCCATTTGGGATGGGCGGTGACAAAGGCGAGAAAATCGGCGTTGGTGACCGGCACGGTGTCGATCTGAAAGGCGGATACACGTACTTCCACCGGGTCCCGGGCGGTGCGAAAGAGCGGCCGATGCACCCCGTCCGGCACCGTGACCATGGAGGAGGCGTTGTCCGCGGCCTCTGCCGGACGGGGCGCCAGGATCAGGATCGCAAGCAGGACGGTGACCACGAATGGACACGAATGCACACGAATGGGGACGGCGGACGGGAGGCGCGTTTGAGTGCGGGCGCGGTGACCGAGGCGAACCGTGCTGGTTCGACCGATCGTGGCTGTGTTCTCATTCGTGTTCATTCGTGTCCATTCGTGGTTAACCCGTCTGGATCCGCATCAGTGTGTCTCGTTGCGGATGGCTTTCACCTTGGCGGCGCTGAAGGCCTCGCCGGTGTTGCCCCAGGCGTTGTAGACGTAGGTCAGCACGTCGGCCACCTGCGCGTCGGTCAGCACGGCCTCCTGGGGAGGCATGACGCTGTTGAGGGTGGTGCCATTGACGGTGACCGGTCCGGTCAGTCCCTTCAGCACAATCCGGATGGCGCGATCGCGGTCGGCGAGCATGTAGTCGGAGGCGGCGAGCGGCGGGAAAGCGCCGGGCAGGCCCTTGCCGTCAGCCTGGTGGCAGGCGAAGCAGAGCCCCATGTAGACCTGCTTGCCCTTTTCGATCTGCATTTCCTTGGTCAAGCCGGCGATGACCGGATTGGCCTTGGTCTCGGCGGCGATCTGCGAGCGGAGCTGGGCTTCGCGCTTGGCGGAATCTGAGCCGGCCTCGGCCTGGGCGCCGAGGTAGACGGCGTCGATCTCCTTGCCGGAGTAGTAAACGCGATTGGCCGCGCCCTCCACCTTCAGCATGCCGAGGGCGCCTTTGTTGAAGGCGCGGGTCAGGGAGTGATCGACGAGAATGAAGGTGCCTGGGACCTCCAGTTTCATTTCGACCATGGTGGCGCCGCCGGAGGGAACGAGGGTCGTCTGCACGTTGAGGTTCGGCGCACCGAGGCCGGCTTCCGTGTAGACCCGGTCAAAGATCTCGCCGATCACGTGGAACGAAGAGACGACATTGGGCCCGCCGACCCCGAAGTAGATGCGCACGGTGTCGCCGACCTTGGCGCTGAGAGCCTTGTCGCCGACCAGTGCACCGACGGCTCCGTTGAAAACAATGTAGGGCGGGCGTTCGTCGATGGCCTTGGCCATGTCGAAGGACTGGAGGCCCTCCTCGCCGAATTTGCCCGTGGTATAGAATTCCCCCTGCATGACATAGAACTCCTTGTCCACGGCCGGCAGCCCACCCTTGGGCTCGACCAGGATCAGACCATACATGCCATTGCCGATGTGCATCGGCACCGGGGCGGTGGCGCAGTGGTAGACGTAGAGCCCGGGGTTCAGGGCCTGGAAGGTGAACTGGGAGCTGTGGCCCGGGGCGGTGAAGGTCGAGGCCGCTCCTCCGCCGGCCCCGGTCACGGCGTGCAGGTCAATGTTGTGGGGAAGTTTGGAAGACGGGTGGTTGTTGAGGTGAAATTCCACGACATCACCCTCGCGGATCCGGATGAAGGAGCCCGGCACGCTGCCGCCGTAGGTCCAGAAGGTGTATTCCACGCCGTCGGCGAGGCGGGCGACGACCTCCAACACCTCGAGATTGACCACGACGCGGGCGGACGTGGTGCGGGTGATGGCAGGTGGCACGTGGGGAGGGGACGTCAGCACGGCCTGGATCACGGGCAGGGCGGATACTTCGGGCGGAAGCACTACCGGACCGGCGGGAGCGGACGGACCTTCGTCGGCGCGGGCGACGGCCGCTGCGCACACGGCGGCGAGGAGCAGCCGCGAGAGAAGTTTTAGATACACATTCATGGTGAGGAGGGTTGGGTTCGAGAGAGGCGTTCGACGGAGAAAAGTGGAGATGCTGGAGACAGCGTAGCAGGAAGGGACAGTCGCCGCCTTGACCCAGATCAAGTCAGGTGCGATTTGCCTCAGCCGTGGTAGGCGAGGATGGCCAGCGTGGTATAGATCACACCGAGAACGGCTTCGGTGATTCCCACCCTCCGCGCAGTCCAGTGGGGGCGCCGGGACGAAAGCAGCCAACCCGTCCGGATCCAGAGCAGTCCCCCGCCGACGACCGCGAACCACGGCACGAGACGAAGCGCGGCGAGGAGGATCGGAGTGGCAAGACCGCCCAACCCGACCAGGAGGGTCGTGAGCCGCGAGGGTTCCTGTCCCTTGTGCCATCGCAGGTACCACCGCACGGTCATCACTGTGGGTAGACTTCGACCGAGGGCGAGCAGCGTGAGCCCGAAAGCGTGGGATGCGGACCAACCGGCGAGGGAGGCCAGGACGAAGGGGAGGAGCGAAAAGGCGGCGCTCCCGGCCAGTTCCGCCGTGGCGGCACGCGATTCACCCTGGGCGTCGCTGATGACAAACAGCACGGCAAACGGAGTGAGGACAAGCAGGCGGGCGAGCAGGGCAGGGGAACCCAGGAGGACGGAGCAGAGAAGTCCCGCAAGGGCGCAGGCGACGAGGATACCGGCAGCAGTCCGGGAACCCCGGCCGGAGTTCCCCTGTGCGACAGCCTTTATTGGCCGTCGTGCGAGAAAGCCCGAAAAAGCGGCCAGTCCCAGGGCGGTGCCCGCGAGTGAAGGGGCGGCGAGCAGACCGAGCACGACGGGTTCAAGGGCGAGCGACCAGGATCCGTGTTCCTTCGGAAGAAACACCGTGCCCCGGGATCGTCGCGAGGGAAGGCCCATGCGGGGGCGGGTGGACGAG
>JAEUGZ010000631.1 GCA_016794725.1 Opitutaceae bacterium | reverse complement strand
ACGACCGGGAGAAAGCGGACCGGAGCGACGCGCACCGCGATTCCCGGACGAACGACCAGTGCCGGATGCATGGCGCGCCGGATCGGGTGGGCCTTGTGGACGACGACCACGCTGCGGGTGTATTGGGGCCCGCGGCGAACGACGCGGACGCGGGCGGCTTCGGCCACCAAGGGAGCGAGGAACACGGCACTCGCGAGCGCGAGCATGAAGGCGGAGCGGAGGTTTTTCATGGTGATGGGACGCTGAGGTGAGAAGGACTGAGTTGGGATGGGAAGCAGCAGTGCAGGATTCGATTTCTCGAAGGACCGGTTGATCCGGCTGCCGGCGGAGCGGTGAAACTTCGCGCGGGTCTCGATGGCTGCGGTGGATAGCGGGAGAGACGGCAGCAGGCGGGGTGAGTTACAACGGAGAAGGGCCAACTCCGATGGAGGGGAGCTTTCAGGTGATTGCGATGAAACGCAAGCGTTTAAATAGCAACAGGTTGGCTTGTTGGTCAGGAAGTCGGGACCGGAATTGTAGTCCGCGGGGGCGTCGGAGAATTACAGTTCTGTCATTTTGCAGAAAGGAAGCGGAGAGATCCGTGTGCGAGAGTAGCGGCACTGAATCCAACCATGAACACCTCTCTCTCACACTTCTTTGCGCGGCGCCGCTCCTGGCTCGCCGCAGGCGCAGTTGCCCTTGTCGGCGTTTTCGTCGGTCTCCAGGCGGCCCCTTCTTCCGAGAACCGGGTCGAGCTCAAACGGGACGCCCAGGTGGTCAATCGCACCCAGCCCGAACCCTCCAGCTATTCACCTGTGGTCAAGCGCGTCGCCCCCAGCGTGGTGAAAATCACCACCTCCACCAAGGCCCGTCGCGTATCGGCCTCCTCCCAGGAGTTTCCGGGTTTCGACAACCCGATGTTCCGCCAGTTCTTCGGCGGTCGCATTCCGGAGATGCAGCAGCCTCCGCAGAGCGGCCTGGGATCCGGTGTGATCATCAGTGCCGATGGATACATCGCCACGAACAACCATGTGGTCCAGGGCGCGGATGTGGTCACCGTCTCGCTGGACGACGGACGCGAACTGTCCGCCAAGGTGGTCGGCCGCGATCCCCAGACCGACGTGGCCGTGATCAAGGTGGACGCCGAGGGCCTGCCGGCCATCACGTTTGCCGACAGCACCAAGATCGAGGTTGGTGACCGGGTGCTGGCGATCGGCAATCCCTTTGGTATCGGTGAAACCGTGACGACGGGCATTGTCAGCGCCAAGGGCCGCCGTCCCGGTCTCGGGCTTGACTACGAGGACTTCATCCAGACGGACGCGGCGATCAACCCGGGCAATTCCGGCGGGGCGCTCGTGGACATCCAGGGACGCCTCATTGGCATCAACACCGCCATCCTCAGCCGCAGCGGCGGCTTCCAGGGCGTCGGGCTTGCCGTGCCGGCCAATCTGGTCGGACATGTCGCGAACAGCCTTGTCCAGCATGGCAAGGTGGTGCGCGGGTACCTCGGCGTGGGGGCCCAGGATGTGACTCCGGCCCTGGCGGAACACCTTGGCCTGAAGTCGCGCTCGGGTGCGCTGGTCTCGGATGTGGCGCCGGGCAGTCCCGCGGCCAAGGCGGGTTTGGAGAGCGGTGATGTCATCACCTCCGTCAATGGCGAGAAGGTCGAAGACGCAAACCGCCTGACGTTTGCCATCGGTGCCATTTCGCCGGGGACCAAGGTGGACCTTGGCATCCTGCGCGACGGCAAGGCGAAGCAGGTGGACGTGACGACGATCGAGCGCCCGAAGATGGGTCGTGGCGGTCGCGGCTTTGGCGATCCCTCGGAGGACCTGGCAAAGTCGGATGACGTGGGCGTGCTCAATGGCGTGGCGGTGGGCGACCTTGATGCCGAAACGCGGCGTTCGATGAATCTCCCAGGCCGGGTCCGGGGTGCCGTGATCACGGATGTCGATGCCGACTCGGCTGCGGCGCGGGCCGGATTGCGGACCGGTGACGTCATCCTTGAGATCAACCGCCAGCCGGTGACCTCGGCCGAAGAGGCCGTGTCGCTGAGCGAGTCGGCCCAGGGCAAGAAGACGCTGGTCAAGCTCTGGTCCCGGGGCAGCACGGTCTTTGTGGTCGTGGACGAATCGGCCCAGTCCTGATGCACGACAATTTGTGAATTTCGGGGAGGCACTGGTGTGGCTTCCCCTTCGGTGTGTGGTTTGCAACCCGGCATCGTTTCCCTTGGGGAGGCGGTGCCGGTTTTCTTTCCGACCTTTCCAAACCGACGTTCCCCCGCACACTCGCCCCCATGCGTGTCCTTGTAGTTGAAGATGATGACAAGATCGCCTCGTTCGTCGTGCGTGGACTGAAGCAGGCGGGATTCGCGGTTGACCACGCTCCGGATGGGGAGACCGGCCTGGTGCTGACGGAGTCGACGCAGTACGACGCGGCCGTGGTGGATGTCATGCTCCCGCGGCTGGACGGAATCAGTCTCGTCAAGCGGCTGCGCCTGACGCGCAGTGCCCTGCCTGTGCTCTTTCTCAGCGCCAAGAGCTCGGTGGACGACCGGGTCAAGGGCCTGCAGGCAGGTGGAGACGACTACCTGACCAAGCCCTTTGCCTTTTCTGAATTGTTGGCTCGGATACAGGCCTTGATTCGCCGGGCGACCCATGCGCCGGAGGCGACCCGTCTGACGGTCGGTGATGTGACGCTCGATCTGGTGACGCGGGAGGTGACCTGTGCCGGGGCGGCGGTCGACCTGCAGCCGCGTGAGTTTTCGCTATTGGCGTTTTTGCTCCGGCACGCCGGACGACCGGTGAGCAAGACCATGATCCTGGAGCACGTCTGGGACTACAGTTTCGATCCGCAGACGAACGTGGTGGATGTGGTCATGCATCGCCTGCGGGCCAAGATCGATCCGGATCACCGGCGGATTGAGACCGTGCGCAATGTCGGCTACATTTTCCGCGGCCATGTTTGAACGTCTGCGTCAGTCCCTCGCCCTCCGGCTCGCGCTGCAGTACGCGCTGATTTTCGCCTGCGTCACGGCGGTGCTCTTCAGCGTCCTCTACTGGCAGCTGGCGGAGGCGCTGGAGTCGCGCGAGCGCGAGGCGGTCGAGCGGCGCGCCGAGACGCTGGCGATCGCCTATGAAATCGGCGGTGTGCCGACCTTGCGCGCCGAGCTGGGACGGGAGAGTTCGCCGGAGGTGAGGTCCCACTTTGTCCGCGTGGTGGGTCCGGGTGGAGAAACGCTCTTTGCCTCGGTGCCGCCCGACTGGATTGAGACCCAGGTCCAGCGCATGCCGCTCCCGGAAGGGTGGGGAGTGACGGCCCTGCGGGAAATCCGGACCGTGCGCGTGCCGCAGAACGCGGCGCGCGACTACGCGATCGCCTCGCGTCCCCTGCCGGACGGCAGCCTGATGCAGGTGGGCCGCAGTGCGGACAGCCGGGCCGTGCTGTTGGCGCCGGTGCGGCGGGCGTTTGCGGGCATTGGCACGGGCGCCCTGGTGGTGTCGGTGGCGGTGGGCACCCTGCTCGCCTGGCGCGCGACCCGTCCACTCCGGGCGGTGTCCCAGACGGCGCGTCGGATTGTGGAGACGGGCGACCTGGGTGCGCGGGTTCCCGGACCGGAGGGATCCGGGGAACTGGCCGTCCTGGTGCGGCAGATCAACACCCTGCTGGAGAAGAATTCCGCCCACGTCCGGGTCCTGCGTGACACCCTCGACAACCTGGCCCATGATCTTCGCACCCCGCTGACCCGCCTTCGTGGAACGGCGGAACTGGCGATCCAGGATGGAGGGGATCCCGCGGAGGCGCGAGATGCGCTGGCGGACTGTATCAATGAATCGGATCGCGTGCTGCACCTGCTGGAGACCCTGCTTGACATCTCGGCGGCCGAGGCGGGCGCGCTGAAGCTGGACCGCGATCCCCTGGATGTGCGCACCGTGGTGGAACGGGCGGCTGACTTGTACCGGGAGGTGGCGGAGGTGAAGGGCATTGCGGTCGCGATGGAGCAGCCCGAAGCGCCGGTGGAGGCGTCGGCCGATGCCATCCGGCTGGGCCAGGCGGTCAACAACCTCGTCGACAATGCGCTCAAGTACACGCCGGCCGGCGGGCGCGTGAAGCTGACGGTGCGCCGTGACGCGGGGACCGTGGAGCTGACGGTCAGCGACACCGGGCCAGGTATACCGGTGGCGGAGCGCGAGGCCGTGTTTCGGCGACTCTACCGTGGGGATTCCAGCCGTTCCCAGCGCGGCCTGGGTTTGGGGTTGAGTCTGGTCAAGGCGATCGTCGAGGCCCATGGCGGCACGGTGACGGTTGGCGATGCCGCAGAGGGCGGCGCCCGCTTCGTGGTCCGGCTGCCAGCGTGAGGAAACGGCAAGAATCGCGGTGTCGAACTGCCCGGCCTCGGCGAGGCCAGCTCCAACGGATGGATGGGGGTGGGCTCGGTGAGCCCGCAGGGAAGGCGCGGGGAGTGAAGAGGAGGGTGGAAGGAAAGTCCCCGGCCTCGGCGAGGCCAGCTCCAACGGATCGATGGAGGTGGCGTCGGTGGGCCCGCGGGGAAGGCGCGGGGCGTGAAGAGGAGGGGCGGAAGGAAAGTACCTGGCCTCGGCGAGGCCAGCTCCAACGGATGGATGGGGGTGGGCTCGGTGAGCCCGCGGGGAAGGCGCGGGGCGTGAAGAGGAGGGGCGGAAGGAAAGTCCCCCGGCCTAGGCGAGGCATGCTCCGACGGATGGGCGGAGGAGGGCCTTGAACTACGGCTTTTCCGACATCTGGTAGATGCCGATGAAGGCTTTGGGCACGACGGCGGCGGCGCGGCAGTTGGTGCGGGCGAGCGCACGGGTGGCCCAGGCATTGACCTCCTCGAGGGTGACGCTGTCGACGAGGTTGTCGTGCAGCTCGACGATCTCCTTGGTCTCCGCCGGGCGCTCCTGGGCGCGGGCGAGCAGGTCGACGAGGAAACTGTTTTCGCGGAAGGACCGCTGCAACTGGCTCTTCAGAATTCCTCGGGAGCCCATGAACTCGCCCTCGGTCACCCCTTTCTCGGCGATGTCGGCGCCGATCGCCTCGACCAACCTCGCGACCTGTTCGGTCGATTCGGGACTGCAGTCGATTTGGGCCTGGATCAAGGCGAACCCAGGAAATCCGTCAAAGGCGGTCAACTCGGCGGACGGCGAATAGGCCAGCCCCAGTTTTTCACGCACCTCGGTGCGCACCCGGATCTCGACGATCTTGGTCAGCACTTCAAGGGCGGCCTGGTCGCGCACCTGTTTCATCTCGGTGATGGGCCAGGTGCCGATGACCAGCCCCGTGTTCTGCTCGCCCGTGAACTCGATGCGTTCGAGCCCCGGGCGGGCGGTGACGGAGACCGGCTTGACCGGTCCCGCGGTGGCCTTGGTGGCGGCGCGGGCGGGCAGGGAACCAAGGGTGCGGGCGAACACGGTGGTGGCGGTATCCGACGTGACATCACCCACAATCGTGGCCTCGACGTAGCCGCTGGTCAGCGGGGTCTCCATCCACCGGCGGACGTCGATCACGCTCATGGAAATGTAGTCGATCGGGGAGCCTGAGGTGAACCGGGCGTCACCCTTGAACAACCGGTCATTCAGCGCGCGCATGCCATCGCCCATGCCGGTGCTTCCGGCCATGCGGCCCATGGCGGCGCTCATACGCTGCTCGGCGTGCACGATGCTGCTGAACCGGGGGCCATTGAGGAAATCGGCGACCACACCGAGAAAGGTGGTCAGCTCGTCGGCGGCCACGGTGCCCCGAAACGTGAAGGCATCGCGGTCGGCGACGTCGAAGGAAAAGGCGAGGAAACGCTTCTCGATCAGGGTGCGGAGATTGTCGGGACGGATATTGGCGGTGCCGCTGGCCAGCAGCGTATTGAGCCCGAATTCCTTCAGCGCGGGACGATTCCCCGGCATTTCGAGCAGACCGTTGCCGACGCGGACCACCAGATGGACAAGCCCCGGCTCCTGGTGCGTGGGCACGAAATTCAGGCGCACATTGTTGCCGAAGCGCAGCAGGTGGGCGCCGAGCGTGGGCAATTCGACCTTTTCGACGATCTCGGTCGGTTTCCCCCAGGTGGGAAGCTTGAAGTCGACGACAGCCTCGGGAGGGCGGGGCGGCAGGTAGTTGAGTTTTCCCTTCCGGTATTTTTGCACCTCTTCCAAGACCTTGTCCGGCTTCAATTCGACGCCGACGCCGCCAGAGACATGGAAGGCCATCGTCGCCGGATTCCACAGCCGCCGAAACACGCCCTGCGCCTCGGCGGGGGTGAATTTCTCCAGCCACTCGCGGCGCAGGTCGGTCTCCCGCTCAAGGCCAAGGAACACGCGATGGGCGGTGATGGACTCCACCAGTGAATCGGCGATGGCCGCCGGATCGACCGTGGCGATCTGGTCCTTCAGGTGATGAACCATGCGGAGCTCGTTGGTGCGCGCCTGTTCCAGGACCACCGGGTCCAGCCCGCGCTCCAGGGTGGAGCGGACCACCTGATCCAATGCGAGGATACCATGCGACCAGTTGGGTCCGGCGACTGTTGCGGAGACGGAGGCGGCGCCGTAGCCGAGCATTTCACCATAGGAAGCATCCGGTGCGACGACTCCCGCGACCTGGCTGCCGAAACTGTCGCCGAACACCCGCATGACAAATTCGCGCTGTTGTCGCTCGATGCGGGTCTCGCGACTTTCCGGCCCGGTGGCCGGAGGTGCGAGGGTGGAGGCCTCGGTGGTGGCGCCGCCCATGCCGGCGAGCGAGAGAACGCCGGCGCGCAGCGCGCGCGCGTTCAGTTTGCCTTCGTCGCGAAACGGAATCGGCGTGGTGGGCTTGGCGATCCCGCTGTAGAGGGTGTGGATCTCCTTCTGCAGTGCGTCGGTGTCGAAGTCCCCGGTCACGACCAGCACCATGAGGTCAGGCCGGTAGTTGCGCTCGTAGAACTGGACGAATTGCTCGCGGGTGAACCGGCTGATCAGTTCGGCGGAGCCGCCGGGCAGCCGTTCGGGGAATTTCAACCCGCGAAAAATGACGGGCAGGGAGGCGAGGTCCTTTTTGCCGGAGACGGTGTTGCGCAGACGCAGTTCGGCGAGCACGACTTTGCGTTCCCGTTCGATGATCTGCTGGTCGAAGGTGATGCCGTCGGCGAATCCACGGAAGAGACGCAGTCCATCCCGCAGCAAAACCGGATCGTTGGATCGGTAGTCGAGCCGGTAGACGGTGGAGTCGAAGGCGGTGTGAGCGTTGACGTCGCTCCCGTACTCGATGCCGAGACGCTGGAACAGCAGCACCATCTGTCCGGGCAGGAAGTCCTTGGTGCCACCGAACGCCATGTGCTCCGTGTAGTGGGCAATGCCCAGTTCGTCGGGGCGCTCATCGAGCGATCCGGTCAGCACGACCAACTGCATCACGACCCGCCCGGGAACGCCGCGGTGCGGGCGCAGGGCAATGCGAAAACCGTTGTCGAGTCGACCCCAGACCACCTGTTCATCGGGGGTCAGTTTGGCGCCTTCGTGTGCCCAACGGCCGCTGCGGGGTCCAGCTTGGGGATACGCGCTCGAACAGACCAAGGCAACCAGGACACTTGCAAGCAGCGGGCGGAAAAGAAGGCGGAGACGCGGCATCGATCAAGGGGGCCGGAGAAAAACCGGGAAGTGAGATAACGGTGGAGGAACCGGCCCTTTGGGCAACTCCGTCCTTCAGTTCTCTTTCGGGGGACAAAAAGGGGGGGGATGGGTTGGGGTGTTCCCGCAGTCGCGCGTGCGCATCAACCGACGGACGAGACGATGGAAGTGCCTGCGGTCCGGTTGTGGGCGGCCTCGCTGAGGCCGCGCCGGGACCAAGCGGCCCCGCCTCTGGAATTGGTTTTGTGGGCGCGACGCCGAACCCTGCGGGGTCCGCGATCCCAGCCTACAACGGAGGCGGATCTTGGATCGGCGAATCGGCGGTGACCTCAGCGCGACCGCGCCGAAATGATCACTCGTTGAACTCGTCGAACACCTTGGCGACCGCAGGGGCGGGGGCGGGAGCGGGGGCGGCGGGTTGGGATGAAAGGCTGCTTTGCATTTGCCGCAGACGCTTTTCCAGATCCCGCAGCTGTTCTTCGCGCTGCTCCAGATCCACCTCGCGTTCGATCTGGGCTTGGCTGACTTGCATCAGCCGGGCCTCGCTTTCCGACAGGAACTGTTCGCGCTCGGTGAGACTGGCGCGGGTCTCGAGAAGGATTTGCTCCAGGCGATTTCGCTCGGCGGTCAGATCCGCGAGAGAGTCCTGCGACTCGGTCGAGCTGGCGGTCGTGGCCGGGAGCGGGGCCTCGGCGGCCGGCGCGGGAGGCGGCTTTGGACTGCTCGTTGCAGGCACCACGGGAGGTGCCGTGCGACTCGGCAATTTCAGGTCCGGACTACGAGTGAGTCGGAGGGAGGGCCCCGGCACGACCGGGGGTGGTGCGGCGGGGACTGCGGCCGCCGGGCGGGGAACAGAGGGTGGACGTCCGGCCACCGGCGCGATGGACGGCGGCGGGGCCGCGGCCGTGATCGGGGTGGGGGCGGTCGGTTCCGGACGGGTGGGTCGCCATTCCTTCAGACGACCCGAGTCCATGAGCTCTTCGGTCTCCGAGAGGATGACCTCCATGTTGTCGGGATTGACCTGCAACGGTGCGGCCTCACGGAGCGAGGCCCAGACCCGGCGATGATAGCTCGTCACTCCGTATCCCACCACATAGGAAGCCAGCTGGCATTCCCCTTGAATGGCGGCGCGGACCTTTTCCGCGACCTCGTTGATATCGGCCTCGAGGGACTGGATGGAGTCGAGGGCGAGACTGGGAAGGACAAAATGCAGCGAGTGAATCGACCCGCGCCAATTGCGCTCCGGTTGGCGATAGAGCGTGATGTTGTCGATCCCGGCCCGGATCCGTTGGGCGTCGGCGATTTTATTGACGAAAGTGATGTCCTCCTGGAGTGCGCGTCCAAAGGCCACTGCTTCATCAATGGCCTGCCGCGACTCGGGGGTTGACCCGCAGGCGGCGCCGGCCGGCAGGGCGTCGAAGTGGGCCGGAAGGGCGTTGAGGGCGCCGAGAAGATGAGAGGTGTCGAGTTCGAACTGGGCCAGCAGCCGGTGCCAGTCGTCGATGAAGCGGGAGGCCGCCAGACCGTTGGCGTACTCCGCGTCGTGTTCCCGCAGGTAGTTTTCTAAGCTGCGCTCGACGCAGGTTTCCAACTGCGGGTAGGCGTCGTCGAGTTTCTTGATGCCGGCGCGCAGCACGGCGACATTGTCGACCTCCTCGCGGCGCTTGTTGCGGTTATCCTTGCGGGCGAACAAAGAGAGCAATGGACGCGCGAACGAGCCGGACGACGTTTGTTGTTCCGCCGACGCCAGGGCGTCGCTGATCCGCTTGCGACTCATCAGAAACACCGCCTCCCGCACCAGGAGTTCTTGGAGTGCGGGTGGAAGGGTGCTTCGGGGAGCGTTTTTCGGATCTACCGACGGCATGGGACAGTGACTCATCGTCCCAATGTCCTCGGCAATTTACTCAAAACGTTCGGCGGTAGAGCGCCCCGGCCTGATCTTCAGCGACAATGGAGTGCCGATCGACCTGTTTAAGACGCAATCCCGGGAGGATTTCGCTCCCTATAGCGTATATTTTGCCGTTCATTTGCACTCTCGGCGGGTCGGCGAGGATGGCGTTCAGGGTCAGGGTCTGCATCGCGGCTTCCAGTGCCGGGTCCAAGGGCACGGGGGTGGGCTCAAACCGGGGAGCGATCGTGGGATGAGGCTCGGTGCTCGTCTTGCGGACGGTGGGAACGGGTGCCTTGGGCGTCTCTTTGCGCGAGTGATCGAGCCAGACTGCGTAGCCGCCGAGCAAGACACAGAGGAGCAGGATCCCGATGAGTAATGCGCGGGTCGACTGGCGTGCGAGTCCTCCGGGTGCAGGTGGCTTTTCCTGGCTCTTGCGCGCCATCAGTTTGTTGGCCCGTGAAAGGGCTGAGTCGAGATCGCTCATGATGGAGGTATGATTCTGCGGCCAAGGGTAGGATGATGGTGTGACGCTGCGGGTGCAAGCAGCGCCTTTGGCGAATTCTCGGTGTGCGACGGATCGAGATTCCGTTGGAGGCGGGGTCGCCGACCCCGCGGATTCGCGTGGCGTGAAGGAGAGGGCGGAGCTGAGTTGCCCGGCCTCGGCGAGGCCAGCTCCAACGAGGAAGTTGATCGATGGAGGTGGGTTCGCTGAGCCCGAGGGGAAGGGCGTGGCGTAAAGCGGAGGGCGGAGCTGAAGTGCCCGGCCTCGGCGAGGCCAGCCCCAACGAGGAAGTTGATCGATGGAGGTGGGCTCGCTGAGCCCGCGGGGGAAGGGCGTGGCGAATAGTGGAGGGCGGAACTGTAGTCTCCCGGCCTCGGCGAGGCCAGCTCCAGCGAGGGCGTTGCTCGC
>JAEUGZ010000608.1 GCA_016794725.1 Opitutaceae bacterium | reverse complement strand
TCGGGTCCCCGGCGCCGGATGAGGTCGAGGGTGATGCGCAGGACGCGGGAGCCCGGAACCCGGCCGGCGGTTTTTTCCTCGATCCAATCAGGCAGGTAGGAATGCGAATAGCCAAAGGTCGCGTCGCGCGCAAACGGTGTGTTCGCCGCGGGGACGAGGGTGTCTCCCTCGGCCACGTAGTGCGTGCTGTCGAGGGTAAAGCGACCGCCTGCCTCGAAGTAGGGCATGAGCACGCATCCGTCGTAGGGTCCGAGCGTGGTGTCCAGGGTGTCGGTTTCGAGCGGATAGTGACCGCGCAGGGTCGAATCGCTCCGGCTCACCAGCGAAACTCCGACGCCGGTGCGGGCGGAGGCAGCCTTGAGGTTGTTTGCCAGTTGGCGGTGCAGGGCGGCGGTCGCGGAGGGCGCAAGGCTGCGAGAGTTGGTCAGTACGTAGAATCCCGGCGCCGTTCCCTCCAATTCGGCCGTGAGGGTGGATTCCGACCAATCCGTGACCACCGGAATGTCATAAACCGTCTGAGTGCCGGTGGGGTCATCGTCGAGGACCACCAGCCGGCGATGGCCGCCGTGCGCGGCCGCTTGCAGCGCCGGCTGCAGATCCTCCGGCCAAGGCGCAGGCTGGGCGGCAAAGGTGTCGATCTTGGGCCGGGATGAGGAGGGCGGCGTGGGCACGGGTGAGGATGAGTTGAGCTGATATTGTCTCCGATGAGGACGAAGCGACGGGGGCGGATCGGTGACCGCACGAGCGTTGGAATTCGTGAAAACAGGGCAATGCCCGAGTGCACTTCGCCATCAAGCCGGGCCGATCCGCCCACACCCGCGTCGACACCCGTGACTCCTGCGAAGTGTCATCCGACAGATGACGCCTGCCTAGGAACTGGCATGGCAATCTGTCATCCGGCGAATGACACTGGGGCGGCGAAGAAAGGCTGGGCACCCGCTGGCGGTGTCTGGTAGCCCTTGTCCATGAACCGTGTGCTTTTTCTGGTCGGGTGGCTGGCGGGGTCGGCACTTGCCGTCCCGGTCTTGGCGGCGGACTGGGTGTACTTTGGCACGGGTGGACCGGGTGCCAAGGGGATCTACCGCGCCACCTTCGCGGCGGCCGAAGGAAAACTGTCGACGGCGGAACTGGCGGCGGAGGTGGGGGCTCCCGGCTTTCTCGCTCTGCATCCTGACGGTGACAAACTTTACGCGGTGGCCTCCTTTCCCGGTGGTCCGGGTGCGATAGGATATCGGATACAACCGGACGGATCGCTGGAACCGATCAACGCGGCGCCGAGCGGGGATGGTGGGGGGGCGCACCTGGCGGTGCATCCCTCGGGTCGGTTTCTCCTGACGGCACAGTATGGCACGGGTTCGACCGCGCTTTTTCCGCTGGACTCCAACGGCCGGCTTGGGACGGCGGCGGTGACCCGTCACACCGGGGGATCCCGGGTGGTCAAAGGTCGTCAGGATTCGCCTCATGCCCACTGGTGCGGGTTTTCCCCCGACGGGCGCTTCGCCCTGGTGCCGGACCTCGGGCTCGACGGCATTGTCATTTACCGCGTCGACCTCGAAAAGCCTGCGATCGAGCGCCATGGTTTTGCGGCATCGATCCCGGGAGGCGGGGCGAGACACATGCGTTTTTCACCGGACGGAAAATTCATCTACCTCCTCAACGAGCTTTCATTGTCTGTCACCACCTTTGCCTGGGACCCGGCCGCAGGAACGGCGCGCCTGTTGACCACCGTGCCGGCCCTGACGGAGGCTGCCAAGGCGGGGGAGGCCTTCAATTCGGCGGCGGAAATTCTCGTGCATCCCAGCGGACGGTTTGTTTACTCGTCGAACCGGGGCCATGACACGGTCACGGTGTATCGGGCCGATCCCGCCACCTCGGCGCTGGAAGTCATCCAAGTTCAGCCCGTGCGCGGGGCCTTCCCGCGCAATATCAATCTAGCCCCAGGTGGTGGATGGTTACTGGCGGCCGGGGCGGACTCGAACACGGTGTCTGTGCATCGGGTGGATCCAGCCTCGGGCCTCCTGACCTACCAGACCAAGGGCGTGATCAACGTGCCGGCGCCAATCTGTATTCTCTTTGTGCGCAGCCTGCGAGAGTGACCGGGTGACCGCCGCAGCGGGTGTCGGTGAAGGAGACGCACATCCGTCTCGTTCGTTTCTTCCTTGGGAGCGGCGAGCCATAGGATGCCGGGCTGCTCGCGTGCATCCGAAGCAGCCACACACTTGCGAAGAAATGGGGTGCAACGCTGCCGACGGTATGCCTGGAGGATTCGCCTCGACGGCAAGAATTCATAGTTCGCTCGGACTAAACGACCCGTGTGTACGAGTTCTCTCTCGCACGGCCGCCAGTTTGGCGCATTGCCTGCTGGTGGGGCGGGTTTCCTGCTTCACGCCATGCCGCCGCTTAACACGGAAGAGACCCGCTGGTTCGTTGCCGAAGTGCAACCGCATGAGCGATCGTTGCGCAGCTACCTGAACCGGACGCTTCCGTCGTTTGCCGATGTGGATGATACCGTGCAGGACTGCTATTCGCGAATCTTGCACGCGAAGAAAAAGGGCCAGGTCCGGAGCATCCGACCCCTGCTGTTTGCGATCGCGCGGAACGCGGTGCATGATTTTTTCCATTCTCGGGCGCGATCTGCGACGATTCCGATAACGGAAGCCGCGCCAATGGCGGTCTTGGAAGACAGGCCGGGGGTGGTGGAATCTATTTGCCGCCAGCAGGAGCTGGCACTGCTCTCGGACGCGATTCACGCCCTCCCATCCCGTTGCCGCGAAGTGATCCTCCTTCGAAAAATCAAAGGTTACTCTCAGCGCGAAATCGCGACGATGCTTGGCATCAGCGAAAACACGGTTGAGGTGCTGGCGGCGAAGGGGACCCGTCGATGTGCCGCTTTTCTCAAGGCCCGCGGCTTGGGCCGACAGGAGTGATTTCATGGCCGCATCTCCCGACCGCCCCGACTTTTCGTCTGATCAATCCGCCGCCGAGTGGGTCGCCAGAAAGGACCGTGGCCTGACGCCAGGGGAGGAACAGGACTTCTTAGCCTGGCAAAAGGTCCAAGCTGGCGCTGGAGAGGCTTGGCAGCAGGCCGAAACGACTTGGAAGGCGATGGACGCGGCCCGGTCGGTTCCGGCGCTATTGGCCGAAGCGGATGCGTTGGAGGCAAAGTTGAAGCGGCGTCTGCGGAGACCCCGATTGACTGTGACCTTTGGGGTGATTCTGGCCGCCGCCGCAGCCCTCGTGGTTGCGTCCCTCGCTGGGTGGCGCTGGGGACACTCAAGAGCGGTAACGTCCTATCGAGTGATTGCCAGTACCGCGAAAGTCATGGCGCTTCCCGACGGCTCAATGGCGACCCTCAACGGTGACGCCCGCTTGTCACTCGATTTTACTGCGGCCGAACG
>JAEUGZ010000069.1 GCA_016794725.1 Opitutaceae bacterium | reverse complement strand
GTGCACCTCGACGTCGGCCCGAGTGCTGCCGATGGAGGTGGGGTCGCCGACCCCGCGGGGGTTGGTGTTGCGATTGCAAATCCGCAAACGGAGGCGGGACCAGCGGGTCCCGTCGCGGCCTCACGGAGGCCACCTCCAACTGCACCTCACGTCGACGCCGATTGGCCGCCGTCCCCGCGAAGGCTGACTCGGCGGAGGATTCCGGATGCGAAACACCGCTCAACCTCGTATGCCGTTGGGGTCACATGTCGTCCTGGCTGAAGAAAAAACTCACTGGCTTCGAAGCATATACCATCGAAGTCATCTTTGGGCGGCGCGAGGACACCGGGGCGGCCCTCTATGCCGCGTTTTTGCAGGCGCTGTCATACCTGTTCAGTGGAATCACTCAGGCGCGTCTGTGGCTCTATCGCCAGCGTATCCTGCATGACCAGCCGCTGGGTTGTTTGGTGGTGGTGGTGGGCAACCTCACCGTGGGCGGCACGGGCAAGACCCCGGTGGTGGAGAAATTTGCGCGGGCGCTGCGCGACCGGGGGCGGCGGGTGGCGATCTTGTCCCGGGGCTACAAGAGCAAGGCGCCTCCACTCTGGCGTCGCGGCCTCAACTGGATGACCCATGCGTCGGTTCCTCCGCCCCGCATCGTCAGCGATGGCACGACGGTGCTGCTCGATAGCGAACAGGCCGGAGACGAACCTTTCATGCTGGCGCGCACCCTACCCGGGGTCGTCGTGTTGGTGGACAAGGACCGGGTCAAGGCGGGCACGTTTGCGATCAAGCGCTTTGGTTGTGACACGCTGGTCCTGGACGACGGGTTCCAGTACCTGCCGCTCAAGGGAAGTCTCAACCTGCTGCTGGTCGACAAGACCAATCCGTTTGGCAACGGGCACCTCCTGCCGCGGGGAATCCTGCGCGAACCGATCAAACACGTTCGCCGGGCCAGCTACATTTTTCTAACCAAATCCGACGGGCGGAGGGACCTTGAGATCGAGACCTTGATTCGCCAGCACAATCCCAATGCGGACTTGATCGAATGTGCCCACCGTCCCCAGTACCTCCATCGCTTCGGGGTGCCGATCGATTCGAAGGAGGGTCGCCAGCCGCTCTCCTTTCTGCGGGGACGAAAGGTGGGTGCCTTCTGCGGGATTGCGGCGCCCGAGAGTTTCGAAAAATTTCTGCGCGAGCTCGGGGCGGACCTGCGCTTTTCGCGCCGGTTTCTTGACCATTACCGCTTCGGTCCGGAGGACCTGGCATCGGTGTTCAAAGAGGGAGCGGACCGGCGCGTCGAGTGCATCATCACGACGGAGAAAGATGCGGTTCGCCTGACGGACACCTTCGAGTGTCCCTTGCCCCTTTATCACCTGCGCCTGGAAATCGAGATCATCCGGGGCGCGACGGATTTCGATGAAGCCGTGGAGCGGATTTGCTTTGGTGAGGTTCCGCTGCCGCGCTTCGACCTGTGAGCAGGGCCCGGGTCGGTGACCCCGTGTCCGGACCCTAGGCCTTCGGCTTGCGGCGGGCGCTGGCGTTGGACTCGATGTTCAAGTAAGTCTTGTTCAGCATCTGACTTTCGTAGAGTTCGAGCAGGCGCACCCCTTCGCGGGGTTTGACCATGTCTTTCTTGGTGGCCGCATCGATTTGAGCCTTCATGCGTCGGCACAGTTCTTCCTGCTGGTACTGCACGCCCTCGATCACGTCGGCGATCCGACTGCCACTCAGGGCTTCCTCGATGTAGAATCCATTGGGCTCGTCCGATTCGAGGAAGACATGCACCTCGTTCACCCGGCCAAAGAGATTGTGCAGGTCGCCCATGATGTCCTGGTACGCACCCGTCAGAAAGACGCCGAGAAAGTACGGTTTGCCGTTGAGGGGATGCAGGTTGAGGTAGTCCTTGGTGTCCTGCAGGTCGATAAACGTGCTGATTTCGCCGTCGGAATCGCACGTGATGTCGACCAGCACGGCATTCACCGTCGGCTTCTCATCAAGCCGGTGCAGGGGAGTGATGGGAAACAGCTGCCCGAGGGCCCAATGGTCGAGCAGCGATTGGAAGACGGAGAAATTGCAGACGTACTGGTCGGCCAGCAATTGATGCAGGTCACGGAGTTCTTCCGGCTGGTAACCGGAGTCGCGACCTTCCTTGGCGAGTTGCTCGCAGATACGCCAGAACAGCTGCTCGGCCGCAGCGCGATTGCCCAGGTCGAGGTAGCCCAGATTGAACAGTGAAATCGCTTCCTCCTTCTTCTGCACCGCGTCGTGGTAGCGTTCCAGGCGACCCAGTTTCTGGCGGTTGCGCAGAAGGAGCTCCAGGTCGTTCACCACCTTGTGTTTTTCCTTGGGCTGGTGCTGCTGGCCGAGGGACTCCCGCTTGTTGATCCGTTCGAAGACCTCGAACACGAGCAGGGAGTGGGTGGCCACCACCGCGCGACCGGACTCGCTGACGATATCGGGCACCGGCACCGCGGCTTCGTCGCAAATCTCCTTGATGTTGTGCACCACGTCGCGTGCGTACTCCTCGATGGAGTAATTCATCGAGCTCTCAAAGTTCGTCCGGGAACCGTCGTAGTCCACTCCAAGACCGCCTCCCACGTCGAGGTAACCCATGGGGAACCCCATTTTGGTGAGCTGACAGTAGAAGCGGGAGGCTTCGGTGACCGCGTTCTTGATCGTGATGATATTCGGGACCTGGGAGCCAATGTGAAAGTGAAGGAGACGCAGGGACTGCGTCAGCTTGGCTGCCTTGAGTTTCTCGGTGGCGAAGAGGATTTCCGCGGTGTTGAGGCCGAACTTGGCATTGTCGCCCGATGACATCGCCCATTTGCCCTCTCCCCGGGTTTGAAGTTTGACCCGGAAACCGATCATCGGCTTCACGCCGGTTTCCGCCGAAATGCGGATGATGTCGTCGATTTCCGACAATTGTTCGACCACCAGGATGACTTTTTTCCCCAATTTCCGTCCGAGCAGGGCCAGCCGGATGTAGTCATGGTCCTTGTAACCATTGCAAATGATCAACCGGTTGTTGTTGTCGTGCAACGCCAGCACAATCATGAGCTCCGGTTTGGATCCGGCCTCCAGGCCGTAGTGGTAGTCCTTGCCGGCGGCCATGATCTCATCCACCACCTCGCGCAGCTGGTTCACTTTGATGGGGAAGACGCCGCGGTAGGCGCCCTTGTAGCCTTCCTCCTTGATCGCCTTGCGGAACAACTCGTTGAGTTGCACGACGCGATGGCGGAGGAGGTCCTGGAAGCGGATGACCATCGGGGCTTTCAGCCCCATCGTCAGTGCTTCCTGGACGACGTCCATGATGCGGATTTCGCGTCCGTCAGCACAGGGCTGGACGTTGACGAATCCGCCTGAGTCGACACCAAAATGGCCGGCGCCCCAGCGCTTAAAACCATACAATTCTTCGGACTGGCTGACGGTCCAGGTGGAGGCTGTTTTGCTTTTCAATGAGGGAGGTGGAGCGGCGGGTTATGGCTTGCTTTCGCTGAAGGGTGCCGGGTTAAATGCGAGTTTCTTTTTCCGAAACCTTCAACACGCAAATCGTTCAATGTCCCTCTTGTCCGCCGTTGCCCAGCCTTTCTTCGCCCAAGCAGCCACGCCTCCCGGCGGCGGAGGCATGTTCCAGATCCTGTTTCTCGTCTTCATGTTCGGTGCGATGTACTTCCTGATGATCGCCCCGCAGCGGAAGAAGCAAAAGGAACACGAGAAGATGCTGAAGGCGCTGACAACGGGAGACGAAGTGGTGACGTCGGGCGGCATCTACGGCACGATCACTTCGGTGAAGGAAGACCGTTTCATTGTGCGGATCGCCGACAATGCAAAAATCGAAATCGGCAAGGCGTTCGTGCATGCGCTCGTCAAGAAGAGCGGCGACGAAAAGAAGTGACCACAGCCGGGCCTGATCGAGGCCGGCGGTGGAGCGGGCGGCTGCGGGACGCGGCTGGCCGTTTTGCATCCCTTTAACCAAGTCCCCCCATGATCAAACGCAACCTCTGGAAGCTCGTGCTCAGCCTCGCCATCGTGGCGTGGGCCGTCGCGACGCTTTATCCGCTGAATGACCGGCCCTTTGCCGAATACGCAAAGTCGTCATCCACGGCCAAGTCCGCTGAATTCGCCGCGCTCATCAAAGAGGCGAGCGACCGCACCACGGCCCAGTCCGCCACCGGCCAGTCCCCCAGTGTTTTCGTCGCCCTGAAGCAGATTGCGCGCGAGCGGAAACTGGACCTTTCCCAGTTCTTTCCGGGGATCAATCTCGGTGACGTGCGCAACCTCGAGAAGAGGAACACGCTGCTGCTCGACGAACTGCTCCGCCGCTCCAAGGGCAAGCTCCAGCTGGGCCTCGATCTCAAGGGCGGCGTGGCTTTCACCCTCGAGGTCGACGAGGCCGCCGCGGCCTCCGCCGGCAACGCCGCCGAGCGCAAGGAGAAGCTGATCAAGGCCATCGACATCATTGGAAACCGCATCAACGCCTTCGGCGTGACGGAGCCGGTGATTCGGCCGGTGGGCGACAATCGCATTGAGGTGCAGCTGCCCAACGTCAGCACCAAGGACAACCCCGAGGTGGTCAATGCGGTCAAGAAACCGGCGCGCCTGGACTTCCGGATCGTCCATCCATTCGCCTTTCCCGGTCAGTCTCCAGACACGCCTCCGGGCTACGAGGTCATGACCCTCGACAATGAACTTCGGACTGGCGAGATCCACAGTCAGGACCTCTTTGTCAAACGCCGTCCGGAAATGACCGGCGAAGGCGTGGAGAATGCCTATCCGACGATGGATGAGTATGGTCGTTTCAAGATCATCCTCCGCTTCACGAGCGATGGCAAAAAGTCCTTCGCCGAGGTGACCCGCAGCATCGCAGAAAACAACCAGCGCACCGGTCGCGTCGGCCAGCTCGCCATCGTGCTCGACGGCAAGCTCTATTCCGCTCCGACCGTCCGTGAAGAGATCAACAGCGACTCGGCGGAAATCTCTGGCAGCTTCACCCAGCGCGAGGCCTTCGACCTTGCCAATGTCCTCAACAACCCGCTCGACCTGCCGCTCCAGGTCAAGGAGCAGTACGAAGTCGGGCCGACCCTGGCCGACGACGCCGTCGCCAGCGGTCGTCTTGCCTTCATGATCAGCACCCTGCTGACCATCGGGTTTGTCGTGTTCTTCTACACCGTGGGCGGCTTCGTCGCCGCAGTCGGCATGGGCGTCAACGTGCTGGTGACGCTCGGCGTCATGTCGGAGTTTGGGGCCACCCTGTCGCTTCCGGGTATCGCGGGCATCGTGCTCACCCTCGCCATGTCGGTGGACTCGAACATCCTGATTTTCGAGCGCATGCGCGAGGAACTGGCTTTGGGCAAATCGCTGCCCACCTCCCTGGAGGCCGGCTTCGAGAAGGCGTGGAGCGCGATCATCGACTCCAACCTGACCACGCTCATCGTCGCCGCGATCATGATCGCGCTGGGCAATGGCCCGGTGAAAGGCTTTGGCCTGACGCTGGCGATCGGTATCTTCACCACGATGTTCGCCGCCGTGGTGGTGTCCAAGCTCCTCCTGGAGGCGCTCATCCTTCCCGGCGTGATCAAGAAGCTGCCGATGTTCTCCGTGCTGCAGAACACCAAGTATCAGTTCTTGAAATACGCCAAGCCCGCCTTCATCACCTCGTGGGTGGTGGTGCTGATCGGCATCGTGGTCGTGGCCTACAAGGGTCGCGAGATCTACGGCATCGACTTCACGGGCGGTGACACGGTCACGCTGACCTACGCCCAGCGGATCGACAGTGGCGCCTTGCGCAAGGCGGCCGACGACGCGGGTTTCCGCGAATCGAGCTTCGCTTACATCACCCCGATCGGCAGCGACAAGTCCACGCTGAAGGTCACGACCGACTTCGACAAGGGCAAGCCGCTCGTCGAGGCCCTGCAAAAAGCGCTGCCGCAGGCCAAGTTTGAAATCGCCGGCGAGAACCGGATTGGCGCGTCGGTCGGAGAGGAGATTCAGTGGAATGCCCTGCGTTCCGTTTTCTGGGCGCTCGTCCTGATCGGCGTCTACGTCGCGTTCCGCTTCGAGATTGGCTACGGCATGGGCGCCGTGATCAGCACGATCCACGATTTGCTGATGACCATTGGGATCTTCGTCCTCTTCGGCCGGCAGTTCAATGCCTCGATGGTGGCGGCGATCCTTCTGATCGCGGGTTACTCGATCAACGATACCATCGTGGTCTTTGACCGTATCCGGGAAGAGTTGCGATTGAACCCAACCCTCAGCCTGGGTGGCGTCATCGACCGCGCGCTCAATCTGACGCTTTCGCGCACAATCATCACCGGCGGCACGACCTTGCTGACCGCCATCACCCTGATCGTGGTGACCAGCGGCGAGGTCAACGACATCGCCTTTACGCTTCTGATTGGTGTCATCACCGGCACTTTCTCTTCACTCTTCATCGCCAGTCCGATCTTCTACTGGTGGCACAAGGGTGATCGGAAGCACGTCGAGAAACACCAGGACGTCAAACCGACCTACGAATGGACCGGCGCCAGCAAGGCGTCCGAGTGAGGGGAGTTCGCGTCCCGGAGTGCGTCTGACGCCTCCGGGCGAGCTGGGCGGAACCCCGGCGATCTGCCGGGAGGAAGCCGGGCCCGCAGTGCGTCGCCCCCTTTCACCCCATGCGTTGGATTCACACGCCGTTTCCGGCCGACGAGGTTGAAGGCCTCAGTCGGCGCGCGGCTGTCAGCCCGGTGATGGCTGAGCTGCTGCTGCGCACCGGTCTGGCCGAACCCGAGGTGGCCGCCCGGTTCCTGCGTCCCGCACTTGCCGAGCTGCAGGATCCGTTTTTGCTCCACAATCTGGAGACGGCGGCCACGCGGCTGCGGCGGGCGATTGCCGACCGGGAGGATATTGTCGTGCTGGGTGACTATGACGTGGACGGGGTCAGCAGCACGGCCCTGCTTGTCAGCATCCTGCGGCGCTTCGGCTCGACGCCGCGCTTCATCGTGCCGCGCCGCATGGAAGACGGGTATGGCCTGTCCCGCAGCGCCATCGACCGGGCGCTGGAGCAGGGTGTCCCCGGGCTTTTTGTCGCCCTTGACTGCGGAACCAATTCGCACGAAGAGGTCGCCTACCTCCGGTCCCGGAACGTCGATGTCATGATCATCGACCACCATCGATCGAAGGAGAAACCCCTTGAGGACGGACTGTTGATCAATCCGCACGTGTTCGAGCGCGAGCATGATGGTGCGTGGCGGCACCTCTGCACGGTGGGGCTTGTGTTCAAGCTGGTGCATGGGCTGATCAAGCAGCTGCGGGCGGAGAACCATCCCCTCGCTCTGCGCATCAAATTGCGTGACTACCTCGATCTGGTCGCCATGGGCACGGTGGCCGATCTGGTGCCCTTGCACGGAGAGAATCGCATCCTCGCCAAGTTTGGATTGAGAATTCTGCAGGGGGCGGAACGGCCGGGACTCAAGGCCCTCATGGCCGTCGCCGGGGTAAAGCCGGAGCAGGGGTTGATGCCGGTGGACATCTCGTTCCGGCTCGGCCCCCGCATCAACGCGTCGGGACGTCTCGCCGATGCCGCCCTTTCGGTCGAGCTGTTGCTGAGCGAGGACGAGGGCTTTTGCACAGAGACCGCCCGCCAGCTGGATGCCTTCAACCGGGAGCGTCAGGACATCGAGCGGCTCATCACGGAGGAAGCGGAGCGCATCATCGAGCGCGACTACGCCGATTGTCCCGGCATTGTGCTGTACGGAGAAACCTGGCACCCCGGAGTTGTGGGCATCGTCGCGGGCCGGGTCAGTCGCAAGTACAACCGGCCGTGTGTCGTGCTCGGCAATGAAGGGGACCTCGCGAAGGGCTCGGGCCGGAGCGTGGACGGGGTCAATCTGGTCGAGGTGCTGGGCCGGTGCTGCGAACACCTGACCAATTGGGGCGGGCATCCCATGGCGGTGGGCATCTCAGTGGCCAAACACCGGCTGGAGGGCTTCCGGGCGCACTTTGCCGACGCGGTGCGCGCCCATACGGGCAGCGAACTGTGCGAGGCGACGCTGATGATTTCCGCGTGGCTGAGTCCCGATGTGATTCGCGAGCGGTTGATGGACGAACTGGAGGACCTGCACCCCTTTGGGCAGGGGAATCCCGAGCCTGTGTTCGGTCTCCGTGGAATCGTGCTGCGGCAGCGTCCCGAGGTGTTCAAGGGGCAGCACTTTCGCTTCAGCCTCGACGACAGCCGGGGTCGCCGCCTTTTCGGAGTGGCCTGGAAAATGGCACACCGTGTGCCGCCGGTGGGGGTGCCGCTTGATTTTGCGGTGGAGCTGGCCTGGAACCACTTCAACGACCGCAAGCTCTTGCAGCTTGAACTGATTGATTGGCGTCACGCTGCCGCAATTTGACGTCGTCATCGGGCCCGAGGCCTGCACATGCTTGGCGCCGCTGGCATGATTATCGCGGTTGACCAGGATTATGGAGTGATCACGGGCGACTTGGTGCGCTCGTCAGCGCTGAGCGCGGACGAACGGCTCGGGGTCCTGGCAGAGATCAAGCGCGCTTCCCAGGTCCTGCAGGCCGCGTTTGCCGACGATTTGATCGAACCGATCGATATCTTCCGGGGGGACGGCTGGCAGGCGGTGGTCGCCCGTCCGAGTTCGGCCTTGCGCGTGGCGTTGTTGATCCGGGCATGGATCCGGACATTTTCGCCGGAAACGAGTGATCTCGACACCCGGGTCGCGGTGGCCATCGGGCGCGTTCATTCGGTTCCGACCCAGCATGTGTCGGAAGGGGACGGGGAGGCGTTTCGCGCCTCAGGTCATGCCTTGGACGGGCTGCGGGAGCCCCTGCGCATGGCCTTGGTTCCTCCGGCGTCCTGTCTTCCAGGCGCGGCTGCGACTCTGCAGGCGTTTGTGCCTTCGCTTGATGCCGTGATCCAAGGGTGGACGCAGCGCCAGGCCAGGGCGACCCTTCTCCGATTGCAGGGTGCGACCCAGGAACATATTGCCGGCCAATGGCCAGAGCGAATCACCCGCCAGGCCGTGGCCAGGCACCTTGCCAAGGCCCGCTGGCCAGCCATTGAGGCCGCGTTGACTTGGTGGGAAAGCAATCCTTGGGGATTGCAAAACTAGTTAGCAATCTTTGCAGGTTGCATTCTGGCGCATGCTTTCGGCCGACGTACCCACAGTCGAATTTGCCCTTGCGCTGGTTACGGCGCACCTGATCGGCGACTACGTGCTGCAAACGGATTGGATTGCGCAGTCGAAGCACCGCTGGCGGGTCCTGCTCTGGCACGGTCTGATTCATGGCACCGTGGCTTACCTGCTGGCCGGGCGTTGGGCAGCGTGGGAGGTGGCCGCCGTCACGGTGGTCACCCATGTGCTCATCGATCGCGTGCGCATCTCCTTGCGCGGCGGAAGGACCCTGGCTTTGGCAACGGATCAGGCCGCCCATGGTGTAGTGGTCACCGCCCTCGTGCTGTTCCTGCCGGCCGCGGAGGAATGGTCCGCCTGGACCCTTTGGCTGGGAACCTCGGTGGTGCTCAAGGGGCTGGTCCTGGCCTCTGGTGCCGTCTTGTGCATTCGCGTCGCCGGCATCGTCATCGGATATTGGGTGCAGCCCTATCTGACCGAAATCGAGCGGACCCGCGGTCCGGAATCGGCGGCGCCATCCAATCGCGGGTTGACCAATGGCGGCCGGGTCATCGGCCAGTGGGAGCGGGCCTTGATCTTTCTGTTTGTCGGACTGGGACAGCCCGCCGCCATTGGATTTCTCATCGCGGCCAAGTCGATCTTCCGGTTCGGCGAGCTCAAGGATCGGGAAAACCGGATGGAGGCCGAGTACATCACCATCGGCACCCTGATGAGCTTTGGCTGGGCCACGGTGGTGGCCCATGCGACCTGGTGGTGCCTGGCCCGCCTCTGACGTCAGGATCAGCCGCTGACCGGAGCGAGCGTGACGCTGCAGGCCTTGTAACTGGGCTGCCGCGAGTGGGGATCAAAGGAGGGAAACGTCAGTCGATTCACCCCGTCGAAGTGCATGGGCATGAAGACCTGGCCGCGCTGCACAGTGGCGGTCTCGACCACAAACGCGCGGACTTCACCCCGGCGCGACCGGACGACCACGGAGCGGCCGGGCTGGAGCTGGAGCCGGGCCACATCCTCCGGATGGACCTCGACGTAAAGTGAGCGGGGAGCCAGTTTTCGCAGCACGGCGCTCTTGTCGGTGCGGGAACCGGTGTGCCACTGGGCCGATGACCCGCGACCGGTCAGCAAAAGGAACGGGTAGGCCTCGTCGGGCGGTTCGGGCATGGGTCGCGGAGGATCAAAGTAGAACACGGCCCGATGGTCGTCGGTGAAAAACCGACCGTCGGCAAAGAGCCGTCGCTCCGAACGTGCGGCGGGAGGTTCGTAACCGCCGGCTCCTCCCATCTGGAGGGAGGTTCTGCTGGGCGGAGCGTCCGGGATGAAGGTCCGTCCACCTTCTTCACGCGCATGGCGTTCCGTATAGGGCCACTGGATGCCTCCTGCGTCCTCCAGATGGGCATAGTCGCGAATTCCGGTGAAATCACAGGGTTGATCGCGAGAAAGCGCCTTGAGCAGGTGGAAGGCTGATTCGGGGTCTTTCCACCGGGCGAAGAGCGGACCGCAGCCCCAGGCTTCGGCGATCAGTTTGAAGATGGAGAAGTCACTCAGCGCCTGTCCTGGCGCCCGGGATACCTTTCTCGTCACACCCAGTCGCCGTTCCGAGTTGATGAAGATGCCTTCTTTCTCGCCCCAGCCAGCCGCGGGAAGCACCAGGTCGGCCAACTGTGCCGTCTCGGTGGTGGCGTACATGTCCTGCACGACGAGAAAATCCAGGTTTGCCCGGAGTTCGTGGAAGCGTCCGGAGTGAATCCACGAGTGCGCCGTATTGGTGGCGATGACCCAGAGTCCCCGGATCTCGCCTCGCTCGATCCCGTCGATGATCTCGTCATAGGCCAGGCTCTTCTCGGTCGGGATGCACTCCGCGTCGAGATCGAGGACCTCCGCCACGCGCTGCCGGTGCCGGGCGTCGGCAAAGTCGTGGCCGCCCAGCAGCGAGGTCGCGTTGCCAAAGAGGCGCGAGCCCATCGCATTGCACTGTCCGGTGATCGAGTTGGCGCCCGTGCCCGGGCGGCCGATGTTCCCGGTCATCAGCGCCAGGTTGATGATGGCCTGGGCGGTGCGCGTCGATTCATGGCTTTGATTGACACCCATGGTCCACCAGAACGAGACGCGCTCCCGTCCTGCAATGATCCCGGCCAGCCGGTCCATCACCTCGGGCGACAG
Organism: Opitutaceae bacterium; assembly: GCA_016794725.1. Taxonomy (GTDB): domain Bacteria; phylum Verrucomicrobiota; class Verrucomicrobiia; order Opitutales; family Opitutaceae; genus UBA6669. Next base: position 5,159 of record JAEUGZ010000069.1, on the reverse strand, counting down.
TCCGGTCTCGGCGGTCACCCGCTCCGGGGTGAAGCTGGCGACAAAGGCCGCAAACTCGGGAAAGCCGGTGGTGTGGGCCGCCACAAAGTCGGGCTTCACCGCCCCCCGCGCAATCAAGGCCCGGGCCAACCCGTAAAGAAACACCAGATCGCTCTTCGGTCGGAGGGGCACGTGCAGGGTTGCCGCCATGGCCGTCTCCGTGCAGCGGGGATCGACGACCACAATGTCGGGATTCCGGGCGTTGCGCATGACGCGCTGCCACATGATGGGATGGGCGATGCAGGGATTCGCGCCGATGAAGATCAGCGCGTCGCTTTCCTCGAAATCGGCGTAGGTGAACGGAGGGGCATCAAAGCCGAAGGACTGTTTGTAGGCGACGTGCGACGTTGCCATGCACTGGCGGGTATTCGAATCCAGGTGTTTGATACCCATGCCAAACTTTGCCAGCGCCCCGAGCAGGGCCATCTCCTCGGTGACGATCTGGCCGGTGCTGAGCACGGCAAGGCTCGCCGGACCGTAACGATCCAGGGTGGCGCGAAACCGGCCGACCAGTTCTTCCAGCGCGCGCTCCCAGGTCACCGGCTCCAGGGCATCGGTCCCGGAACGGCGCAGCAACGGGGTCGTCGCCCGGTCCGGTGCGGCAAGGGGTGTCAGTGCTTCCCAGCCCTTGGGGCAGGCCATGCCGTGGTTGACCGGGTGGTGGGGATCCGGGGTGAGGTTGATCGCCTGACCCCCGGCGTCGACGTGAACCAGGAGGGAGCATCCGGTGGAGCAGAACCCGCAGATGGAGCGGATCGTGCCGGAGGGCGCGAGACGCGAGGGCACTCGCCCCAGTCCGAAGTCACCTGGTCGCTGGACGAGCTCGGTCGTCATGGGGCCCTGGCGGGCGATGATCAGATTGTCCAGGGAAGGGAGCACGGAGTCAGGGAGGGAATCGGAGGCAGATCACCCGCGCGGTACGCCGGGCATTTTCGAGGGAGCGGCGTCCTGGAAGAACAACCGTCGCTCTGCCAGTTCACCGACCAAGAAGAGGGCAAAGCCGGACACGGGTTGATCAAAACCCAGCAGGATCACCGCGGCGGCGCCCAAGGCACTTCGCAGAAGCCACGGTCTGCGGAGGGCGGGATGGAGGGCGCGACCGCGCCATCCTGCTCCGGTCTGCGTCTCCGGATCGGCCGGCCTCAGGCTGACTTCACCGATCAGTTTCAAGGCAAGAGCCGCCGCGGCGGCCGGGGCCGCAAGGGGAATCAGGGTGGCGACGGCAAGGGTGCCGAGGAATCGCCAGCTGGTCTGAAGCCACGACCAGGACGGGCGGCGGGTGTCGATGTAGATCATCGCCGAGCAGAGGACCCCCAGACAACCGAGCATCAGGGTGACCTGGCCGAGCGGGCGGGAACCCATGCCGTCCGCAAGGAACCGCGTGCCGGCGTACGCGACCGCAGGCGGAACGGCCAGACCGAAGACCACCGCCTCGCGACTGAGCCAGGAGCGTCGCAGGTTGAGGAATACCCGCCAGGCTCGCAGCGGTTGACCGAGGTGGGCGACGCTCGCCCCGAGCCCCGCCAGCAAGGTGACAAGCCCTCCGATCACCGTCTGCTTGAGTCGGAACTCCGGAGTGTCGCCGGACGAAAAGCACGAAGCGGCAAGCAGTCCGACGCCCACCTGGGTGAGCACGAGCATGAAAACCAGGGGGAGATGGGCCGGCTGGGGAGGATGCGACCCTTGGTCCGCGGCACGCAGGCCCGGAGGCAGGGGACGCGACGAAACGTACCGCGTGGTGGGGAACGTCACGCTGGGTTCCGGCGCCGGGGAAAGGAAGTGGGAGGTATCAGCCGTGAGGCGGCCGTGGGACGTCGTCACGGAAACCGTCACAATCCGAATCGCCTCGGTGGGACAGGCCTGCACGCAGGCGGGGGCTTCGCCCACGGCCAGGCGGCTCTGGCAAAGGTCGCATTTGCGCACGATTCCGAGGCGCTCGGAGTATTTGGGTACATCATACGGACACTTGAGCACGCAGTACTGGCAGCCCATGCACTGGTCATCCAGATGCCGGACGATTCCCGTGATCGGATCCTTCTCGTAGGCGAGGACGGGACAGCCGTTGAGGCAGGCGGGATCGGCGCAGTGATGGCAGGCCGACGTGACGGTCTGCTGAAAGGGATGTTCCGTGTCGGATCCGAGGAGGAGCCCGACATCGCGCCACGTTTCTTGGTCATCGAGTCCATTGAGCGAGTGGCAGCCCGCCACGCAGGACTTGCACCCGGAGCAGGAGTCGAGGTCGACCTCAAAGGCGTATTGCTCACCCGGTCCGGGACGACTGAGCGGGATCAGGTCCCGGTAAAGGGATTTCATTGCCGGAGCTGGGCCAGCGGAGGCGGAGGCCGCGAAACGGGCCACCGGAGTCTGAAGCTGCTGTTGCTCCTCCAGCAGATCGGCGAGGAACGAGCGAACCGATGACGCAGAGGCGCCGGACCGCGTGCCTGCCAGCGTTTCACCCAAGCCGGTGGTGCCCCCCACCAGACGGGAAGGAGAAAGCGCGGGAGCTTCCAGGTCCGACGATGGGGGGAGACTCATGGGGCAATGGGAAACAATGGATGCAGCTGCGGACGCTCAGTAAACGTCGCGGGCATAGCGCTTCTGAGTTTGCAGACCCTGGACGTAGTCGGTGGCGGCGGTGACAGTCATTCCCCCTGCGGTTTGCACGGCGGAAATCAGGGCGGCATGGACATCCTTGGCCATCCGACTGGCGTCACCGCAGACGTACACGTGGGCGCCGGACTCCAGCCAGGCGTGCAACTCCCGCGCGTGTTCGGCCATGCGGTGCTGGACGTAGATCTTTTCCGCCTGATCCCGGGAGAAGGCCGTATCCAGTTGGGTCAGAACGCCCTCCCGCTGAAACTGCGCCAGTTCGTCGGCATAGAGAAAATCGGTCGCCGCGTGCTGGTCGCCAAAGAAGAGCCAGGCCTTTCCGGTGGCACCGCTCGCGCGGCGTTCCTCGAGGAAGGCTCGGAACGGAGCGATTCCGGTTCCGGGGCCGATCATGATCACCGGGACGTCTCCGCGCTCCGGCAGACGGAATGCCCGGTTGGCGTGCACAAACACCGGAGCAGTTCCCTCGTGGACAGCGCAGCGGTCGGCCAGAAAGGTGGAGCACACTCCGAGGCGACGGATACCGGCGAGTTCGTAACGAACGGCACCGACCGTCAGGTGAACCTCCGCCGGGTGAGCCTTGAGACTCGACGCGATGGAGTAGAGCCGGGGCTGCAGTTTCCGGAGGTGCGAAACAAAGGCGACCGCACCGAGGCGTCCCGGTTTCACCGTCCGAAGGGCATCGAGCACCTGGGGACCGGCGGGGGCAGCCCCCACCGCGAGCGCGGCAAGGAGTTCGGGTGATGGTTTGCCGAGATCGTAGTGGTCGGAGAGCGCAGATCGGAGGGAACGTTCGCCTGCAGGTGTGGGTACGCCCTCTTCTCCATCGCACCCCAGGGATGCGAGAATGGACTCAACGTGGTCGGGGCAGTTCTTGGGAAACACCCCCAGGGCATCGCCCGGCTCGTAGGTGAGTCCGGATCCGGCCAGACCAAATTCGATATGATTGACCTCCTTGGCGGAGGTCGCGGCGGTGAGCCGGTGCACTCGCTTCAGGGGGGCGGACCAAGGGCGGGTGCGGGAAATGCCGGGAGGTTCGGGAGCGACGGCAGGGGTGGCCGCGGGGGCAAGGACTGGAGAAGGGGAGGTGGACGGAGCAAGCGCGTTCAGGGCCGTGCCCAGCCACGCCTGGAAAGCGGGTTCCACGTCCACATCGCAATCGACCCGGGGAGCGGCGCGCCGGGCTCCAAGTCGCTCCAGCCGCTCGTCGAACTCGCGACCACACTGGCAGAAACCAGGGTAGTTGCGATCGCCGATCGCGCACACGCTGTAGCGCACCGAAGCCCACGCCGGGGCGGTGGCCCCCCCGGTGGCGCACGCGCTGGCCAGGGAGGCGTGGAGCGCCCGGGCATTGTCAGGCGGTTCCCCGTCGCCGTACGTGCTGGTGATGAGCAGTACGTTCGCATCCTGCATCAGGCGCTCGAGACTTGCATGGGCGAGGTCGACGACCGTCGGCGCAAAGCCGCGCTTGCCCGCTTCCTTGGCCGCCCGGCGGGCCAGCCCCTCGGCGGTTCCGGTCTGCGAACCGAAGTAGATGGTGAGAGGCGCGAGGAGGGCGGGTGCGGCCGGAGCCGGGGCGGAAACCGGGTTGAGCCGGCGGGCGAACACTCCGGCGAAGAAGCCGTTGAGCCAGGCCCGCTGCTCGGGAGAGAAGGGTGCGGATTCCGGAATGACGGGGACAACGTCGGCGATCATGTGGAAAATAGTTCCTGGAGTTCCTTGAGGGTGTGACGCCGGCTCCATTCCACGAGGGTCTCGCCGCGTTTCCGTCCTCGTTCGTAAAGCGCGAGGATCCTCGACACCGTGGAAGCTATCTCTTCGGCCCGCACTCCACGGAGGAGTTCGCGGGCTATTCCCTGCTCCTGGTCCATGCCTCCACCGAGCACAACGTGAAAGGCGTCGGCCCCGTCCGGCGCCTTGGCGCCGAGAAAACCAATGTCCCCGCAGTAGTGCTGTGCACAGGAGTGGGCGCAGCCGGTGAAGTGCAGATTGATGGGATGCTCGAGGTTGGGCCGCGCGCTGTCGAGATGACGGGCCAGCGCCAAGGCATGCGCCTTGGTGTCGGCGGCGGCATACTTGCAGCCCCGACTGCCGGTGCAGGCGACGATGCCTCCCGTGGTGGACGACGGTTCGGTTTGGAGTCCGTGACGACGCAGCTGACGCTTCACCGTGTCGACCAGGGCGTCCGGCAGGTGGGGCACCATCACGGTCTGCCAGACCGTGAGCCGCAGTTCCCCTTTCCCAAAGTTCGTCGCGACATCGGCGAGCGCGTGCATTTGTTTGGCGGTCAGACGTCCGGCGGGAACGCCCAAGCCCAGGTAGTTCAGGCCGTGCTGCGCCTGCTTGTAGGTGCCGAGCCAGCCGTGTTTGAGCACCGGGCGTCGTGGTTCACAGTGGTCCAGCGGCAACTGGACGAGCGGAAAGGCGAGCCGTTTCCGCGTCTCGTCCAGGAAGCGCTCCACTCCCCACCGCTCAAGCAGGTACTTGAGTCGTGCCTTTTTCCGATTGGT
>JAEUGZ010000603.1 GCA_016794725.1 Opitutaceae bacterium | reverse complement strand
AGACGCATGCGGCCGGGCGCCGGCTCACCGCGGTTGAGATCGCTCCGGCTCAGGCCCTGCTTCGCCGGGCCGCCGAATTGCCGCCAAACTTGCCTGAGGTGTATGAGGTCATGTCGCTTTCCTGGCTGATGAGCAGTGCGTCGCCGGATGCTGCGGCTTTGAAATGGCTGGACGACGGGGTGAGGGCGTTTCCGGGCGACGCTGCACTGATCTGCGGACTGGCGGAGCTGAAAGTGAGAGCGGGGGAACTGGACTCGGCGCGTTCCCTGATAGCACATGGCCTCAAAGTCCTGACCGAGACCTCCCACCGCCAGCGCCTCCAATCCTTGCAGGCGACCCTGCCGCCGGTGCCGGCCTCCTGAGCGCGGTGTAAAGGGGGCGATTTCTTGCGACGGTCGAGGAAGGCGGGACCGGTCGGTCCCGTCGCGGTCCTCCCACCCCTGCGCATGCGCGCCAACTTAAGGAGCCGCAGAAGCAGCTGGTTGATTGAGATTGGGTTCGAGTGGAGGGCGTCGCTCCGTCGACGCCGGGGGACGGTCCACGAACCGCTGCGTCCGACCGTTTTGGTATCCGCGACGCGTAACCGGCGCCGTCGGAGCGGCGCCCTCCACCGGAAGGGATCCGCGGTTGGCGCCCCTGCACGCATTTCCTCACCAGCCGATTTCCTTGAGTTGATGCGCATGCGCGACTGCGGGACCACCTCCAACTGTGAGAGGTATGGGGATCTGAGGGAGGCGGGGAGGGCGAGCGAAGGCTTCGCGTCGCCCTCCCGGTGCGGTCGCAAGTCAGCGGGTCGCGGGCTGGACGATGCGCTTGAGGTGGGTGGCGATAGGGGCCAGCGCCTTTTTGCGGGTGGGAGCCGGTGCGGTCCAGGCGTCTGAGGTGGCCTCGACGCGTTTGGGCGCGGAGGGCGTCGCACGGCTGCCGTCCACCAGTGCCCGCAGCTGCTGGATGGCCCCTTCGAGCGAGACCGCCTGCGAACTCAACTCCTCGGCGGCCGCGGCACCCTCCTCGGCGCTGGCGGCGGTGGTTTGCGTCACCTGGTCCATCTGCGAGATCGCCGTGGTGATCTGTCCGATACCCTGGCTCTGCTCCTTGGACGAACCGGCGATCTCGGCCACGAGGTCATCGACCTGGCGGGCCTTGGTCAGGATCTCCTGGAGGCTGACCGAGACCTTGCCGCTGATGGCGACGCCTTCCTGGCTCTTGCGAATCGAGTCCTCGATTTTGTCCGCGGTCTCGCGGGCGGCCGTCGCGCTGCGCTGCGCCAGGTTGCGAACTTCGTCGGCGACCACGGCGAATCCCATGCCGGCTTCCCCGGCGCGGGCGGCCTCGACGGCGGCATTCAGAGCGAGGATGTTGGTTTGGAATGCGATCTCATCGATCGTCTTGATGATTTTCGCAATGTTGTCCGAGGATGCCTTGATCGCATCCATCGACACGGTCATGGCGCTCATTTGCGCCACCCCGGCGTCGGCGGCCTTGCGCGTCTGTTCCGAGATGGACTTGGCCGACTCCGCATTCTCGGCGTTGCGCTTGGTCATGGAAGTGATCTCCTCGAGCGAAGCACTGGTTTCTTCCAGGGACGCGGCCTGTTCGCTGGAACCCTCCGCGAGGGACTGGCTCGAGGCGGAGACCTGTCCCGAGGCGGCGGCCACTTCCTTTGCGCCCAGCCCGAGCACGTCGACGATGCCCTGGATCGGGCGGGCCAGTCCGCGGGCGAGCCAGAACACCACAGCCAGAACGGCGACAAGTGCGCTGGCGCCGATCAGGATGACCAGGTTGCGCATCTCCACGGCCGGGGCCAGCACTTCGCTCTCGCGGCTGGTGGTGATGACCGACCACGGGGTCGCTGATTTGCCGATCCTCACCGGGGAGGCCATGCGAAAAGTCATGTCATTGAGGGTCTTTGAAAACGTCTGGGTCACGAACGCCTCGCCTCTCTTGACCGTCGGCAGAAAGGGTTCGAACCACGGATCGCTCGCGAGCATGGGCTTGCCGAGGCGTTCCTTGTTGGGATGGCCGACGTAGAGTCCTCCGTGCGAGACGAGCGCGGCGTATCCAGTATTTCCCACTTTGGTCTCGGCGAGGCGGGCCGAGAGCGTGCTCAGTGGCAGATCGACGCCGGCGGCGCCGATAAACTTGCCGTCGGCGTTGTGGATGGGGACGACCAGGCTGGTCATGAGCACGTCGGTGCCCGCCACCTTGTACGTGTAGGGTTCGAGCACGGTTTCGCGGTTGGACTCCTTGACGAGGAGGTAGTAGTCGCCATCGCCCGGTTTGGTGTAGTTGACCAGCGGTTCGACCGCGATCTGGCCGCTGCCGCGATTCCAGTAGGGGAGGTAGCGACCCGTCGCGTCATGGCCCGGTTTGTTCGCGAAGCTCGCGTCCTTCTGGTCAAAGGCTTCCGGCTCCCACAGCGTCCAGACTCCGATCAGATCAGAATTTTTCTTAAGCGTGGCTTGCAGCAACGAATCGGCGGCTTCGCGGGTCAGCGGCTGGCTGCCGGCCTGAAGCCCCTCAAGGGTCTCGGCCAGCGAGCGCGCGATGCTCATCGAGGCGTTCAGGCGCTGCCCGATTTCGGAGGCAGTCAGATGTGTCTGCTGCTGGCTCACTTCCGTGCTGTCGGCGCGCACGCGACGTGTAACCTGCAGGGTGACGACGGCGGTGAGCACCGCGAGGCCGGCGAAGACCGCGGTGCCAATCGACACCAGCAGACGGGATCGGAGGCCAAGGTTGAACTGGAATTTCATGGCAATCAGTGGGTTATGGAGTGTCTGTGGTCCATTTTCTCCTCCGGATGGAAAGCAAAAAGGCACAGGGGCGACGCCCCATGGAATGGGAGGGCGACGCCCCTGTGCCTTTGCCTGACAGGCCCTGAGTCCTGCCCGAGAAAGTGGACCGTAACGGTTTACGGAAACGGTGCTTCAATCGGTCGCGCGTTCTTTCGCTGAAGCGAAGAATCGCAGGCCGCCCCGTCTCAACAGCGGACGCCGGATGCAGCGGGCATCCGCCTTGACTTCGGCGGAGGCCTTGCCAGGGACCGCTGGGATTCGCCCGGCAGGCTCCCGTGACCCCCGCTCCGCCGGTCAAGGTTTGGCGGGCGTATCCGACGTTTAATTATCCTAGCTTCAACCGTTGAATCACCGAGAACACAAAGTCACACAGTGAAATCCCGGGAAAATCAGAACGAGGATGGCTCACCCGCCGAGGGAGTCGCTCGTCCATAGATGGGGTAGCTCCGTCGTCATTCTCTGTGCTCCTTGCGTTCTCTGTGGCTTATTCCGCTGCGGAACTTGGGATCGCACGATGATGGAAAGCGCCGTCGGACCAGCGGCCGAAGGGAGGCCCGGTCGGAGAGGCGCCGGAGCGCAACGGGGATGGACATCGGCGGATTTCTCTGTCAACCAGTTGTCAGGGATGAACAACGGTGATTTTCCAGCCAACCGGAGCCGGGTTCGACGGGTGATCGCGACCGGGGTCGGCGTGGCGTCGGCAGTTTTGCTCGGGCTGGCCGGGGTGGCGGCGCTGCAGGCGGGCTACATCAAGCGGGGCCGAACCTCGATTCCCGCTTCGGTGGCGAGCGTGGTACCGCATGCCAAGGAGGAGGGCTCCGGCGTGCGGGTGACGGTGGCGTTTCTCACCGAAGGCGGGGGCGCGACGACGTTCGACCTGTCTTCACCGTTCCGGGACTTTCGCAAGGATGAGCGGGTCGAGGTGCTGCACCGGACCATCCCGGCTGCGGGTGGCGTATGGAGAGATGAATACGTGCTGCATGATGGACGGCTGCTGTGGACCGGAGTGGTGATCCGCCTCGGACTGGCCTTGGGCGGGCTGATGCTGGCGCGGCTGCTGTGGGGACGGAGCTGACGTTCGGTTCCGCGATTGCCTTGGGGCGGGAGAGCGGACACGGTGCCCCGCCCGTCATGGACTTTCCCGCGCTTGTGTTGTCACCCTTTCGCCTGGTCGCGTTCGCCCTGCTGCTGGCATCGGCGGGGCGCCTCCCCGCCCAGACTGCTCGGGCGACGGTGGAGCCGCCGACCACGGTCGAGGCCCTGCGCACCCGGCTCGAGACCCGGCTGAACGACCCCCGTTTCGAGGGGGCGCTTTGGAGCGCCAAGGTGGTGTCGTTGCGCACGGGTGAAGTTTGGTTTGAGCGCGAGGCCGGCCGGTTGATGAGTCCGGCCTCGAACTCCAAACTCTACACCTGCGCCCTGGCGCTCGACCGGCTGGGGTCGGAGGCGCGGCTGGAAACCCGGGTGCTGGGAACGGTGGCCGTGGACGCGGCGGGTGAGTTGCAAGGCGACCTCGTGATCGATGGTCGCGGCGACCCCGGATGGAATCCCCGGCGCACTCACCAGGATTTCTGGCAGGCCTTCGAGCCGGTGGTTGCCGTGCTCAGGACGGCCGGCGTGCGCCGGGTGATGGGAGATGTGGTGGCCGATGCGACCTGGTTCCGCATGCGCCCCCACGGCGCAGGTTGGACGGCGGACGACCTCAATGACTATTACGGCGCGGAGGTGTCAGCGGTGACGTTGGAAGAAAACTACGTTGACCTTCGCGTCACCCCGGGAAAGGCCGTGGGTGACGCGGCCGGACTCGAAGTCCTGCAGCCCCAGAGCGGCCTGCGCTTTGTCAATCACACCCGCACCACCCCCGCCGGAGGCAAGGCCAACCTGGTGGTGCTCCGCTTGCCGGGTGAAACGCAGGTCGATGTCTGGGGCGAGATGCCGCTGGGCGCGAAGGAGGAGCTCACGGAAGCGACCGTGCCGCGCCCGGCGCAGTGGTACGCAGCGAGCCTGGTTGAAGCCCTGCGACGGGCGGGGATTCGCGTGGAGGGTGGAGCGCGCAGCCTGCGCTGGCCGGAGCCGTCGGCGGTGGCCCGGGCGCCGGTGCTGCTGGGCACCGTTGCTTCGGCTCCTGTGCGGGACCTGGTGACGGTGATTATGAAGGTTTCGCAAAATCTGCGCACGGATCTTCTGTTTGCGTACCTGGGAGAGCAACGCCGGGGCCCCGATACCCCGGCCTGGCGGACCTCGGAGGAACTCGCGGTGGAAGAATTGGAAGCTTTCCTTCAGGAGAAGGACCTCCGTCCGGGTGACGTGCGCTTTGAAGAGGGGTCCGGTCTTTCGCGCAACAACCTCACTTCGGCCGCGGCGGTGATGAGTCTCCTGCAGTTCATGGCCAAGCATCGCGAAGCCGAGGCGTTTCGTGCCGCCTTGCCCATCGCCGGGATCGACGGAACGCTGCGCAAACGCATGAAAGGGACCCCCGCCGAAGGGAATGTGCGGGCCAAGACGGGCACCCTGCGCTGGGCGCAGTCCCTTTCGGGGTACGTCACCACCGCGGCGGGTGAACCGCTGGCGTTCAGCTTCCTCCTCAACCGCTACCGTGCGGTGCACCCGCGCACGGGAGGGGGAGAGTTGGATGAGGTGGCGGTGATGCTGGCGGAATGTCGGGTTGGGGAGACGAGGCCAGTCGCAGCCCATCCCCTACGCTGATTCAATGCCCAGAACTGCAAATCAACTACGTAAATTGGGCGAAGTCAGCTTCCCCTCTGACGTTGCAACGCGAAAGACGGCGTGAAGAGTGGAGCCTCCCCCCATGAGTGACTCTTCGCGCTTGGTCTCCCTAGACGCCTTCCGAGGTGCCACCGTGGCGGGCATGTTGCTGGTGAACAATCCCGGCTCATGGGGTCACGTTTATCCGCCGTTGCTGCACGCCCCCTGGCATGGATGGACGTTCACCGACCTCGTGTTTCCCTGCTTCCTATGGATTGTCGGGGTTTCGATGACCCTGTCGTTTTCCCGCCGGCTCGAGGAGGGCGCGAATCGACGCATGCTGATCAAGCACGTCTGGATCCGGTCGTTTCTGCTCTTTGCACTCGGACTGCTGCTCACGGCCTTTCCCTTTGGCCTGGTGCCGACGCACACATTTTCCCTCCACACGATGCGGATTCCGGGGGTGCTGCAGCGCATTGCGATCTGCTACCTGGTGGCCAGCGCGATTGTGGTGCGGTCCGATTGGCGTGATCAGGTGAAGTGGGTGGTGGGACTTCTGCTGACCTACTGGATCCTGCTGTGCTGGATTCCCGTGCCGGGGTATGGCGCGGGCGTGCTCGACCCGGTCGGCAATGTGCCGGGCTGGATCGATTCAGCTTTGCTGGCGGGACACACCTGGACTGGCGCGCCGGCGCCGGGCTTTGATCCGGAGGGCATCCTCTCGACGATCCCGGCGATCGCGACGACCCTGATGGGTTGCCTGGCGGGACGACTGCTGCGCGAGCCGATGGGTGACTGGAGCAAGGCGTTCTATCTCATGGCGGCGGGGGTGGTGGCCCTGTTTGTCGGTGCGGTGTTGGTGCGGTGGATGCCGATCAACAAGAACCTCTGGACGCCCACCTTTGCCATCTTCATGGCCGGCTGGTCCGCGCTCTTCTATGCGCTGTTTTACGGTTTGATGGAGGCAGGGGAGTGGAAACGCTGGGCGAAGCCGTTCATCATCTATGGACGCAATGCGATCGCCATGTTTGTGCTCGCCGGCCTTCTGGCGAAAGGGATGTCCCTGGTGCAGTGGACCAACCTGGATGGGAAGAAAGTCACCCTGAAGGGCTTTGTCTATGACGGCGCCTTTGCGCCGATCGGCGAGCCCCGGCTGGCTTCGCTCCTGTTCGCGATCGTGTTTGTGGGGTTCACGTTCGCGGTCGCCCTCCTGATGTGGCGGCGCCGGTGGTTCATCAAGCTGTAGCGGACGCGGAGGGCACAGGTCACGGAACATTAGATACGAGGAGGCGGCAGCCACAGTTGTGTTCCGTTGGAGCTGGCCTCGTCGAGGCCGGGGGGCGCGACGCCCTCCAGGGATCCACCCTTCGGGTGACCATGAGATTGGGCGACCGGAGGCCGCCGTTTTCACCATCGATCACGACCGAACGTCACATGCCTGGAGGGCGCTGCTCCGTCAGCGCCGTGGGGACGGTGCGTGAACCGCTGCGACCGACCGTTTTGGACTCCGCGACGCGCAACCGGCGTCGTCGGAGCGACGCCCTCCATTCAAGCCCAATCAACACGGTGCCTCTACGGCCCGCTTAAGTTGACGCGCCGTCGCTCGCCGGATTGAGGTGGATCCCCGGCAGAAATGGCGCATGATTTGACGAAAATGCCAAAATCGGCCCCGAGCGACCTGAAGGAACTGGTGGCACG
>JAEUGZ010000065.1 GCA_016794725.1 Opitutaceae bacterium | reverse complement strand
CCCTCGGGCTCAGCGAGGCGCAGGTTCTGATTTCACTTTCGCACACCCACGCCGGACCGAGTCTCTACAGCGACGACGCTGGCAAGCCCGGCGGTGAGTGGATCGGGCCCTACCTGGATCGGCTCCGCGAACGGCTGATTGCCGCCGCGCGCGCGGCGATGGCTGTCCGGCGCCCGGCACTGCTCTCGTGGCGCTATGGCCGGTGCGATCTGGCGCGCAATCGGGACCTTCCCGAGCCCGGCACGGCCCGCCATGTCGTCGGCTATCATGCCGAAGGCAGCGCCGATGACACCCTGTTGGTGGGGAGGATCGAGGACGCGGCCGATGGCCGCCTGCTTGCCACCGTCGTCAACTATGCCTGTCACCCGACGACTCTGGCCTGGGACAACCGCCTGATTTCCCCGGACTTTCCTGGAGCGATGCGCGAAACGGTCGAGACAGCCACCGGAGCCCCCAGCCTGTTCCTTCAGGGCGCCTCGGGCGAATTGGCGCCGGCTGAGCAGTATGGTGGCGACGCGGCCGTGGCCGACCGCCATGGCCGCCGGCTCGGTCATGCCGTCCTGGCGGTGCTGAATGGCTGGTCCGATCGGACCCAGGTCTTTGACCGCGTGGTCGAATCCGGCGCGGCGCTCGCGGTGACGCGTCCCGCCGCCGTGCTGATCACCGATCAGGCGAGCGCGTCGGTGCAGCCCGTCAGCCTCCCGCTGAAACCGATGCCGAGCGTGGCGGAGATTGAAGCGAAGCTGGCTGGTTGCACGGACCGCGCGCTGGGCGAGCGCCTCTGGCGGCAGCGCGGGGTTCGACGCATGGTGGGCGATGGCGCCGCCCTGGACCTGCCCCTGTGGATCTGGCGGTTGGGCGAGGCTTGGGTGGTGGCCAGCCCCGGCGAAGCCTATTCGCAACTTCAGATCGAGGTCCGACGGCGTTTTCCCGGAAGGCCGATTGTGGTGCTCAACGTCACCAACGGTTACGCCGGCTACCTGGCGCCCCAGGACTACGCCACCCGCGACCAATACTCGGTCTGGCAAAGCCCTTTCACTCCGGGAGCACTGGAGACCCTCGTCCTCGCTGTCCAGACCCGGCTGCTCCGCGCCCTGGAAATGCCGGCGGCGGCCCCCCTCCGACCCCCTTCACCATGAGTCTGTTTTTCTCCCCTTCCTTCGCCTGCAGCTCGCCCGTCGGCTTCCGGAGCGTGCGAAGCGTCCTGGTTGCCCTCGGCAGCCTGGCGGCGTTCCTCGGCTGCGAGGCCGCGGTGGAGTTCCCTTCCCGGGCGCCTGCGTACCTCGTGACCAGCCCGGTCTCCGATCTGGAAACGCGGGTGGTGACACAGCTGGCCGATTATGCCGGCCGGGTGCTTGGCGTGCCGGCCCGGCGCGTCGCTCGCCTCGAGGACGTCCCGGCGGGTGCACCCGCCATCGTATTGACGCTCGCCCGCCGCGGCCCCTGGGCCGACGCACGGGTGGCGGCGGATTCGCCCGAGGCGTTCAGCCTGGAAACCCGCCGCATCCCGGGGCGCGACCTCGTGGTCGCGACGGGCCGCACCGACCGCGGCCTCAAGCGGGCGGTGCAGCGTCTGGTGATGCGCAGCGAGCAACGTGCACCCGGTCTGGTCATTCCCGACCTCGCTCTGGTGGAACGTCCCTGGATTCCGCGCCGCGAGTGGACGCTGTGTGCCTGGAGTCCGGAACTGGTGCGCGGGCTTTTTCACAATCCGCAGGCCGACAAACGCATGAACGTCTGGCTCTACAGCGACCGCCAGGTGGCGGCGTATGTCGAGATGTTCGACTGGTTCGGGTTCAGTGGTTCCCAGTTAATGGATACTGTGGCAAACTATGCCGCAGTGGGTTCGGCCGAGGCCTATCACGGAAGGCTGCGGATGTTCACCCGCGCGCTGCGCGAGAACGGGCAGGACATCACGCTCTGGGTCTGGGCGTCGCAGTTCAACGACTTTGGCTGGGTTGACCGCACCGTGGTCACCACGCCGCAGCCCGGAAAGACCGCGTTCACCGACCCGGCCGTGCGGGCCACGTTTGAGCGCTACTATGACGGCTACGCCGAGCTGGCGGCTGACGTCGACCTGTTGATCGCGCACTTCTACGACCCGGGCACGCTCAAGGACCGCGCGGATGTCTTCAACTACATGGGTCTGCTCAGGGACAAGTTCCGGGCGAAGAACCCGAAGGTGAAGCTGGGGGTGGACTTCTGGTACGCGGACCAGGAGGTCGGTTACATGCAGCAGCTCGTGGAGCATGGGTTCAAGGATGTGCTCTTCCTGGAAAACACCATGCCGCACACGTATCCGCCGGGACGGCGCGAGGAGCTGCACGAGGCCGCCAAGGCCCGCGGGCTCGAGATCGGTGTCTGGGGCTGGCACACGGCCGAGATCGAGTCGGACCAGATGCCGACGATGCATGTCAACGCCCAGCTGCTCAGCAAATTCTACCGGGAGATGAAGGCCGGGGTGAACAAGATCCATCCGATCACCTACTGGTCCGAAATGGAGGCCTGCCACCTGATCAACATCTTCACGATGTACTGCGCCGGGCAGCTCCTTTGGAATCCCGACCGCGATCCCGATGAGCTCCTGCGCGAAGTGGCCGAGGGCATTTGGGGTCCGCGCAACGGGGCGGCGGTCCTGGCGGCGCTGCAGCTCATCCAGGACACCCGCACCGGTCCGTCGTGGGACACCTACTGGTGGTCGCTGCCGACCCACCGGCTGGGCACCGCCGATCCGGCGGACGACCGGCGTCGCGCCGACGAGGCCATTGCCAGTCTCGAGGCGATGGAGACGGACGCGTCCTACGTGCCGAAACTCCCCCTGCCGTTTCCGCCGGCGACCTTTGTCGAGCTGATGCTCCCGCACCTGCGGCAACTGCGGGCGTTCGCCGATTTCCGTATCCAGTTTTCCGCACTCACGAGCGACGCCGCCAAGGGCCTGTCCAAGGAGGAACTTCGCGTCCGGGCCAATGCGATCTGGAAGCCCATTCCCGACTATTCGACCTGGATTGGTGCCTTTGGCCCTCCGGAAGCGATGACACAGGAGAAGATGCTCATGACCTTTGCCAAGGAGCACGGCCTCGTGCTGACGCCGCCGGACTGGATGCGCTGGCGCGACGCCCACCGCCAGCTCCAGTCGTTGCAGGAGCGTCAGCGCGCGGTGAACACGCCACTGCAGGTTGACATCAACGCGCGGCATCTTTCCCGCGACTTTTTCTGGTCGGTGGAAAAGGGGCGCGACCGCTTCCAGCTCCTGATTGACCAGGGGTTGGTCGTGAAGACCGGGGCCACCACCTACCAACTGGCCAACTGGGAAAACTACCGCGGACGCTGAACCATGCGCGTGGAACTGGGCATGGTGGATTTGTTGGTGTTTGGTGGTTACCTCGTCGCCGTTGGACTGCTCGCCGCCCGGGCGTCGCGCAGCCGCAACGACACCCGACGCGAGTACTTCCTCGGTGGCGAAAAACTGCCGTGGTGGATGGTCGGGGGAAGCATCGTGGCGGCGAACATCAGCAGCCATCACTTCATCGGGGTGATGGGCGTCGCCTACCAGCACGGGTTCGTGGCCATGACCATCGAGTGGGGTGCGATCCTCGTCGGATTCAACGCGCTGCTGTGGATCTTCCTCCCGTATTACCTGCGCAATGGATTCTACACGATGCCGGAGTTTCTCCAGCGTCGCTACGGCGGGGCGGCGCGAGGGCTGTTTGCGGTCCTCATCCTGGTGACGTACGTGTTCGTGGAAATTGCGGCCGTGCTCTACTTTGGCGCCCTGGCCTTGCACGAGCTGCTGGGACTCTCGGTGCACCTTTGCGTGCCGGTCATTGCGCTCATCACCGGGATTTACACGGTCACGGGCGGACTTCGCGCCGTGGTCTGGACGGAGATGCTGCAGCTGGTGGTGCTGCTGGTCGGCGGGCTTTCGCTGGCGGTGGCGGTCCTGCATGCCGGCGGCGGGTGGGCGGCCTTTTTTGCCACGTCGAAGGACTGGGACATGATTAGACCGGCCAGCGACCCCGACTTTCCGTGGACCATGTACCTGGGCGGCCTGCTCTGCATCAGCATTTTCTACTGCGCGGCGAATCAGTTCATCGTGCAACGCGTGCTCGGTGCGAAGGACGAGTGGCATGCGCGAATGGGCGTTGTCTTCACCGACTACCTCAAATTCCTGCTCCCGCTGATCATCGTCGTGCCCGGCATCATCGGTCCGAAGCTGTTTCCCGGATTGGAACGTCCTGACATGATCTTCCCCACGCTCGTGGCGAATCTCCTGCCTCAGGGCTTGGTGGGTCTGGTGCTGGCCGGCCTGGTGGCGGCGGTCATGTCGCATGTCTCCGGCGCCTTGAATTCGTCGACCACGATACTGACCGTGGACTTTTATCAGGTCTGGAGGCCGCGCGCGACCGAGGCCGACGCCGTTCGTTTTGGACGGCGGTCGGGCATCGTGCTGGCAATCCTGGGTGTGGTGGCGGCCGAGATCCTCACCTCGCATTCGGATCGGCCGGTCTTCATTTACCTGCTGAGCGCCTATGGCTACGTCACGCCGGGCATGGCGACGATGTTCCTGGTCGGCATCTTCTGGCGCCGGGCCACCCAGGCCGGGGCGGTGACGGCGGGTGTGCTGACGATTGTGTTGTCCGTCGGACTGGAGCTGCTCTTTCCGAGCCTGCCGTTTTTCAACCGAACGGGCATTGTCTTTTGGGCCTGCATGGTGGCCTGCGTCGGAGTCAGCCTGGTGACCCGCCCGAAGCCCGAAGAAGCCCTGCGCGGACTGATCTGGACTCGGGAGAGCCTGCAGCTCCCGGCCAACCAGCGCGAGCGCGCCCGGGGCTGGCGCAGCCCGGCGCTGTGGTGGGCCGTCATCACG